>NZ_LEKE01000044.1:0-177803 GCF_001029585.1 Rhodococcus sp. ARP2 | reverse complement strand
GCAAGCGTCTATCCCCCTCCCGGCGGAAACTACCCGCCTCCCGGTGGGTACCCGCCTCCTCCCGGTGGTGGCAACTTCCCGCCTCCGCCCCCGAATGACTACGGCGCAGGCTTCGGCGCCCCCCAGCTTTCTGTGGGTGCGGCAATTTCCTACGGCTGGAACAAGTTCAAAGACAACGCACTGGTCTGGATCGGGATCTCGATCATCGCTTTTCTGATCGCCGGACTCATCCAGGGTGCTTTCAACGGCTTCGACTACACCAATACCGAATTCAGCGCGCTGTCGATCGTGGGTGGATTGGTCACCGCAATCGTCGGCTACATCATCCAAGCCGCATTCCTTCGTGGAGCGTTGAGCGAATTGGACGGAATCAAGCCGGCTTTCGGCACCTTCTTCCAATTCACGAACATCGGTGCAGTTGTTCTCGGCGGTTTCCTTGTCGCCGTCGCCACCTATGTCGGTTTGGTTCTGTGCATCATTCCCGGCATCATCGCGGCGTTCCTGCTCTACTACACGCTGACCTTCATCGTGGACAAGAATCAGGATGCGATTTCGGGCATCAAATCGAGCTACGCGTTGACCTCGTCGAACGTCGGAACGTTGATCCTGCTGGCGCTCGCTCTGATCGGTATCAACATCATCGGCGCACTGCTGTGCGGAATCGGTCTTCTCGTGACGGCGCCCGTCGCGCTGATCGCCAGTACCTACGCATACCGCGTGCTGACCGGCGGCCATGTAGCTGCCTGATCAGTTCGTTTGCATCACCGAAGGCCCTGCGGTTCCACGTGAAACCGGAGGGCCTTCGGTGTGTTCTGCGCAACTGGACGGTCGCCAACTCGCATCCGAGCGCCTTGTGGTGCTTGGATGACGGACGTGACAGCTCAGGATCAGCAAGACGAATCGACCCACGAAACCAAATTTGCGCACGTCAGCCGGGGTTATTACCCGACGATCGTCGCGCTCTTCACCGCAACGCTGCTGATCTCGAACGTGGCGGCGACAAAGGGGGTCGCCTTCTTTGCGGATTCCGACTTCTCGCTCGGTCCCTTGCAGATTCTGCCCATCATCACCGATGGTGGATTCTTCTTGTTCCCGCTTGCCTACGTCCTCGGTGACGTACTCAGCGAGGTGTACGGCTTCAAAGCGACCCGACGCGCGATCTACCTGGGCTTCGGCGCACTGATTCTTGCCGCCGCATGCTTCTGGATCGCTGTGCAACTCCCGTCGGCAGAGTTCTACGAGAACCAGGCCGCCCTCGAAACCGTGGTCGGCGTCATTCCCCGGCTGCTGGTCGCAGGATTGGCCGCCTACCTCGTCGGCCAGCTGCTGAACTCCCTGGTCCTGGTCATGATGAAAAAGCGCATGCAGGAGAAGCACCTGTGGGCGCGGCTGATCGGCTCGACCGTCGTCGGCGAATTCGCCGACACCCTCATCTTCTGTTCCATCGCAGCCGGTGTCATCGGCATCAGTACGTGGGAAGACTTCATCAACTACGTGCTGGTCGGCTTCCTGTGGAAGACGCTTGTCGAGGTTCTGGTCATGCCGATCACCTACCGCGTCATCGCCTACGTGAAGAAGCGCGAACCGACCTACGTCTGAGGTGCCGGCGTCTTCGCCGCATAGAACTTTCCGAGCATGTCCGCTTTGAAGTCGTGGAAGTATCCGCCTTCGATGCTGGCTCGGATGTCGTCGACCAACTTCACGGTGAATCGCTCGTTGTGGATGGTGCACAGCGTCGACGCGAGCATTTCCTTCGCCTTGAACAGGTGATGGATGTACGCGCGGGTGTAATTGGCGCAGGTGTAGCAGTCGCACTCGTCGTCGATAGGCGTGAAGTCACGACGGAATCGGCTGGTATTGATGTTGAACCGGCCGGAGCGGACGTAGATCGCGGCATTGCGAGCAACACGCGACGGATTGACGCAGTCGAAAGTGTCCGCGCCGTTCTCGATTGCGACGAAGAAGTCGTCCGGTTCACTGATGCCGAGCATATGACGCGGCTTGTTCTCGGGTAGTTCCTCGTTACACCAACGCACAATTGTGCCGAGGTTCTGCTTCTCGAGGGCGCCGCCGATGCCGTAGCCGTCGAAGCCGTATCCGTTCTCGCCTTCGATCGACTCGAGTCCGCGGCAGGCTTGACGACGCAGATCTTCGTACTGCGCGCCTTGGATCACGCCGAAGAGAGCCTGATAGGGCTTGTCGGCGCGTTCGGCCGTGAGCTTCTCGTGCTCGTTGATGCAGCGGATCGCCCAGGCCTGCGTGCGCTCGACCGATCGCTCCTGATAGCCGCGGGTGTTGAGCAACGTGGTGAGCTCGTCGAACGCGAACATGATGTCGGCACCCAGCTGATGCTGAATCTGCATCGACACCTCGGGGGTGAACCGATGCTTGCTGCCGTCGAGGTGCGATTTGAACGTCACGCCCTCGTCGTCGACCGTCGCGAGACGCTCCTTGCCCTTTGCGATGACGTCGTCGGACTGCACGCCGACGGCTTCCATCGCGAGCACCTTCTTGAACCCGACGCCAAGGGACATCACCTGGAAGCCGCCGCTGTCGGTGAAGGTGGGCCCGTCCCAGTTCATGAACTTGCCCAGCCCGCCGGCCTCGTCGACGATGTCGGGTCCCGGCTGCAGGTACAGGTGGTACGCATTAGCGAGCAACGACTGCGCACCGAGTTCCTTCATGGACTCCGGCAGCACGGCCTTGACCGTGGCCTTGGTTCCGACGGCCACGAACGACGGAGTCGCGATATCGCCGTGCGGTGTGTGGATGGTGCCGGTTCGTCCGAGCCGGTCCTCGAGCCTGGTCCCTATCGTGAAGATCGACTCGGGACGCTTCGAAGGAGACGCGTCAGACTGAGGCTGTACTGCAGAATTCACGTGCCAATCCTGTCATAACTGCGAATACTGCCGCCGCGGCATGCTCGCGACGAGCACCTTCGACAGTTCTACTGCGCCGCCAGAACAGTGATGTCCGAAGGTTGTCGTCGGCCCACTCCGGTCCACGTGAGACCCGCTCGCGTCAGGACGTCTCGGTCGAGCAGATTTCGGGTGTCGATCACTCGAGGAGTGCCCATCGCTGCGGCGATCCGCGGCCAATCGAGCGTGCGGAACTCCGGCCACTCGGTCAGCACCACGGCGGCGTCGGCTTGTGCGACTGCGGCATACGCGTCGGCGACCAGTTCGATACCCTCCAGTTCCGGATACGATATCGCTGTGGGGAGTGCGGGATCGAACCCGACCAACTCTGCGCCCGCCTGCCGCAGTAGAGCGGCGATCATCAAGGCTGGAGAATCACGAAGATCATTGGTGCCGGCTTTGAAGGTCAAACCGAGCAGTGCCACGCGAGTGCGGGTGAGTGAGCCGTTTCGATTGCCCGTCACAGCCAAACGAATCTTGTCCACCATCCGCTGACGTTGACGGGTATTGGTATCGATCGACGCCCGCATGAGACGGAACTCGAAATCAGCAGCATCTGCCACCTGGAGCAACGCTTGGGTGTCCTTCGGCAGACACGATCCACCCCATCCTGGGCCAGGATTGAGAAACTCACGACCGATCCTACGGTCGTAGCTCATACCTTCGGTCACATCCAGAATGTCTGCACCGAGTCGCTCGCACAGTTCAGCCACCGCGTTGACGTACGACAACTTCATCGCCAGAAATCCGTTGGCCGCGTACTTCACCAGTTCGGCACTGGCCGAATCGGTGAGCACAGTCGGCGCGCCGAGCCTGGAGTAAAGCGCCGCGACGCGTTCTGCCGCGTCCTGTGCCTCCCCACCCACGACGATTCGATCGGGGTTGAGGAAGTCGCGAACCGCGGTGCCTTCTCGCAGAAACTCTGGATTACTGGTGACCGCGACATCGGATCGACCCAACAACTCCGCAGTTCGCGCGGCGGTGCCGACTGGGACGGTGGATTTGTTCACGATCACACAACCGGCCGGGAGCGTATCGCGGATTTCGTCCAGTACCGCCTCCACAGCTCGCAGATCCGCAACGCCGCCGACGCCCATCGGCGTTGGCACACAGAGGAATACAACCTCGACGCCTTCCGCATGTTGTTCGACTGCGACTGCTGCGCCGACAGTGAATGCCAGACGCCCGGCAGCAAGGCCTTCCGCCACCAGTTCCGACAGGCCGGGCTCGAGGATGTCCACCTTCCCATCCTGCAACCGCCGAATCTTCTCCTCGTCGACATCGGCGCAGATCACATGATGTCCGAGTGACGCCAGGCACGCACCCGTCGTCAGCCCCACATACCCCGTACCGACGACAGCTATCCGTCGAGCAAACACTTAGCCTCCACTGAAATCAGCCATCCCCCGAACCGCAATAATGTTGCGGTCAAATTGCCCGCATGGGCTGCACTGACGCTATCCTCTAGCATACATCGAGAAGCTTGACGTCCAACCTGGTAGACAGACCAAGCATACTCAATTCAGCAATCAACCAGTGATCACAACCACCGAAACCGGACATATATGAAAAAGCGGCTAGCTGGCACCCACAGCAAACTTCAGGCAAGAAGGCGGCCATGACACGTCGCATCGGTTATGCACCCGGCGTCTACGACATGTTCCACATCGGGCACCTCAACATCCTCAGCCACGCAGCGAGCCAATGCGACTACCTGATTGCAGGAGTTGTATCCGATGAGATGGCACGCCTGGCCAAAGGTCGTGACCCGGTAATTCCGCTAGCCGAGCGGATCGCGATCGTGGCGAGCATCAACTGCGTCGACGAGGCTGTCGCCGAAACCAAGCCGCACAAGATCGACACCTGGCGCGACGTGGGATTCGATGCGATCTTCAAGGGGGATGACTGGCGAGGAACACCGAAAGGCCTTGCGCTGGAGCAGGAATTTGCCGCAGTCGGCGTCGAGGTGGTCTATTTCCCCTACACGCTCGACACCTCCAGCACCCTGCTGCGCGCAGCTCTGGAAAAGTCCGTCAAATCGCGACCAACCGGGACTCGGTAGCGCATGAATCACAGAAAACAGCACGAAGCAGGCAGCAATCGATGAGAACAGCACATGTGATTCACAAATCCGCCTCGGCGCCTCGGATGGTCGGAGTGTCAGCACTGCTGGTGATAGCTGCGCTGACGGGGTGTTCCAGCCCAGCTTCCGATACATCGAACGGTGACAGCGTCACGCCGCCAGGCGTCACCGTGGGCACGCCCCCGCCGCCGGGTATCACCGAAGACCGCGCCGAGAACATCTCCACGCTGCCACCAGTGCCGGTCGACCACCCGAGCCCACTGGCCAACGGTCTAGAGGTCACCGCGGTGACTACCGAACCGCTCGAACTCACGGCCAACGGTCCAGGTGAGATCGCGGGCAGCGGCTTGAGCGTGACGCTCGACTTCGCGAACAAGTCCACCACGGACATTTCGCTGGACAGTCTGACCGTCAACGCCTACTACGGCAACCGACTGCCGGCGGCACCCGGCGCGACCGACACAGCCACGCCGGTCAGCGGACTGCTTCCTCCTGGCGACCACCAACAGGGTGTCTACGTGTTCCAGGTACCGGAGGACGGGATCGACACCGCCGTATTCGAAGTGGGCCACAGCGATTCCCAGAACGTCATCGCCGTCGCTCGTTGACGGCGGCCGAGGTGGTCGCGCAAACCTCGCTGTCCAGGCGCAGCGTGTTCCGTGCTGCGACACTTCTCGGATTGGGCCTTGCGGGCGGATCGGCGACGAGTGCCTGCAGTAATTCCAGCATCTCGGCCCAATCGCCGGCTCACCAATTCCTCTCCCGCGGTAGGTATTTCATCGCGCAACGGGGGGCAAGCGACGAGGCACCCGAGCACACGCTCGCCGCATATTCGCGAATCGCCGACCGCGGCGCCGAGGCAATCAGCGTCGCCGTCCACCGCACCAGAGACGGAATCCTCGTCTGTCATGAGGACCCGACGTTGAGCCGAACAAGCGGTCAGAACATCGCAATTGCGGACGTCACTCACGACGAACTGAGCAATCATCCCGTCGATCTCACCCGCTGGGTAGGTCCGGACTGGGGGATGCACCCGATTCCCACATTCTCAGAGGTGCTCGAAAGACTCGGCAAGCGGGCTGTTCTGTTTGTCGAATCCAAGGACACGGAAGCCACCACCGACGTGATCGGCGCTGTCACCGCGAAACAGCTGGGCGGCACCACCGTCTTCACACAACCGTTCACTGCCAGAGAAGGCGAGTCCGCTGCGCGCAAAGCAGGGCTGACCATCTGCACCTATTTCAGCTCACATGCAACCGGTGCCGAAATCGACGAGGCCGCAGGCGGATCAGACGCAATCGGAATCTTCGCAGGCGTCCGCAGGGAGAACGAGCGGCAACAAACTTCGATCCAGGGCGCCGTGGCGACAGGCAAACCGGTAATCGCATGGTCGGTAAACCGCCGCTCCCAACTCCCCTACCTTGCTGAGGCTGGGGTCCGAGGGTTCATGTCCTCATCGTGGAGTTATGTGGCCGGGCCCTCCGAACCTAGTCCGCACGACACCTTTTCCACCGGGCGGATCGCACCAGGCGACCTGGCGGGTAACAATTCATCGTCTGCGGCACCTGAATGGGGGCCGAACGGTTCGATTCTGTTGGCAACCGGCGCATCACCCCAATCCATATCCATGGGATCGATGTGCCCGGTGCGCGCTGCCCCGTACGTCATCACCGTCGAAGCGCAGTTCGGCGCGGCGCCTCCGCTCGCCTCCGATCATCTGGCAGTCGTCATCGGACGCGACGACGATTCCGCCTATCGACTCGGCGCGGTCTCGCCCGGAACCACCCAAGGTCAGCTCGTCGTCCTGCGGTCCACCGGTGACCTGGAATTGCGCAGCATTCCGGAGGGCAACGCACTCTCCATTTTGCAGTCGTCCGTGGCCGGGAACAAACCAGTCGTCGGTCAATGGCTGACGCTACGGATCATCGTGAAACCAGATTCCGTTACTGCAGAGTGTGATTCAGGACAGGAGCCGGAGCCGACAACGGTCAGCGCGCCTCGCACAGCTTTCGGGGGTTACTTCACATTGGCACGCAACTATTCCGGTGCCAACGCCCAGGCGTCATTTCGCAACATCAGCGTCGCATATCGCTGACAAACTCCCCGAAGTACAACACCGCGCGCCTCCTGGCAGTACAGGGGCGCGCGGTGTTGTATGCACGTCTACTCCGGTCGAGCGACCTCGAAGTTGTCGAACCGGGCCACTACCGGCTCGGTGGACGATCCCGAAATGTACACCGCCAACCCCGTCGAACCCAGAGCTTGCAGTTCCGGAGTGGAATCGGTGACGGATCTGGTCCACTGCACCGGCTCTGGCATTTCCTCGTCCCACACCTTTACCTGCAGGGTAGACGGTGACGCACCGAGAACCTGGGCACGGACCCGCAGATGCTTACCTGCCGTGTACGTCAGGCCGGGCAACGTCACGACCGAACCGAGTACCGTTTCGGTACCCGCCACCACTTTGGTCAACGACACCTGTACCGAACCGTCAGCGAGAATCCTTACCCGCGAACGGTAATCGCCGGAAGCCCCACTCCGCAGCACGGTCGACAGATACGCGCCGCCGCCGGTCGGCATCGCTTCGAGCCACATCGAATGCGACACGTCTACATCACCGGACGCTACCGCGGGCAACAACATAGTCGCCGAACGGCCAGCGGGTACTGTAACTTTGGCCGAACCCGACTCGACTGAAGCTTTGGCTCCACCACCGGTCACCGACCAGACGCCACCGACCTCTGCTTCGCCGAGACCCGAGACCGTTTCCCTGTCGAAATTGTCCTTGGCTACCTCGCCGTCAGCCGGAACAACCGCGTCCTTGACGGTAACCGGATGTGTTGCAGTGCTTTTCGCGCCGGAATTGTCCACGACGGTCAAGGTCACGGCGTACGTACCGGCGACAGCATAACTATGGTCGATCTTCGCGTCGGCACCTGTAATAGTGGCACCTGTCGCGTCGTCACCGAAGTTCCACTCGTACGAAACGATTGTCCCGTCCGGATCTGCCGAAGTGCTGCCGTCGAAGGCGACTGCCAGATCCGTCACGGTTTCCGTGAACGCCGCGACCGGCGGCTGATTCGCTACCACGCCCTGGCCACGTTGCCAATGCGCCTGCACTGCATCCGAACTCAATGCCGAGTTGTAGACCGCGACCTCGTCGAGCGCGCCTGAAAAGTTGGAACTGAGAGGTGCCGAGGGCCAACCTCCCAGACTGTCGCCGCCGACCCGCCAATATCCCGCGGTGCGGTACTCGGCTTGAACGGTGTCGGCACGTTCTGCCACCTGCTCACCGTCGACATACAGGCGCATCCCGGTCGATCCCAGTACACCGACGACGTGATGCCACTTGCCGTCGTTGTATGACCGTGGACTAGCCACCGTCCGGAATCCGTTCGCGTTCGCACCGAGTAACAGCTGACCCGAATTGCTCATGTACACATGACGATCGCTGGAGGCGCTGTTGTTGGTGTTCACGCTGCCGAAACCGATGATCTTCCCTCCCCAACGGGTGGTCGTGTTGAACCACGCCTCGGCGCTGAACGACTGAGGCCCGAACTGTGCGGACCCACCCGTCTTCGATCCGGCCGTGAACGACGTGGAAGGGTTCGGATCACCGACGATCGCACCACCGACATTGCGCTGGGCTGATTTGAGAGTCAGATCGGCATCACCGGCCCAATCCGACGCGAGAGTCCCCGATGCCTCCCCCAGACGCCAGTAATGGACGGCGCCGTCGCGGGCAACCAACTCCTGGTACGCACTTGGCGGCGACGCGATTCCGGCCGGCACTGTGGCTGTCGCCGTCGGCCCGACCATGGTGTTGCCGAATGCGTCCGTGACCCGAACCCGGTACGTCTGGGTCGATCCCGGCGGCGCCGAGGTATCCGTGGCACCCATCCGGCCCCGGTTCCACCACTGCGCATCGTTGGCGGTCGTAGCCGCCACCGTCGCAGTCGAAAGTTGGGCACCTCGAAGCAATTCGTAGGTCAAGTGACTGTTGTCGCGGTCCCAAGCCGCCGTCCACGTCGCGCGGACCGCACCAGGACCGACTCCGGTCATCGCAGGCAACAACTCGTTGTAACCGTTCGGCGCTTCCTTGTTCGGCGCCTGATCCTTGATCGCGAACCGAACAAGCCCCTCCTGCGGCACACCGTTGACCTTCGGAAACTCGCCACCGAGGACGATGTAGCGATCGTTTCCGGCGATCGACCAACCCGCCTGCTTCTGGCCCGTGAACGTTCCGGGAGCCAATGTCGGCAACCAGTGCAACAACTCCGGTGCCGGTTTGCCGAGGAAGTTGCCACTCGAATTGATCGGGCCGGACGCATTCGTACGAAATGCCAACGACCACTGGTAACTCCACGGTTCGGTCTGCGGAAGGCCGCCGATTTGACTGCAGTCGTGTGGATGTCCGGCTACGTACATCACGTCGCCGATCGTGACGTTGGAATACGTGTCGCCTCGGCAGCCGCTGACCCAGCGTAGATTTCCGGTCGCGACATCGGAAGCGAAAACGCTCTCCAGGTTTCCCGACCCGTACGAATAGCCGGTCCCGTACACGGTGCCGGCATCGCTGCTGAGGCTGTAAATCGCGGAGTTGATACCGGAATTCCGCACAACTGTGTTGGTAGGAAACGAGATAGTGGCGCCAGATGTGGCATCGAGAGAGCCGACGCCGACGTTGTTCGCACCGTTGAGCGTCGTGAAGCGACCGCCGACCACTACCTTGTTGCTACCTGGTGGTGCCGTGATGGCCATTACCTCGGCGTTGGCCTTCGGCGCCCACGGCAAAGCTGCACCGGTTGCGACATTGAATGCCGCCAGCCGCTGACGCGCTTGTCCTCCAACGGTATTGAAGATTCCGCCGGCGTACAGCGTGTCGCCTTGGACTTCGAGAGCGCGCACACCCGCGTCAAGTGCCGCAGTGAAGATGTTGAGCACCGTGCCGTTATCCGCGTCAACAGCAGCGAGACGATACCGGTTGACACCACTGACATTGGTGAAATCCCCACCAACGAAGACGGTTTTGCCGTCAGCGGACGCTTCGAGGGCGCGCCCCTGACCGTTGAGTGCCGGAGCCCACGGCTTCAGTTCGCCGGTATCGAGGTCGTATGCCAGCGCGTTCGACCTCGGAACGAGATTGGTACCCGGAGCCGCACCAGCAGGCCTGGCGTTGGCGAATTTCCCCGTCACGTACACCGTGTTGCCTACGACGATCTGCGCCCAAACGACCCCGTCCACCTGAACGGTGGGTAATGCATCCGCGGACACCGTCCGCGGAATTGTGGGGACAGTCGGCGCGGTATCGGCAGTTGCTGTACCGATGCCCAGCGATCCCACCACCGCTAGAACTGTCCCCACCGAAACGAACGCGTTGACCAAACCGCGCCACTTCTTCCGGTGATCCTGATATCCGTCGGCGCGCATACCGGCGATGTCGATCATTCGTACTCCTGGTTGCAATAAGGAACGCACCCGGAATCTTCCCCCCCGTTATGCGCTGAGTTCACCGACGAACCCGCTGTCAGCAATCCACAGGCTACTTCGTTTTTCGGGGATTGCGAACCCGTACGAGAGCGCCGGTGGAAAGCCACACATTCCGCGGCCAGTCACCAACGGACGTTTTGGGCGCGAGGATCGCACAATCTCGGATTCCCGACGTCCCGAACCTGTTGTTCTTGATCGTCAGACCGATCGCGCCCTTCCCCTTTTCATCGACATTGATCGTGCATTGACCACCGGACAGAATGTTGTCGTTGATCTGGATGTTCACACCCCGCGCATAGTTCTGCGTGATCATCGCCGCGGCGTTGTACGCACCCTCCAAACGACTGTTGTGCACGGAGATATTGCTGCCACCCTCGATTTGCACATTGTCGTCGTGGGTTTGGTTGTCCCACTGCTTAGGCCAGGGCGAATAGTGCAAATTGTCGTGTAACCAGCTGTAACCGAAATCGACGTTGTCCCCGAAAATCACCACCGAGTCGACAACGCCCGAGATGTCGAGTCGCCTGGCGTAAAAGTTTCGACCCTTGATTCCGTCGACGTACGGTGACAGCGTCGACGGCCGCAGTGTCGTGTCCTCGATCCTGAAATTTCGATGGTCTCCGTAAGCCGCGATCAATGATTCATTGATTTGCCCCGGATTACGTCCGCGGATGATGGACCGGCGGATCGTCACATTACTGGCCTCGATCCGGACAAAACCACGGATATCCAGATTTTCGATCACCGTGCCCGGTGTCCGAATCGTCAGGTCCCCGTTGTGCACTCGTAGCGGTGTTCCTGCAGGTAATCCGAATGTCGTCGGCACCGCAGCCTCGACTTCCGCCGGCAAACCTATGTTCAAACCACCGGCCGCAAGCAGTGCGGCAAAAGCAAGACCCATTGCACGAAGGGACCGTTTAGGGCGAGCACTCCACAACATTGAAGAACTTCCATTCTCCCCCAGCGTTGCGCCATTGACGCGTTTCAGCAAACATGTAGCGCTATCATATTCCTGGTGATCAGCAGTGAACGTAACAATTCGACCATTGATTCTGTTTCCGGAAATCACGCGTCCAACCTATCGGCTGTTGTGGCCGTTTTGACATACCGACGCCCCGATGACCTGATGGAGTTGCTTCCCGAATTGCTGCACCATTGCCATCAAGCATCCGTCGGGTACGGTATTCGACCACCAACCGTGCTTGTCGTCGACAACGATCCGGCTGGTGGTGCGCGTGAGACCGCAAACCGGTTCGGCACCGGCGTCACCTACGTACACGAACCGACTCCCGGTATCGCTGCCGCCCGCAACCGCGCTCTCGCCGAATCAGTCGACGTCGATCTCCTCGTGTTCATCGACGACGACGAACGTCCCACATCCGACTGGCTGACAGCACTGCTCGAAACCCGCATACGCACCGGTGCCGGCGGAGTTGTCGGCCCGGTCGTGTCGGCATTTGCGGCACCACTCGACCCCTGGATCGCCGACGGCGGTTTCTTCGATCGCCGACGCCTACCCACCGGCACCGAAGTGCGTGTGGCCGCGACAAACAACCTGCTCCTCGATCTGCGTCTGGTCCGCTCGATTTCGTTGCAGTTCGACGAAAGATTCAGCGCAAGCGGCGGATCCGACAGCTTGTTCACGCGCCGATACACCGGAGCCGGTTTCACGCTGGTGTGGTGTGACGAGGCAGTGGTGACCGATGTCGTTCCAGCAGAACGGGCCACCCTCGACTGGGTAATACGTCGACGCTATCGAATCGGAAACTCTTGGGCTCGTACGGAACTGGCACTCATTTCGGGCAGTGCGCAGACCGTTCGGTTACGCGGAGCGCTGCTACTGGCCGGGGCGACCCGAGTGGCGGGCGGAACCGCTCGCGCGACGCTCGGCGTGTTGGGTCGCAGCCCCCGTAATCGCGCACACGGTATCCGAATCGCCGCTCGGGGCGCGGGAATCGTCGCGGGCGCCTTCGGCCGGACCTACCTCGAGTACCGCCGTCCGATCGGCGCCTGAGTACCAATGAACCTCGCGGACAAGGCCGCAAGGGGCGGCGGCGTCACGCTTGCGTTCCAGGCGGTGAAATTCATCGTTCAGACCGCGTCGTTGATCCTGTTGGCCCGGCTGCTGACGCCGGAAGACTTCGGTATCGTCGCGATGGTCGTCGCCATTACGGGCGCTGCAGATCTGATCCGCGACTTCGGCCTCTCACTCGCCGCCGTGCAGGCCAAGCAGTTGAGCGACGCTGAACGGACCAACCTGTTCTGGGCTAATACCGGCATCGGGTTCGTCTGTTGCGTGGTCGTCTCGGCCGCGGCGCCACTGATCGTATGGATCTACGACAAGCCCGAGCTCCTACCTATCGTCTTTGCCGTTGCCGGCGTATTCATCGTCAGCGGCGCGGCCACCCAGTTCCGCGCTGAACTCATGCGCAGTCTGCGCTTCACAGCACTGTCCACCACTGATGTTCTGGCAAATGCCATCGGAGTCGGCACAGCAGTGGTGCTTGCGCTTTCGGGCGCCGGATACTGGGCGATTGTCGCGCAGTTGATCATGGTTGCTGTTGCCACGCTGTTTCTCAGTGCCGTGATCTGTCGGTGGCGCCCGGGGCTTCCACGCCGAGGCGTATCGATCAAACGGTTCTTCCGTTTCGGTGGCGGGCTACTCGGCACCCAACTGCTCGGGTATGCCACCAAGAACATCGACAGCATTGCCATCGGCGCGATGTACGGGCCAACTACGCTCGGGTTGTACAACCGCGCATACCAACTGCTGATGACTCCGCTCAACCAGATCAACGCCCCACTCACCAACGTCGCACTCCCCATCCTGTCCAAAGTTCAGGACAACCCGGTGATCTACGGGCGGTACCTGGCCAGAGCACAATTGATCGGCGGGTACTTCACCGCTTCGGTTCTCGCGGTCAGCGCCGGCGTCGCAGAGCCGCTGATCACCGTCGCCTTCGGTGAACAGTGGCCTGCCGTTGCCCCGATCTTCGCGCTCCTTGCAATCGGTGGCGTATTCCGCTCGGTCGCCCAAATCTGTTACTGGGTCTATCTGTCTCATGGACTGACCGGCGCGCAGTTGCGCCTGTATCTGTTTCTCCGACCTGCGGTCATCGTGATCACGCTTGCCGGTCTCCCGTGGGGCGCCGTCGGAGTCGCGGCAGCATCGTCGATCGGCTTTCTCGTGGACTGGCTGGTCACCCTGTGGCACGTGCACCGCGTGGCCGGTGTCGACAGCATGATGTTGCTGCGGAACTCCTTGCGCGCGATCCTCCTGTTCGGCGCACCGGCCGGACTGCTCGCATTTGTCGGATCTCACCTGTTTGTCGCACCATCCGCGTCCTTGGCAGCCGGCATATTCTCCGCCCTGGTCGGAGCTACCCTCTCCGCAACGCTCTTTCCCACTGTCCGAAGCGATTTGACCACCATGCTCGACTTCGCGAGAAGAGCCGTTGGCCGTCCTCCTCGTCCTCCGAAGGAACCTGTCGACCGAAATTCACCGCTCGGCTCTGGCGGACGAGACGACCGCAGGCTCGTGTCCACAGATTCGGCGAGCACTATGACGCTGTGGAACTACCTGACTATCGTCAAGAACCGATGGCGCATTTTCATGACGGTATTGGTGATGACACTGGCTGTCGCCTTTTCCACGATAGCCTTGACGCCACACACCTACATCGCCAGATCTGAGGCAGCCCTGCAACTCGGCGTCGTCGGCACTCCGCGCCAGATAAGTGATCGCTATCCCCAAGCGCTGTCGCTCACCCGTTCCTTTGCCGCACTCGCCACGTCCACCGCCGTCCTCGAACCGGTGATCGGGCGCCTAGGGCTCGACACCTCCGCCGAATCCCTGGCCCGCGACATCGAAGTCACCATCCCGACCGATACCGTCACCATGCAATTCACAGTCCGGGCAAACACGGCCGACGGCTCGGCACAGATCGCCGACGCCGTCGCCGAGCAGCTGGCCGATCTCACCGGGCGGATGATTCAAATAGAACAGCCGGACATGCTGGGGCTCACCGTCACGCGGGCACCCGTACCTGAATTCGCGTCTACGCCGCGCCGCGGCTTGATCCTGCTGACCGGCGCCGCGACCGGGCTGATGCTCGCGGTGATCGCCGCCGTCTCGTGGGATTGGCAATTGAGTCGCCGACACACCGGCACTGACCGGCGGCGTGCACAACTAGGCGGTTGACTCCACCCGCGGCTTCGTGTGCCCACGCCGCGAACCATGCTCGGGGAGAGGGGCAAACACGGCGAACATCAACGGAAGTACGGTCACAGCAAGAAGAAATGCTCGGTCGACGAACCCGAACGAAACTTCCAATGTGGATGAAGCGAATAGAGCCACCAACAGCGTTGCCGGTTGGAAAATGCCACGCGCACTCCATTGCGATGCCGCCCATGCGATCGTCACGAACATCGCCGCCACGAGGAACAGGAAGATCAATCCGCCCGTTGCGAGTGTGTGTACGAACTGGTTGTGCCCGTGGAACGCAAAGCCGCCGAGGCTCCCGACGTGTTGCGGCAGAACTGAATACCAATTCGATCCGGAACCGAACCAGGGCGTGTTCCCCCAGGCATCGAGACTGTGACGCCAGATTGCACCGCGGTTGGTCAACGCATCGTCTGCCGGAGTGGACAGCGGCCACCAAATCATCACCGCCCCGGTCGCTCCCACCAGCCCCCAGGACATTGGTCTGCGCAGCACAGACGGTGTGACCGTCATCAGCACCCACATGCCGCATGCGAGGGCAGCCGCGGCCAACGACGATCGCGAGGACGTCCACACGATCGCAAACAGGACTACGGCGACGCCCGCCGCACGCACCACGCGACGTGGAATCAGCATCACTGACGGCAGACCGAGAACCAGGTACTGCCCGAGATTGTTACCGTCGGTGAAAATTCCGATCAAAATACCGAGCGGCAAAATCTCCTTCGTCGGTGCCACTGCGGTACCTGCACTCGAAATGAAAATTCCACTTTCCGGCAGGAAGACCCCCAACGCAATGCACATCACTGCCGTCAGGACAACGAGGTACCCGAGCACGGCGAGCTTCCTCAATTGTGGCCGCAGGATCCAGATCGCGACCACCAGTACCGGATAGAGCATTCCGCCGCGCGTCGGGACATGATCGATGTACAGATCTCTGACCACCACGTACACCCATGGGGCAAGCATTAGGACCAACGGCATGCGCCTATCGGTAGGCAACGCCGCTGTGCCACGGAGAATGACGTACGCACACAGTGCAAATACGAGCAGCAGTAGCAGCACTTCCAGCTTGACTGCCAACGGGTTCATCGGCAACGCGTCACCCACCGTCGCCCGCCGTTTCACCCCTATCAGCGACTGCACCAGCCGTGGCATCGTGTACATCGCCCACACGAGAACGATCAGCGTGACCGTGACGTCCGGCCGAAAATGCCTGGAGGTCACGAGCACTCCCGAATTTGTTTGCAGCGAACCACCAGTGCACCCAGGGATTCACTAGGTTTAGGATACGGTCGCATGACACCTCGAATCGGCAACGACGGCCAGTCCGGCGAAGACGCGTTGAGAGTCTTGCTGTCCACTCGCGGGCCATTCAAGACGACCAACCCATACGTCGTACAACTGGCCGACTCGATTCGAACTTGCGGCGCAAGTGTCCGGTATTTCAGTTGGCAAACAGCTCTTTTCGGCAGTTACGACATCTTGCACATCCATTGGCCCGAAGTAATGATCCGCCGTGACGGCGCCCTCGCGCGGGCGGCCGCCCAAGTCCGATTCATCCTGTTGATGCTGCGCCTGCGGCTCACCGGTACACCTATCGTCCGTACGGCACACAATGTTCGTGCACACGAAACCGGTAGCCGCACGGAGACCGCGCTCTTGCGGTGGTGCGATCGACAGACCCGAACCTGGATCGTGCTCAACGAATTGTCCACTGTACCAACAGGAACCGAACGGGTACTCATTCCTCACGGCGACTACGCCGACTGGTTTGCGGGATACCTGAAATCTGAACCCATTGCCGGCCGGGTCATTTCGTTCGGATTGATCCGACCATACAAAGGAACCGAGTCGCTGCTCGAGTCCTTCGCCCACGTCACCACTACCGGCGCAAGGCTGCGTATCGTCGGCAAGCCGAGCACCGACGAACTCCGTGCCGTCGTAGAATCTGCGGCGCGCAAAAGCAGCCGAATCACTGCTGCCCTCGACTATGTCGAGGACAGCACCTTGGCGCTGGAAATCACAGCAGCGCAATTGGTTGTCCTCCCGTATCAAAACATGCACAACTCGGGCGCACTGCTGCTCGCGCTTTCACTCGAACGCCCCGTGCTCGTTCCGGATACCGAAATAACCCGGGCACTGGCCGACGAGGTCGGGCCCGGCTGGATCCACCTCTATCAGGGCCCCCTCACCACGGCGACACTTGATACCGCGCTCGCCGCCCCGTCGCCTGCCGAATCCCCTGACCTGTCCGCCAGGAAATGGCCGCAACTCGGCCGCGCGCATATCCGCGCCTACCGAGACGCCGGCCGAAGAACTCATCCGCCGTACGGCGATCAACGTCTACCGTCCTGAAGTCGTTTCCTACTCCGCATCAGAACTCGCGCAAGTCCCGAGCGCCGTTGTACAAGAACAACGCCGGCGAGAATTCCTCCCGCCGATGACAGCCTGTCGACCGCCGCAGCGAGGTCACGACGCGTGGTCTGCCCACGCCGCGCCACCAAAACCGTGACCTCGGCAGCGGCGGCCAATGTTGCACCGTCCGCTACGGGTATTGCTGCACCACCAACCGCAAGGAGCATCTTGTAGCGCATCGACTCGACCTTGAGAAAGGGTTTCAGTCGCGTACTCACCAACAACTCCGCGGCATTTCCCTCAGCTCTGCCTGCGGCGACAAAATCCAACCCGGACCTCACCTGGAGCGTCTGACCGAAGTCTGCTGACCCCACCAGGATCTCCGCGAGGCCAGGAGCCGATTCGGCGCCGAGCATGCCCGCTACGGAGGCCGATCGTAAATCGCCGTCGACCAACAGAATTCGATCCCGTGCCCGAGCCATGACCAACGCGAGGTCGACGGCGACTGCCCGCGCGTCGTCGCTCGCAGTCACCGGAACTACGGCGACTGACTTCACGCCCCCTCGTTTCCCACACGCCGCTGCGATGTTGGTGTGCAGCACCAAGGTCCCGGCAGCACTCTCCGATCCACGAGGGTCGACGGGTGCCACCGACCGTTTACCGTCGAATGTGATGGCTGCAAGTACCGGAGTCGACGACACGTTTTCAACGTCGGACACCGACCGAACAGGTCTGGTCACCGATTCCCAGATTCCCACGATCGCCACTGCCACAAGCAAACCGCCCAGCGCGCCGAGCAATTCGAATATCGCCCGATTTACGGTCGACTGCTTCTCTGAGGCAACCGCGGGAGATACCGACGACATTCTCATTGCGGGGTTGTCCTCTTCACCGCGGGGCGAGAGTGTGCGGACCGCTTCGTCAAGGCGTCGGATCACCGCATTGGCCGTCATCGCCGCGCGCAGACTGGACGTGTCTGTGACTGTCACGTTCATCACCGTGGTATTCGACGGCACGTCCACCTGGATCCGGCCGGCAAGGTTCCGGGCCGTTGTCTGGAGGTCAAGTTCCTCGATCACCGGATCGAGAACGATCGGTGACTTCACGATCTGAGCGAACGAAGGCATGACGCTCTGCGCGAACGAGCTTCCCGCCGTGTAGTCGCTCGCCGTCTTGGCACGGTCGACAGCAAAATAGACGACTGCAGTCGAGCGGTGATCAACCGTGATCGTTCCCGAGTAGACCGCACCACCGATCGCCCCGAGCAATACACCCGCAATCAGCAGCAGCCATCTCGCACGAGCGAGATTCCATACGCTTTCCACTCATTCTTCTCTTTCTTCCGAGTTTCGGAGACCAAGTGGACATTGCCTCACGATGAAGACTAGCCTTTCCGCAACTATATGGTTACATCCGCTTTCGCGGCAGATGGCACCGACGGTCGACTCTGAGTTGGACATTCCGGGGGGAATACTTGGCTTACATCGGGGCGCCAGCCCACCGCGCGCTCGTAGCTCATCCGGGTGCCGAACTGTACGGCTCGGACCGAATAGTGCTGGAATCGGTAACTGCCCTGACAACTACGGGCTGGGACGTGACCGTGATGCTGGGGTCCCCTGGACCGTTGGCAGCACGTGTGGAGGAAGCCGGCGCCGACGCCGTGATCATGCCGATACCAGTTCTGCGCAAGTCGAAGATGTCGCCGACCGGCCTGCTCTCGCTTGCTGTGGAGGCAGCCCGCTCGACGCCGTCCATCGTGCGGACGCTGCGACGCTTCTCGCCCGACGTCGTGTACGTCAGCACTGTGACCATCCCCTGGCTGGCCGTGGTCGCGAAGCTCCTCGGCTACCCAGTGATCTTCCATGTGCACGAAGCTGAAGACACTGCATCCAAGCCGATCCGAATGGGGCTGAGCGCCCAACTGTTGTTGTCGCAGCGGGTCATCGCGAACAGCAATGCCTGCCGTGAACTGATCCTGAGTGACATCCCGACGCTGGGGCGCCGGATTCGCGTGATCTACAACGGCGTCGCCGGCCCGAGTACCGAGCCGACTGCCCCCAGGCTGAGCCTGACCGGGCCGATTCGACTCGTTTTGGTCGGGCGCATCGCCCCACGCAAGGGCACAGACGTTGCGGTCGAAGCACTCGCAATCCTCGTTCGACGCGGGGTGGATGTGACACTCGATCTGGTCGGAGGCGTCTTTGCCGGCTACGAGTGGTTCGAAGACGATCTCAGCCGTATCGCTGCTGCCTCGGATGTCAGCGACCGCATCCGATACCTCGGCGTGGTCGAACAGGTATGGGAAACAATGGATTCCGCAGATATTGCCCTGGTGCCGTCGAGAGCCGAACCGTTCGGCAATGTTGCGGTCGAAGCCCAGCTTTTTGCAAGACCTGTGTTGGCCTCTGCAGTTCAGGGCCTCACCGAGATCATCGAAGACGGCAGAAATGGTCGCCTTGTCGAGCCAGGAAACGCTGTTGCGTTGGCGGACGCAATCCAATCGACGATCGAGAGTTGGGGCAGCACGCGCGAGCAGGCAATCGGTGCGCGCACCGAAGCCTTGACCAGATTCTCGCCGGAACGGTACCGCGCCGACATCGCCGAGGCCTTTACTGCGACAATCAGGAGCAATCGAAAATGACCGTCCACCAAAATAGTTCACTACCGGAGGAGTCGTTCACCGATACCGTGCGACGACTGGCAGGAGCGCAGAAGCCACCCGCCAAGGGGTCGCCCGCATATTCCCGGTTCGTCAACAGAAAGATCGGACGCGTCATCGCAGCAGCCGCGTACCAAGTCGGCCTGACACCTAACAAAGTGACGTTCATCAGCGCCGGTTTCAGTGCCGCCACTATCGCGGCTATCGCACTGGCACAGCCACATTGGTGGGTCGGCATCCTCATCGCCATTGGACTGCTGGTCGGTTACGCATTCGATTCGGCAGACGGTCAACTCGCACGCCTGCGCGGGGGCGGCACGCCTGCTGGTGAGTGGCTCGATCATGTGGTCGACAGCATCAAGACCACCGCACTGCATCTCGCGGTGTTGATCGGTTGGTATCGCCACTACGACGTCACAGATGTCAGATTGTTGTTGATTCCCATCGGTTTCACACTGGTGGCATCCGTCTTTTTCTTTGTCCAGATCCTGACCGACCAGTTGCGACGCGCACACCCGGATCGCGCACCTGCACCGGCAGATACCAGCACCAGTGCCACCCTCCGATCAATTCTGGTCATCCCCACCGACTACGGCGTCCTGTGCGGCATCTTCGTTCTCTTCGCCTGGCAGTCGATCTTCGCCATTTCGTACGCCTTACTCCTGATCGGCACGGCCCTGTTTCTGTGCGCCGCGCTGCCCAAGTGGTACCGGGAGATTCGGAATTTTCGAGATTAGACAGACTATTCGCTTATGAATAACCATTTGTCTCAATTCTTGTGAATAGTACTATTTAACTGCACTAAAATATTTGCTGAAGGTTGTCTGTTACTTGGATAAGGTTTCGATTTTTGATAGCCTTTTCCAAATCTCGGGATCCTCGGACTATTCAGCGCACGACATGACACGTGCATCGGACGCCGCATCCGACAATTCCCGAGCACAAACAAACAAGGGGGGGTTCGCTCATGCGAATCGCAATGATCGGGACACGGGGAGTGCCCGCACGCTACGGCGGATTCGAAACGGCTGTCGAGGAGATCGGCTCACGACTTGTCGAAGGTGGCCACGAAGTAGTGGTCTACTGCCGCGGCAAAAACAGATCACCGAGCTACCGCGGGATGGAAAGGGTACCGCTACCCGCTTTGAAACACCCCATCCTGGAGACCTTGAGCCACACAGCACTATCAGTCGGGCATCTCCTTCGTCACCGGTGCGATGCGGCGATCGTTTTCAACGCTGCCAATGCACCACTGCTACCCGCAATCCGCGCAGCTCGCATCCCGGTAGCCGTGCACGTCGACGGGTTGGAATGGAAGCGCGGAAAGTGGGGCCCTGTCGGCCGCCGGTACTACCTGGTAAATGAGCGTGTATCCGTCTGGCTTGCTGACGAATTGATCTCCGATGCCGAGGGAATTGCGGACTATTATCGCGAGCGATATGACACCCCGAGCATGTTCCTGCCTTACGGAGCACCAATCCGTGACTCCACCGATCTGAGTCGTCTGTCGGAGCTCGATCTGACCGAGCACGGCTACCATCTGGTCGTTGCCCGCCTCGAGCCCGAGAATCAAGTGGACAGGATCATCGAGGGTTATCTACAAAGCGACGCACAGTTGCCCTTGATCGTTGTCGGCTCCGTTCCGTACGAAAGTGAACACGAGAAACGAGTCAACGAGCTCGCCGCGTCGGATTCCCGCATACGCCAACTGGGCGGCGTCTGGGATCAGGACCTCCTCGACACGCTGTACGCGGGAGCTGCAAGTTACCTACACGGGCACACGGTCGGCGGCACCAATCCGTCACTACTGCGAGCAATGGGGGCCGGTGCGAATGTCATCGCCTGGGACGTCAACTTCAACCGTGAAGTGCTGGGAGACAACGGAGTCTTCTTCAACGGACTGACCCAACTCAGCGCAGCACTCGAGGAAACTGAATCCGATCCGACCGCCGCCGCAGAACGCGGTCTCCGGGCACGCGCACATGCGGCTGCCACATACAGGTGGGACGAAGTAACCAAGGGTTACGAACAGCTCTGCGAAGAGATGCGCGCTGGAACCCGAAGCCGCAAGCTACGCAAACAGGCCCACGGATCCCAACAGTCCCTTCGCTCCACCGCCCGAGTACCACAAACTCGGTAAGTCTCTCTCCACCTGAAGGTCAATCTCAGGGACTGGAACGAGGAACTAGATCTCCGCGCCCACGAATTGGCTGTTGTACAGACGGAAGTACGCGCCGCGGGATTCGAGCAGGGCGTCATGGCTCCCCTGCTCCACGATCCGGCCTTCCTCCATCACCACGATCAGGTTCGCATCACGAATTGTCGAAAGACGGTGCGCGATGACAAAACTGGTGCGGTCACTGCGCAAAACCGCGGTGGCGCTCTGGACCAGTAGTTCGGTGCGTGTGTCCACCGAACTGGTCGCCTCGTCGAGGATCAGAATAGACGGCTGCGAGATGAAGGCGCGGGCGATGGTGATGAGCTGCTTCTCGCCGGCACTGACGTTGCTGCCTTCCTCGTCGATGACCGTGTCGTAACCCTCAGGCAGAGAGTGCACGAACTTGTCGACGTAACTCATCTCGGCCGCGCGACGAATCTCCTCGTCGGTGGCACCGGGCTTGCCGTACGCGATGTTCTCGCGGATGGTTCCACCGAACAGCCACGCGTCCTGCAGAACCATACCGATGCGTGAACGTAGATCGTCTCGCGTCATGTCGGCGATATCGATACCGTCCAAAGTGATTCGGCCCGAATTGAGTTCGTAGAACCGCAGGATGAGGTTGACGAGGGTGGTCTTGCCTGCCCCGGTGGGGCCGACGATCGCAACCATCTGGCCGGGCTCGGCGGTCAGGGACAAGTCCTCGATCAGCGGCTGTTCCGGCTTGTAACTGAAGGTGACGTTCTCGAACTTGACGCGGCCCTTGTCAACCGTGGGCGACTTCGCGCCCTTCGGGTCCTCCGACTGCTCGTCTTGGTCGAGCAGCGCAAAAACACGCTCGGCCGAAGCGACACCGGACTGCAGCAGATTTGTCATCGACGCGATCTGCGTGAGCGGCTGGGTGAACTGACGCGAGTACTGGATGAACGCCTGCACGTCGCCGAGCGTCATCGTTCCGGATGCGACGCGCATACCACCCACCACTGCGATGGCAACGTAATTGAGGTTGCCGAGGAACATCACGGCCGGCATGACCAGACCGGAGATGAACTGCGCCTTGAAGCTCGACTCGTACAGATCCTCGTTCTGCTTGCGGAAGCGCTCCTCGACCTCGTGCTGGCGGCCGAACACCTTGACCAACTCGTGACCGCTGAATGCTTCCTCGACCTGTGCATTGATTCCGCCGGTGCTCTTCCACTGCGCGACGAAGTGCTTCTGCGAACGTTTCGTGATGAACGCCGTGACCATGATCGACAGCGGAACAGTTGCCACTGCAATCAGGGCGAGCAACGGTGAGATCCACAGCATCATCACCAGAATGCCCAGGACGGTCATCACCGACATGACCAACTGGCTGAGCGTCTGCTGCAAGCTCTGCGCGACATTGTCGATGTCATTGGTCACGCGCGAGAGTACGTCACCGCGGGCATGGGTATCGAAGTACCGCAAGGGAAGTCGATGAATCTTCTGTTCGACGTCCTCACGCAGCCGGCGAACGGTCCGTTGCACAACGATGTTGAGCAGATACGCCTGCAGCCAACTGAACAGCGACGCGCAGACGAACAGCAGCAGCACGATCATCAAGACCTTGCCGACCGCGTCGAAATCGATTCCGGTTCCGGGCACAACGGCCATGCCGGACACCATGTCGGCGAGTTGACCCTGCCCCGAAGCGCGCAATCCTTCGACAGCCTGTTCCTTTGTCGTCCCCGGCTGGAGTTGCTTACTGACGATGCCGTCGAAGATCAGATTGGTGGCGTTTCCCAGGATCTTCGGCGCGATCGAGGAAAGTACGACGCTTGCCGTCACCAAAGCGAAGATCAGGATGACGATCGGCTTGTCCGGGCTCAAGCGACCGAGGAGACGCTTGAGCGAAGGGCCGAAGTTCATGGCCTTCTTGGTGGGATCGCCGCCGCCGGGCGGGCCGATGGGAGGCGAGGAAGTCGGTCGATTACTCATGATGCGTCCTGTACGGCTAGCTGAGAGGCGACGATTTCGCCGTAGGTGGGACAACTGACCACGAGTTCGTCGTGCGTGCCGATCCCCACGATGGCGCCGTCGTCGAGCACGATGATCTGATCGGCCTCGACGATAGTGGAGATACGCTGCGCGACAACGACTATGCAGGCGTCTTGCGTGACCGGCCGGAGCGCCGCACGCAGCCGTGCATCAGTAGTGAGGTCGAGTGCCGAGAAGGAATCGTCGAACAGATAGATCTGTGGCTTACGCACCAACGCTCTGGCGATGGCGAGTCTCTGACGCTGACCGCCCGATACCGTCGTACCGCCTTGTGCCACCGGTGTGTCCAGGCCTTCTGGCATGGCGCGGACGAAGTCGGCAGCTTGGGCGATCTCGAGGCACTCCCACAGCCATTCGTCGGTAGCTTCGGGGTTTCCGTAGCGGAGATTGGTGGCGACAGTGCCGGAGAACAGATACGGCTTCTGCGGGACCAGACCGATCACCGAGCAGAGCAGCTCAGTGTCGATGTCGCGGACGTCGACGCCGCCCACCGATACCGATCCGGAGGTGGAGTCGATCAAACGTGGAATCAGGTTGAGCAGAGTGGTCTTTCCCGATCCGGTGCCGCCGATGATCGCCGTCGTCTTGCCGGGTTCGGCGCGGAAGGTGATGTCGCGCAACACTGGCTCCTCGGCTCCGGGGAACTGGAACTGAGCTCCACGAAGTTCGACGACGCCCGGGTCCTTCAACTCCAGGACAGGATTCTCGGGCGGAATCACCGAGGAATCGGTGTCGAGTACCTCGGAGATACGTTCGGCGCACACCGACGCACGCGGCAGCATCACCGCCATGAAGGTGGCCATCATGACTGCCATCAGGATCTGCATGATGTAACTGAGCATCGCGGTGAGCGAGCCGATCTGCATCGAGCCCTCGTTGATCTGATGGCCACCGAACCAGATGACCGCGACGCTGGTGACATTGCTGATCAGCATCACGAGCGGGAACATCAGTGCCATGAGGCGGCCGACGCCGAGTGCAGTCTCCGTCAGTTCGCGGTTGGCGTCGCCGAAACGCTCTACCTCGTACGGTTCCCGTACAAACGCTCGGACGACGCGGATGCCCGTGATCTGTTCGCGAAGAACACGGTTGACGGCGTCGAGGCGGCCCTGCATGACCCGGAATCCGGGGACCATCCGGGCAATCAGGAAACCCATCGAGACTACGAGGAGCGGGACGCTGATCCCGAGGATCCAGGAAAGATTCAGGTCCTGGCGCAGAGCCATGATGATGCCGCCGATACACATGATCGGCGCCATGACGAGGATGGTGCAACTCATCACGACCATCATCTGCACTTGCTGGACGTCGTTGGTGTTGCGGGTGATCAGCGAAGGCGCACCGAAGTGCCCGACCTCCCTGGCCGAGAACGTCCCGACCTGATGCAACACCGACGCTCGGAGATCGCGCCCGACACCCATGGCGACTCGCGCTCCGAAGAAGACGGCACCCACCGAGCACAGGATCTGCGTCAGCGTGACCATCAGCATCATCCCGCCGGTGGAGAGGATGTAGCCGGTGTCGCCTTTGGTCACGCCGTTGTCGATGATGTCGGCGTTGAGACTCGGAAGGTAAAGGGCCGCCATAGTCGAAATAAACTGCAGGACGACAACGCCCGTGAGTTCACCCCGGTACGGCGTCAGATAAGTGCGCAGCAGCCTGATCAGCATAGTGAGCGAAGGTTACCAATCCTGGCCGACATGTGCCGCTGGATATTTCGATACGCAAAAACAGCTGTGCGCCTTTATTAACCGCGGGGGGTTAATAAAGGCGCACAGCAGAGATCAAGCAGATGCGGACTGCAGTTCCGCTTCCTTCTCGTCACGGAGGGCCTTGCTGAGCTTCTCACCCTCGATGTCGACGTTCGGCAGAATCTTGTCCAGCCACTTCGGCAGCCACCACGCCTTGTCGCCGAGCAGTGCCATGACGGACGGGATGATCACCATGCGCACGATGAAGGCGTCGAAGAACACCGCCGCGGCGAGCGCGAATCCGATCGACTTGATGAACGAGTTCGGTTCTGCGATGAAGGCACCGAACACGGAGATCATGATGACCGCGGCCGCACTGACCACGCGGGCACCGTGGTTGAAGCCGATTGTCACGGCCTCCTTCGCGCTCGCACCGTGGACGTACTCCTCACGCATACGCGTCACGAGGAACACCTGGTAGTCCATCGCCAACCCGAACACCACGCCGATCAGGAAGATCGGCATGAAACTCACGAGCGGTTGCGGGTTCGAGATGATGCCCAACCAACCGTGCTGGAAGATCGCCACCGTCGCACCGAATGTCGCGAGCACGCTGAGCAGGAAGCCGAGCGTCGCGGTCAGCGGAACCAGGATCGAACGGAACACCAAGAGCAACAGAATGAATGCAAGGCCGACCACTACGGCAAGGTAGGGCACCAATGCATCCTTCAGCGTGTCCGAGACGTCGCCTTCGAGTGCGGTCTGACCGGTGATGCCGTAGCTGACGCCGATCGAATCATTGAGTCCCGCTTCTGCTCCGCGGAGGCTGCCCACCAGATCCATCGTGGCCGGATCGGTCGGTCCGCTCTTCGGAGTGATCAGTACCTGCGCGGTGTTGCCGGCCTCGTTGACTCCGACGACCTGTGCGTTCTGGACGTCACCGAAGCTCGAGATGGTCGAGACGACCTCCGCAAAGGCCTCCCCGGCGGGGACGCTGGCATCCTTGGCGTCGACAACGGCGATCAGCGGTCCGTTGCGGCCGTCGCCGAAGCCCTCGTCGATCAGGTCGTACGCCTGACGCGCACTGGTCGCCGGGTCACCGGTGGCCTCCGACGGCAATGCCAGGCTCAATCCCGTTGCGGGCAGAGCCAATGCGCCCAGAAGAACTACTCCACCGATCAGCGGCACGAGTGGACGACGAACGACGGCGGTGATGAAGCGCAGAGCCAGCTTCGGCTTGCCTGAATCATCGTTTTCGGACTCCTCCGCACGCTTGCTGAGGAAGGGAATCTTGCCGGCAAAAGCCTTGCGCCCGAACATACCCAGGATTGCGGGCAGCAAGGTCAATGCGATCAGGACCGCGATCAGCACCGTGAAGGCCGCTGCCGCACCCATGTCCGAGAGGAACGGGATACCGACGACACGCAAGGCAACGAGCGCGATGATGACTGTCAAACCGGCGAATACCACTGCGGAACCGGCGGTTCCGACGGCGCGACCTGCTGCTTCGGCACGGTTGTCGGTGAGGGTGAGCTCATGCCTGAACCTGGACATGATGAACAGCGAGTAGTCGATCGCCACGGCCAGACCGATCATGATCGCCAGCGTCGGAGTCATCGAACTGAGATCCATGAATCCGGTGGCAACCGTGATTCCAAGGCTGCCGATAGCGATACCGATGATCGCGGTGAGGAGCGGAAGCCCCGCGGCCACAAGCGAACCGAACGTGATGGCCAGAACGACAGCGGCAACGGCGATACCGATCAGCTCGGTGACACCACCGGGCATCTCCGCTTCCTGAGCAGCAGAACCACTGACCTGGACGTTGAGCCCCTCGGCCCGACCGACATCGGCTGCGGAGTTGATCGAATCACGCAACGCCTGATCGAGATCGGCGAAGTCACCGCTGAACGGAACCTCGACGTACCCGACCGTGCCGTCGGCACTGAGCGGCGACAACGCGCGCGCGTCGTCCACGGCCTGCGTCTCGGAAGTTCCAGCCGCAGCAGCCTTTTCCTTGAACATCGCAACCATGGAGTCGTTGCCGGTAACCGGATTGACCAACGCCTTCGCGGCCTGTTCCGGAGTGGCAGTCGCCGGGTCCACCTTGGCGGAGTCGGCGACCTTGTCGATGCCACGAATACTCGCGAGCATGTCGTCCATGGCCTTGACGTTCGCCGGATCGGCCAGCGTCGTGCCCGCCGGAGCTTGCACTACGTATCGCGCGCTCAGCGAATCCATCGGGTTGGGCGCGTCGGGAAAACGCTCCGCCATCAGGTCTTGCGCCTGCTGTGCCGGGGTTCCCGGAATGGAGAACGAATCCTTGGTGGGGCCGGACAGAGTGGCTGCCCCGACGCCCATCAGGACCAGGATTATCAGCCAAACGCTGAGGACCGCGCCTTTTCGCCGGTAGGCGAACTTGCCGATCCGATAAAGATAGGTGGCCACGACGGGCTCCTTGCTGTTTCGGTGCGTGTACGTGGACAGGTATTACGTATGGGGCTCAGAGACGGGACATCTCAGGGACGCGACACCTCAGGGACGGGCGTCGGCGCGGGCAATCCGGCACGAATCTGCCGAAAAGCGTCGTGAACCAACTCTTCCGGACTGGAAGCCTCCGACTTTCCGCCAGTCCAGACGTCGATCACCGATTTAGCGGCTCCTCCCACCGCTCCGAGGAGGAGCGTCGGGTACAGGTCCTTCTCGGCGTCGGTACCGGTGCGTTCCGCCAATGCCTGAACGACTGCACGGTTGATCCGCTGATGCATGTCTGCGGCATCCCGGTAGAGCGCGGGACTCGAATCCGACAGCAGCCAGATACTTGCCTTCTCACTCCCACTCGGACCTGAGTCGTTCACGATTTCGACCACAAGTTCTTCGAGGACGTCGAGAATTGGTTCGTCCGCGGGCCGCGACGCAAGCGCCTCGATCCACAGGTTCACCGATTCCTCGAAACTGGCGAGCACTGCCTCCTCCTTGCTGGAGAAGTAGTTGTGGAACGTCCTCGTCGACACTCCGGCCTCGGAGGCGATCGCGTCAGCGGTGACGCATTCGATCCCCAGCGCACGAGCGAGCCGTGCTGCCGCGCCACTGAGTGCGGCACGGGTTGCTGCCTTCTTGCGGTCGCGAAGGCCTTGTTCGATGATCACTCCAACACGGTACCCAACTTGCAGAGCTCTGCAACTTTGCAGAGCTCTGCAATATTGTGCGATCGAACACACAACGCGGAAACTCGAGGCGTACCTCACACTCACGCACGGCAAATGCCTGAACAGCACGACAGAGAGAGTTGTGAGCAGCTCCACGGCGTGACGCCCACTGCCAAGCTGACGCGTGAATCAACATGGCCTGACATACTTTGCGGTGAATTAACCGCAATGTGCTCGGCGAAGGAATCTGATGGACCCGCTCCTGCATACCTGGCCGGTTTCGTCCACGGTAATGCTGTGGGGATCGAAGTCCGGACGAGGCTCCGTACTACGTCTCGTCCGTCTCACCATCGGATTCTGCTCACTCAATTTCTCGATCGTGGCGTTCCTGTTTCTCCTCAGCGGAGAGGGACCGGACGGACCGTTTGCGCGCAGTTGGCTCGTCGGCATTGCGACCGTCAACCTGATCCCCACGATTCTCTGGTTTGTCGGCCGAATCAGAGGTTCACGCATGCTCAAGCTCTACGGTCTGTGGGCGGATCTCGGAACTGCCTCGATTCTCATCACCTTCACCAGCCATAACGCCGCCCTTTTCGGCGCGGCACTCTTTGTCGCCACCGGCGCCTACTTCACCTATTTTCTCGACCGCCGCTGGCTGGCATTCCACCTCGCCTTTGCCACGACGTTTGTCATCGCCCTGACCGTGCTCGGCCTGACGAACGGCGACTACTCGGCAACCAGCGTGATTGCACGCACCGACGTCGTACTGTGTGCCGTGATCTTCATTCCGGCCACCATTCAATTCACCTGGCGGCAATTACTCTCGCGCGCAACGGGATCCAAGGTGGATGCACTCACCGGACTGCTGAACCGGCGAGGGCTGTGGGACATGTCGGAGCGCATCTGGTCGGTCGCGTCGGCAAATCGTGCCGACATTGCTGTTGCCGTCGTCGACATCGACAAGTTCAAGGCTGTGAACGACACCTTCGGTCACGAAGTCGGTGACGCCGTCATCATCCGGACCGGAACGCGCCTGCAGGAGCATGTGAACGGTTTCGGCTACGCCGCGCGCACCGGCGGCGAGGAGTTCACCGTTGTGATGATCGGCACCCCGTACGGACTTCGCAAAAGAATCGCGACACTGCCCAAAGCCGTCGTGAACGCTTCCGACGACCCCTTGGCCACGGTCAGCGTCGGAGCAGCGACGCTACCTTTCATCCCGCATCAGGAAGAGTTCGACTACAACGAGTTCTCCCGAGCAATCGTTGCGGCCGATCATCTGATGTACGACGCAAAATCCGCGGGAGGCAACACTGCGAACACTGCTCCTATGACTGTTCCACGTCGACGGGCACACTGAAACCGGGCTGTATCAGCGCCGATTCCACGCCTCGGGATCTGCCGTCAGTTCGTGAATGAACTCGGGCAACTCTCCACCTGCAACATCGGTGAGTGTGACATTTTCGAGCACAGCACGGAGGTTGACGCGCACTGCAATCCACACCTCCTTGAGGGGCGTCGCCGGCCCCCCGTAGTCGACGTCTTCCGGTCGCTGACCCCGAATCGAAGCAAGCGGTCCTTCGACGGCTCGTATGACGTCTGCAATCGTGATCTCGTCCGCGGACCGAGCGAGCCAGTATCCCCCGTCCGGGCCTCGACGGCTGTTGACCAAGCCGCCGCGCCGCAGGTCCGAGAGCACCGCTTCCAGGAACTTGTGGGGTATGACCTGGGATTTGGCGAGAAACTCGGCCTTGGCCGGGTCAGGACCAACTGCCGCGAGCTCGACCAGAGTCCGCACGGCGTAGTCCACCTTCGCGGTGATATGCACCGGCAATTCCTACCATCGTTCTATGAATAGTCGCAACAAACCTGCGAGTTCTTCGCCGCAAAGGGTTCCGTGACGTTACATTTTGATGCATGATGTAACGATCGAAGCTAGAGAACAGGACAAATCGCGTGTGGGAAACCCTTCTCGAATCATGGAAGTCACTTCTCGAACCGCTCCATGATCCAGTCACGCTCGCAATCCCCGCGTTTGTCATCTTCCTGGCAATCGAATGGTTCGCGGCCCGCGCTCTCGAGGATCATCCCGACGACGCCGACGGACGCGCACGACCCGCGGAAGGCGGCTACCGAAGCGTCGACGCCAGAACCAGCGTTCTGCTCGGACTCGTGTCGATCGCAACGAGCACCTTCTGGAAAGTGCTGGCGCTGATCGGCTATTCCGCAATATGGGTGTACCTCGCTCCGTGGCACCTCTCGCCGACGGCCTGGTACACCTGGGTGATCCTGCTGCTCGGAATCGACGTCCTCTATTACGCGTATCACCGCATCGCGCACCGAGTTCGGGTCATCTGGGCCACACACCAGGCTCACCATTCGAGTGAGTACTTCAACTTCAGCACCGCACTGCGGCAGAAGTGGAACAACAGCGGTGAGATCATCATGTGGTTGCCGTTGCCGTTCCTCGGGATTCCGCCGTGGATGGTGTTCGTCGGCTTCTCCGTCAGCCTCGTCTACCAGTTCTTCGTCCACACCGAACGTGTCGGAAAACTTTGGCGGCCCATCGAATTCATCTTCAACACGCCGTCACACCATCGCGTCCACCACGGCTCCGACGCCGAGTACCTCGACCGCAACTACGCCGGAATCCTCATCATCTGGGACCGGATGTTCGGAACATTCGCAGCCGAAACCCACCGGCCCACCTACGGACTCACGACGCCGGTCGGAACGTACAACATCTGGAAGCTCCAAACACGCGAATACGCTGCCATCGCTCGCGACTGGAAAGCGTCGAAGTCGTGGCGCCAGCGCGCAGGCTACGTGTTCGGCCCACCCGGCTGGGCACCGAAAGCCGAGGTCACGTCAGCAGAATCCACAGCCCCGTCGCACTGAGCAGGAGCAGGGCGACCGCGAGAGCAGCACCCATACCCAAAGCAGGCGTTGCCTTTTCGGCTGAGAACTGGGCCAACCGCCTGGGCCGCGACCGACGTTCGTAGACCGTCACCGCGACGACAAGCACGGCAGCGAGGGACGGGCCGATCAGTGCTACCGAACCGAACGGCGGCAACCATCTCAAACAGGCGGCAGACAAGCCGAGGATCGACAGACTCGTCCGTACGAACGAGAGCGATGTGCGCTCGGACTGCAAGCCCTTGTCCGGAGGCTTGACACCTTCCGACGGTTCCAGCGCGGTCAATCAGTTCACGACCTCGACCACCAAGACGGTCGCGCAGATCACCAGCACGATGCCGACCACCGGCGCCATCAGCGGTACCGGCAACGAGCGCTCAGCACGCAGTGCTCGCTCGGCGCTGATCCAGTGAACAAAAGAAGTGATGGCGATCAGAGCGCCGCCGACGAGTAACAACGCGGCCAAGCCGGCACGAACCGTCGGGTTGAGAATGTCGCCGCCGAACGCTTCGAGTCCGACGCCCGACGCGACAAAGGCCGTCGCCGTGCGGATCCAGGCCAGATACGTCCGCTCATTGGCGAGAGTGAACCGTGGATCGGGGTCTTCGCCCGTTCGGAACGGTCTCCACCGGGGCATCACCTGTTCATTCCGTCCGGGCAGAAATCGCGCACTGCCTTCGGAACGGACAACGAGAAAAAAAGGTCATGTCCTTAATCTTCCCTGCCCGCCCCGAAGCAGCGCGAATCGGGTGGACGTAATTCAGCTCGCGGCGAGTGAGACGAGGAAGTCCACCGAGCCACTGCCGTCGACGGTGACAAAACCGAGGGACGGGGGTTCAACTCCGAAATCGGTCCAGGTAACTGGAATCGAGCCCGATGCAATCAGCGAATCACCCGAATGCAGCACGGTCATGTCGACCGACACCGGCTTGGACTGACCTTTGAGAGTCAAGGTGCCAGACACCGTGACCGTCGCAGTTGTGCCATCTGTCGGTACAGCACCCAAGTCCACCGGCGAGTCGATCGTGAACGTCGCCGTCGGATACGTGCTGGTATCCATCACATTGCCCGTGAACTGGCCGTCGCGCCGATCCGAGTCGGTCTTGATGCTTGCCACCTGCACCGTCACTTCGCCTGACGTGAGCTTTTCACCCTCGACAACCGCGTTTCCGCTCACCTCGCCGGTGGTTCCGACGACGGTCACACTCGATCCGTTGAGAATCTCGTGCACGGTGTATCCCGCTGCCGTCTGGTTGTCCCCCTGCCCGGCGACGACGGTCCACTGCCCGTCGATCGATCCGGACGCCGCTTCTGCACCCTGAGTAGATACCACGGCCGCCGGCGCATCGTCTTCAGCGATGAATTTCCCGTACGCCCACGGCCCCACAAGCAGGGCGAGTACGACCACAACTACTGCTCCGCCGATCCACCAGATCTTTTTCATGGGTTCGACGATAGTTGCAGCTTCAACGATTGTCAGGACTTACGACCTGGGAGAACCCTGTGAAAGCGCTCCACGAACACCGAAAGCGGGCACACCCGCAGCCATTAGTAATCATTTGGTAAAGTGGTTTTGCATTCCGGCCCCCAGCCTGGAGTGCCTGGGCCGTGCGCATCGAATCATGCATCGATCCCGATGCGCACGGTCTGCCCGAAACACGAATCACACCGATCGGGGGAGCTCGCAATGGCGGACCTGACGCTCCTGACCGACGACGAGTTACGCGAGCGTCGGATCGCCCTCAGTCGATCCCTCACTACCGCAGCAGATTTGATCCCCACCCCGCCACCCTCGTTCTTCGAGAAGCTGAAGCAGGACATCGATGCCGCCGCTGCAGAGTGGATCGCTCGCCGCTCCTGAACTTCGTCAACCTGTGAATGTCCACCGGAGGACGGCCCCTCCCCCATAAGACTTAGTGCGGCTTCCGATCTCCTCCAAAGTCCATCGCTGCCCTCGTCCGAATGGCGGACTGGCCGGTCGTCCGATGGTCCAGTCGGAGCGTGTCCGTCCTGACGGTCGGCAGCGCTCGCACGCCAGGTTTATCACACAAAAAAGCTCCCCACCTGTGTGAACAGGTGGGGAGCTTTGGCGGTGGCGGAGGGATTTGAACCCTCGGACGGGGGTTACCCGTCACACGCTTTCGAGGCGTGCTCCTTAGGCCGCTCGGACACGCCACCGTTGGTGACTTTACCGGATGGAGTGCCCGTGGCCGAAATCGCCAGGTGGAGCGGTATTACGTGAGCTTGTCCTTGATGCTGGATGCGGCGTCCTTGACCTTCTCGCCGGCGTCCTTGACGGCCGATTTCACCTGGTCGCCTTTACCTTCGTTTTCGAGGTCCCGGTCACCGGTAGCGCTGCCAGCAGCTTCCTTGGCCTTGCCCCCGAGGTCTTCGGCCTTGTTCTGAGCCTTGTCTGCGATTCCCATGAGTACTCCTCTGTGAACGCGAACGAATCACCTTCCGGCGATTCGCCGATACCCTGACGGCATCTGATCTCCACCATGCCCGTGATTACCGGTTCCGGCTACCCGAGTGTGCGATCACTCTCGATGGGGAATACCGATTTCAGGCCCGCTGCTCGCGGAAGAAATCTTCCAAAAGCCCAGCGCATTCGTCCTCGAGGACCCCGCCGCGCACCTGCGGCCGATAGGTCAATCTTTTATCTCGAACTACGTCCCATAATGATCCGACGGCTCCGGTTTTCGGCTCCCACGCCCCGAAAACGACCCGAGAAACCCGGGCGAGGACCAGAGCGCCCGCACACATCGTGCATGGCTCAAGGGTGACGGCCAGCGTCGCACCTTCCAGGCGCCAGCCGTCGCCGTAGATTTTTGCGGCAGCACGCAACGCGAGGATTTCGGCGTGCGCGGTCGGATCGGACGACGCTTCCCTTGCATTGGAGGCCCGAGCAACTTCGACGCCGTCTGCGTCGAACACCACTGCCCCGACCGGGACGTCTGCGTCGGAGGCGGAACGTGCGGCCACGATGGCCGCACGGATCATGCGCTGATCGTCAGCGAGAGTCATCTAGCGCGGGAGCTTGTCGAGCGCTACGCCGAACTCGGATGCGAACCCGAGTCGCTGCGCGATCATCCCCAACTGCTCGTCCGGATAAAGATCGGTCTCGGCCGCGATGACGGCGAGCACGGGTTCCGGCAGGCCCAGATCGGCCAGCACGGACAGATCGCCCTCTTCCCAGGGTTCGACGTCGTCGAGGTCGTCCGGATCGATGTCGGGGATCTCGATGTGCAAGGCGTCGAGGACGTCAGCTGCGATGTCGTAGTCGATGGCGGCGGTCGCGTCGGAAATCAGCAACTGCGTGCCGGACGGCGCCGGACGCAACACGATGAAGAACTCGTCGTCGACGTCGAGAAGACCGAAGACGGCACCCGAACTTCGCAGCTCACGCAGCTGCGTTTCGGCGGCCGAGAGCGAGGTCAACGCGTCGGGCGTCAATGCCTTGACCGTCCAACGCCCCTCTTCACGGACCACCGCGACACCGAAGCCTTCAAGCTCCTCCGACTGGTTCGAAGAGGCGCTCTTGTTACCCGCGCGCTGTGCACCCATGGCGCAACGGTAGCCCGCCTGGTGCCAGTGAGTGAAGTCCGAGCATCGATGTGCCAACCTGAACTCGTGTCTGCGATCGATTCCGCCCCACCAGTCTGCGTTCTCGGCCTCGGATTGATCGGCGGTTCGCTACTTCGCGCCGCCGTCCGATCCGGTCGTCAGGCGTGGGGTTACAACCGTTCCAGCGAGTCCGCCGACGCGGCCCGAGCCGACGGTTTCGACGCCGACACCGATCTGGTTTCAGTACTGCAGAGAGCGAACGAGAGCGGTGCGATCATTGTGATCGCCGTGCCGATGCCTGCCGTCGACGCCACCTTGGAGGCAATCGCCGCGCATGCGCCGAACAATCCGATCACGGACGTCGTCAGCGTCAAGGGCGAAGTGAAGGCCGCGGTCGAACGAGCGGGCTTGAGCGCCAAGTTCGTGGGCGGTCATCCGATGGCGGGGACGTCAGCTTCGGGTTGGGCGGTCGGGGATGCCGATCTGTTCGTCGACGCGGTGTGGGTCGTTGCCACCGACAACGGCGTCGACGCAGACGTGTGGTCGCAGGTCGCCGACCTTGCACTCGACTGCGGCTCGGTGGTCGTGCCGGCCGAATCTCTCGAGCACGATCGAGCTGTTGCACGTATCTCGCACCTGCCCCACCTACTGGCGGAAACACTCGCGATCACCGGAGCTGCCGGCGGCGAACTGGCCCTTGGGCTGGCTGCCGGGTCATTTCGCGACGGCACCCGCGTAGCCGGGAGCGCTCCTGGCCTGGTGCGGGCGATGTGCGAGGGCAACCGCGACGCCCTGCTGGTCGCACTGGATGAAGTGCTCGACCTTTTGCAGGGTGCACGTACCGATCTGCTCGACAACGGCTCGACGGCACGATTGGTCGACTCGGGGTTCGCTGCGCGCGGCGCTTACGAGTCGCACGAGCGTTGGGACATCGAAGACGTTCAGGTCGGCGAACCCGACTGGATCGAGCGGATGCGGGACGCCGGTCGACGCGGCGGCGTCATCCGGCGATCCGAAACCTAGAGGTACGAAACCTAGATTCGAGTTGCCAGACCCGGGTAGTCGAGGACAAAGCCTTCGGTATCGACGGCCAGCGTCGAGCTGGACACCGGGGACAGCACACTGATTCCGTCGGTGCCGCTGCTGTAGGTGATGGTCGCACCCTCGACGCGCAGGTCGAGAAGGTTGACGTAGACGACCGGGACCTCGGCGTCTTCGATGTCGTTCTGCAAGCCGACGCGGCGGATGGGCAGCGTGTTGAAGAACGGGCTGAGGATCACGTCGACATCAAGTGCGCCATCGAACGCAGAGCGCTGGTGACTGGCGCCGTTCTCGACCATCCAGGTGCCTTCTTCGTCCCGGCTGATCGACATCTGACGCTCACCGGCGGCCAGGGCGGTCCGCACCGACAGCCGGCGGGTGATGCCGGCCTCGTCGGTGACCAGGTCGTATGACGCACTGAATGCCGGGTGCTCACTGCAGGCTCCACCGATGATCCGGCCGGAAGCCTTGATGCGATTTCCGTTCAGCTGCACACGAACAGACTCCATACGAGGAGCGTTGTGGGCCTGCCAGGTCAATACCGCGGGCCAGGACGCGTCACCGGAAGGTTGGATGCTCACCCGACCACGGTAATGGACGAACGGGCGCGGAGCACCGCTGGTTCGGGTTATTGCTTCGATCAGGGACCTTTTAGGGACTTCGATCGGCCCCGAAGATCTCGATGTAAGCCGTTTCACAACGCTTCTTCCGCCAGGAGCACCCCGCAGACCGAATAGTTGGCAAACGGTGTCGGAGTTCTCGAGTACCGTGCTTCTAGGTCGGTTCGTGAGGAAGGGTGCTGTGACGTCGTCGCGGAGCATGGTGGGTTTGTTTGCCGGTATCGGCGGGCTCGAGTTGGGGCTCTCGGAACATGGGTGGAACACCGAACTGCTGTGTGAAATCGATCCGGGCGCCCAGGCAGTTCTCCGTTCGCGTTTCGCCGACGTGCCGTTGCACGGCGACGTCACCAAACTGCGTGCGCTGCCCAGCGACATCGAATTGGTGGCCGCCGGTTTCCCCTGCCAGGACCTCTCTCAGGCCGGCAAAACGGCGGGCATCACCGGCGCACGCTCAGGCCTGGTGGACGAGGTGTTCCGTCTGGTCAAGCGCAAGAAAGGCCCGCGCTGGCTGTTGATCGAGAACGTTCCGTTCATGCTGCAACTCGGCAAGGGTGCTGCCATGCGGCACATCACCGACGCTCTCGAAGACCTCGGATACACCTGGGCATACCGGGTGGTCGACGCCCGCGCCTTCGGACTCCCCCAGCGCCGCCAGCGCGTCATCATGCTTGCCTCGCGCACGGACGATCCTCGCGAAATCCTGTTCGGCCAGGACGCCGGCGAGCGCCTGGGAGGTGATCCCGCGGACTACCCCTGCGGCTTCTACTGGACCGAAGGCACTCGCGGACTCGGATGGGCCGTCAATGCGGTGCCGACGCTCAAGGGCGGCTCGTCCGTCGGCATCCCCAGTCAGCCGGCGGTCCGGTTGCCGTCCGGCGAGATAGTCACTCCCGGCCTCGTCGACGCCGAACGCCTGCAGGGTTTCGATCCCGACTGGACGCTTCCGTCCGTCGAGGTTCCCGGCCTACGCCACAGCCACCGATGGAAGCTCGTCGGCAATGCCGTGAGCGTGCGGATGGCATCGTGGGTCGGTGGCCGGCTGAACGATCCCATCGAATACGACGCCGCCGGCGAAACGCCACTCGAACCGGGCGACGCGTGGCCGAGTGCGGCGTGGGGCCGTAACCGCCAAGCCTTCCGCGTCCACACCTCGACCTGGCCGGTCCAGTACGACTACGAGGATCTGAGTGGCTTCCTCGAGGACACGCGGTTGCTGTCGGCGCGGGCCACAGCCGGCTTCCTCAAGCGCGCACGCATGGGCAATCTTCGGTTCATCCCCGGTTTCATCGAGGACGTCGAAAGCCATCTCGAGCGGATGGGCGGATACCCCGAGGCCGCGGCATGACGGAATCACTGTTCCCCGAACCTGAAACGCTATTCCCCGAACCGCTGTTTTCCGAGCCGGAACACGAACCACTGTGGAGTGCACTGCAACTCGCGGGCGACAAGCCTCCGGCCGACGCCGATCGCGGCGAGAAGAAGAACTACGCCCAACGACTGTCCAATCAACTGGCACAGACGGTGGCCGACGCTCTGCGTCCGCTGTATCCCAACATCACCCCGACAGCGTCCGGCGAAGGCCAGGAGGCAACCGTTGATGTCGCCAAGGGCCGAAAGCGCTTGGACGTCAAGGCACTCGACCCCACTCTCGGCCTGATCCTCTGCGTCTCCATCAAGACGTACAACTTCCAGGACTACAGTCCCCGCAGCGGAAAACTTGGACGGTGGACCAAGAACATCGTCCGCAACGACCACGAATTGCGTGGCGAGGCAATGGTTCTGCATCAGCGTCAGCCGTACAGCGTGTTGGTCGCCGTCATGTTCGAGCCGTACGCCACGTGCGACGACGGCGACCCGACCAAGACCAGCGACACCGGCAAATCCTCTTTTGCACACCACGTCACGACGCTCTCGAAGCGCTCGGGCCGGGGCAAGCGCGCAGTGGTCGGCGTTCCAGGAAAGGCCTGGGTGGATCTCGGCGCCGAGGACACCCGCTACGACCTCTTCGAGAAGGTCTACATCGGACTCTACGAACCCGACGGCGCGGTTCGGTTCTTCGACGTCGACGAACCGCCGCCGCGCAACGGCCGGCCCACCGAAGCTCAGACGCTCTCGTTCACCGACTTCGTGACCGTCGTGCACGGTGAAGTGGAGCGTCGCAACAGGTTTGCGCCCACCTGGTCCGATCCCGAAGACAGCGACGATTCCGACGGCTGAGGGAACCACGGTGCCTGCGACGGATCCTGCCACCAGCGCTCGGATGAGCGCTCAGCGTCGGCGCGACACCAAACCTGAAATTGCACTTCGACGCGAGCTTCATCGGCGCGGACTCCGGTACTTCGTGGACCGGGCGCCTGTCAAAGGTGTTCGCCGACGCGCTGATCTGGTGTTTCCGCGCCGCAAAGTCGCGGTGTTCGTGGACGGATGCTTCTGGCACAGCTGCCCGCAGCATGCGACGTTTCCCAAGAACAACGCGCAGTGGTGGACGGACAAGTTGGCCGCCAACGTGGTTCGAGACCGCGACACCGATGCACGTCTGACAGAGCAGGGTTGGACCGTCATCCGCATCTGGGAGCACGAAGATCCGCTGGTAGCAGCCGAACGCGTCCAGAAAGCCCTGCTCGGTCCGTAAGCTCGATTTCGTGAAGGAACGCAACGTTGCGCGGTGGGGTTTGGTGGCTGCGCTGGCTCTGGGCGGAATCGTCTACTCGTCGTGGATTCTCGAATTTTTCCTCGACACCGGCCTCGACCCGGTGACATCGTTCCTCAGCGAACTCGATGCCGAGAACCAGAAATACCGTGACGTCTTCGGCAATGCCGACGTCCTGTCCGCGATCTTGATGTTGATCTCCGGAGCGCTGGGTCTGCTGATCACGCCCAGGCGCAGGCTCTACGTCACGGGCTGGATTGCGCTTGCAGTGTTCGGCATCGCCACAATCGCCGACGCGTCGTTCCCTCTCGAATGCTCGGGCGAGGGCTGCCCGTCGAGCGCACCCGACGGCCTACTTCCGCAGCTCCACCATGTTCACGCATTGACGAGCAGCGTGGCGGTGTTCGCGATCTTCACCGCGATGATCGCATTCACCGTGGGAGCGTTCAGGTATCGCGAACACCGGTCGTTGCGTACGACCGGCCTGACCATTTTGATCCTGACTTCCCTTGCGACGGTGTGGATGTTGACGACCAACAGCATCGAAGTCTCCGGCGGCGGTAATCTCGGACTGGGTATCGCTCAACGCGCACAGGTGTTGGGGATGTCGTTGTGGTTGTGCACCCTGGCATTTGCGATGTCGAGGCCGCCATCCACCGGGCTCCCGGCGTCGCCACGCTGACAGGTTTTCCGGCAACCGATTCGGGCGATCCTGGAACTACAACTGAAAATGGCTGCCCCGAACTAGCGAAGGTGTGCCCATGTCTCTCGCGTCGTCGTTCTTCGCCCATCCACACCAGGCGTTCACTGCCGGTTTCTACCGCAACGAGTCCTTCGACTTCGAGCTAAGAGTCGTTCTCGGGCAAGCCACCTACGGCGCGGCAGATACCGGCGAAGTGCTCTCGGCCATCGCTCATGTCGGCGAGAAAGACCTCGAGGGCTGGTACGAGGCCTGGTTCGACCTCGGCACACGAGTATTCGGGCACGCCGATGAGGCGGCCGAGGCCGGGCATTCACGAAGCGCGTCCAACGCGTACCTGCGGGCGGCGTCGTACTTCGGTGTGGCGATCAACGCCGTAGACGGTCTCAGCGACGATTCGGTTCTGGTCCCCACTTTCAAACGTCACCGACAAGCGTGGGACCGCTTCGTCGACACCACCGCCCAGCCCGTCGAACGCGTCCGGATCCCTTACGAGGACACCTACTTGCCCGGGTACTTCTTCCGGCCGCCCGGCGACGTGCGACGGCCGACGTTGATCATGGTGAACGGTAGCGACGGCCCGATCAGCGGGCTGTGGGGCAGCGGCGGCGCCGGGGCCCTCGAGCGGGGCTACAACGTGTTGATGTTCGACGGTCCCGGTCAGCAGTCGATGCTCTTCGAGCGCAACATCCCGTTCCGTCACGACTGGGAATCCGTCATCACGCCCGTCGTCGACTATCTCGTGGACCGGCCGGACGTCGATGCGTCGAAGCTGGCGATCTACGGGATCAGTCAGGGCGGTTACTGGGTACCGCAGTCGTTGGCGTTCGAGCATCGGATCGCGGCAGCGATCGCCGATCCGGGGGTCGTGGACGTGGCCGCGTCGTGGCTCGCCCATATCCCCAAGAACATGCAGAAGCTGCTCGACGAGGGGAAGTCGGAGGCCTTCGACCGCGACATGGCGATAGGGCTGGGGATCAAATTCTCGAAGGACAGCGCCCGGATCTGGCGTTTCCGAGCGCGTCCGTACCTCGCCGACGGTTACTACAACACTCTCGCCGAGGTTCGGAAGTACCACCTCGAACACGTCGCCGGCTCGATCTCCACTCCCCTGCTCATCACCGATCCGGAAGGCGAGCAGTTCTGGCCCGGTCAATCCAAGCGGCTTGCCGCCCCGTCCGGCGGACCGACGACGGTGGTTCCCTTCACCGCTGCCGAGGGCGCGAACTTCCACTGCCAGCCCATGGCGAGGCGTCTGACGGATCAGCGAATGTTCGACTGGCTCGACGAGCAGTTGGATCTCTGAATCAGGACACTTTCTCCTTTTTCGTCAAGAGAGTGGCGAGCATCGGCAGCAGTAGAACGGTGATCGCACCGGCCGCGACAAGAATCGACGCGTTGTCCGAGGACATCTGATGCGCGTCGACGGCAGCGCCCGTGACCGCCACGATCATGGGCAGACCGGTAGCCCCGTACAACGCGACTTGCGCACTTTCGCGCGTGGTGAAGGGCGGCTCGACCTTCTCGAACTTGGTCACGAAGAACACCGGCACACCGCGGACGACAACGATCAGGATCAAAAACGCAATCAGTATGCCGGGACTGGCGGCGACCGCCGAGACGTCGATTGCCATGCCTGAAGTGATGAAGAAGATCGGGATGAGGAACCCGAAGGCGATCCCGTCGAGCTTGATCTCGAGGCGCTCGTCGCCCTCTGGCATCAGTCGCCGCAGGATGAAGCCGGCGGCAAACGCGCCGAGAATGACGTCGAGTGAGAACACGGCCGACAGCACTCCGAGGCTGACCAACAACAGAACGGTGAGGCGGACCGTCGTCTGCGCCGTGGTGTCCGCTCCTGCCCGCACCAGCCGATGTGTCCACGAGCCTTCGTGAATCAGCTTGCCGGGCAGCACCGCCACGACGATGGCGATCAAGGCGAAGACGGCAAGAACGATCAGCGACAGGACGGCACCACGGGCACTCAGCAGCACCGCCATCGCGACGACCGGCCCGAGTTCGCCGACGGCCCCGTGATTGAGGACCGTCTTGCCCAAGCGTGTGTCGAGGAGTTTGTTGTCCTTGAGGATCGGCAACAGCGTGCCCAGTGCGGTCGACGTCATTGCGATGGCAACAGCGGCTTCCGCGGAGATCACGTTCCTCATGCCAAGCAGCGCGACCACCGTGAACGCCAACGCGAGGCAGAACAGCCACGTGTAGAGCGCTCGACGTCCGCCGCGCCCACTGAGTTCCTGTCGGTCGATCTCGTAGCCGGCGAGCAGGAACAGCATGCCGAGGCCGAGTTCGCGGAGGATTCCGATCGCTTCGCTGTCAGCGGCGATGTTGAGGGCGAACGGCCCGACCACGGCGCCCGCGACCAGTAGCAACACCACTTCGGGAACCAGTCGACGCGGGATCAACCCCGCGACTATCGGCGCGATGGCCGCGATCAGCGCAATCCAGAACAGCGACGAGGCAATTGAAGGCACGGATCATTATCGGACATAGGTGACGGATCTGCGCTCAGTACAGGTACTTGCGGTACGCCTCCTGCCGAGCCGGCTCCAGATCCTCGACAAGCAGGCTGTGCTGCTCGGCCATCATGTCGCGCAGACTCGGTACGTCATCGGATGCGGGCCACGTCGACGGATCCCACAGCTTCGCCCGCAGAATCGCTCTCGCGCAATGCAGATACGCCTCGTCGATCTTCACGATCACAGCAAGCTGTGCCGGCTTGCCGTTCATCGCCATCGAGTCCAACAGATCAGGATCGGTGGACAGAGTCGCCGTGCCGTTGACGCGCACGATCTCGTCGTGCCCGGGCGCGAGAAAGAGGATCCCCACGTGAGGATTTTCGATCATGTTCCGGTAGGAGTCAGCGCGCCGGTTGCCCGGACGATCCGGGAGCACGAGCGTCTTCTCGTCGGGAAACAGAACCTGACTGACCAAGTCTCCGCGCGGCGAGCAATCGCAATTTCCGGCCGCATCGGATGTCGCGAGCACAAAAAACCGTGCCTGCTCGATGAATTCACGGATCAACGGAGTCGTGTAGGCGGTCTGCTTCTCCATGATCGTCGGATGGGGCTGTCCGAGAATCGCATTGAGTTGTTCCACGGATTCGATCCGCCCGCCCGTGGCGTTCGACGCCGTCACGTCAACACGTCGTCGAGAACGTGGTGGCGCCCGAGCGGCAACACCAACGGCTTACCCGAGATGGGGTCGGGGATGATTCGGCTCTCGAGACCGAAAACGGTGCGGACGTTGTCGCTCGTGAGCACCTCGGCAGGATCACCCGCCGCGTAGACCCGACGATCGGCCATGGCGACGAGGAAGTCGGCGTAGCGGGCGGCGAGATTGAGATCGTGCAGAACCATGACAATCGTTGTATCCCGAGTCCGGTTCAGGTCGGTGAGCAGGTCCAAGACCTCAACCTGGTGGCTCACGTCCAAGAAGGTGGTCGGCTCGTCGAGAAGAAGCAGATCGGTTTGTTGGGCGAGCGCCATCGCAATCCACACACGTTGGCGCTGACCACCGGAAAGTTCGTCCACCGATCGTTCGGCCAATTCGGTTGTGTCCGTTGCCGCAAGCGCCTCGGCGACGGCTGCGTCATCCTCTCGACTCCACCTCGACAGCACCCGCTGATGTGGATGTCGGCCTCGGCCGACGAGATCGGCGACAACTATCCCTTCCGGTGCGATCGGTGACTGCGGCAGCAGACCGAGCGTGCGAGCGAGCTTCTTCGCGGGTAGGCGATGAACATCCTTGCCGTCCAACAGAACATGACCGCTTCGGGGACTGAGTAGCCGCGACATCGACCGCAGCAGCGTCGATTTGCCGCACGCGTTGGCGCCCACGATGGTCGTGATCTTTCCCGGCGGCACCGCGAGGTCGAGCGATTCGACGACGGTCCGTCCTCCGTAACCGAGTTCGAGGTTTTCGACAGTCAGAGTATGGGATTCGGTCACAGCGAACCTCCCGTTCGGTTGGAGCGAATGATGAGGTAGACGAGATACGGCGCTCCCAGCGCGCCAGTCACCACGCCAACGGGGTAGCGGGTGCCGAAGGCGTACTGTCCGCAGAAATCGGCAACTAGCACCAGCAGCGCTCCGACCAGCGCCGACGGAATCAAAAGTGATGTTCCCGGACCGACGATGCGGGCGGCGATGGGCCCTGACAGAAATGCGACGAAGGCGATGGGCCCCGCAGCGGCAGTGGCAAAGGCGATGAGTCCGACGGCCGCAATGATCGTCAGAATGCGCGTTCGTTCCACTCTGACGCCGAGCGCTTGTGCTGCGTCGTCACCGAGCTGGATGGTCGAAAGGTTGCGCGATTGGCTCAGCAGCACAGGTCCGAGGACAACCAGCGCCAGGAGTACGGGAACCGTCGAACCCCAGTTGGCACCGTTGAGGCTGCCGGTGAGCCAACGCATCGTCTCCTGCAGATCCCACGCGGCGGCGGTACTGAGCAGGTAGGCGGTGACGCTGTCGAGCATCGCGGCGATGCCGATACCGATCAGGATCAGCCGAGTGCCTGCTACACCGTCTCGGAAGGACAGAACGTAGATCAAGACTGCGACGCCCAGACCGACAGCGATGGCGAAGATCGAGACCTGCGAGCCGCCGAGCGAAAGCGAGATGATCGCGAAAGCCGCTGCAGCGCTTGCGCCGGAGCTGATCCCGATGATGTCGGGGCTCGCGAGCGGGTTGCGCAGCATCGTCTGGAACGTGATGCCACCCAAGCCGAAACAGATTCCGGCGACCACAGCTAGGACAGCGCGAGGCAGCCGGAGGCGGCCGACGGTGAACGAGGCACCAGGCACGTTCTCCCCCAGCACGACGCGAAGCACATCTGACGGCGGGTAGAAGGTTTTTCCCACCATCAGAGTGACCGCGAAGGAGGCGACGACGAGGACCGTCAGCACGGCAATCACGATGCGGCGGCGTCTACCTCGTCGGATACGGCTTGCTCCGACTGCGTCGACCTCGACTTCGGGAGTAACGAATGTAGTGGTCACAGCTCACGTATTTTCTGACGGCGGACGATGTAAATGAAGAAGGGCGCTCCGACGAGCGCGGTGATGATGCCGACGTCGATTTCGCTCGGCCGGGCGACAATTCGTCCGAGAATGTCGGCGGCGACGAGAAGGCCGGCACCTGTCAGCGCAGAAAACGGTAGTAGCCAACGGTTGTCGATACCGATCAGCAACCGGCACAGATGCGGGACAACCAAACCGACGAAGCCGATCGGTCCGGCAATGGCAGTGGCTGCACCGCAGAGCAACACTGCACCGAGCGCTGCCACTGCACGAACCACCGCGACGCGTTCGCCGAGACCTGACGCAACCTCGTCGCCGAGCGCAAGAGAGTTGAGACTGCGCGCTGACAGCAGACAGATCACGAAGCCGACAATGAGGAAAGGCAGACCCTGCCGGATCACCTCGAAACTCGCGCCACCGACGCCGCCGATCTGCCACGAACGAATGTTGCCCGCAATATCGTTTCGCGGCAGCATGATCGCAGTGATGAACGAAGCAAACGCAGCCGATGTTGCGGCCCCGGCAAGAGCCAACTTGAGTGGCGTGGCTCCACCTCGCCCGAGTGACCCGACTACGTAGACGAACAATGCCGCCCCGGCTGCACCGAGTACGGCCACCCAGATCATGCTGGTCTGGGTCCACAATCCGAACCACGCCATTCCGATCACCACGGCGAGCGAAGCGCCCATGTTGACGCCCAGGATTCCGGGATCCGCCAAAGGGTTTCGGGTAATCCCCTGCATCACCGCGCCGGCAAGACCGAGCGCAGCACCCACGACGATCGCGAGCACCGTCCGCGGAATGCGCTTGGCAATCGCACCCTGACCGATATTGTCGGTGGAACCGCCAAGTGCGGCAACGATGTCGGACCAATCGACCTCACGAGAGCCGATGACGATCGAGGCGCACATGAGCACCGCGAGGACCACGAGAAGGGCGATCAGCCACAGCGAATTGCCGAACGTCGGGCGCCGCGTATCGCTGGCGCCCGACGTCGAATCCTGCGAGGTTACAGTCACTCCGACTTTCCAGCAGCCCCGGCGAGCAGATCGACATAGTCGCCGAGTACCCACGAAATGGCGAGCGGAGTCGGGTTGGCCGCCGTTCCCATCGGGCCGGTTCCGTTGAGGAACACGATCGAATTGTTGGCGACGGCAGGCATCTGCGAGAGCAGCGGGTCAGCCTTGAGTGCGTCGACAAGTGCCTGGTCACCGTACGTGACGATCAGTTCGACGTCGTCGAAGACGTCCACACGCTCGGCACTGACCTTCTTCGAGAACTCACCACCCGTCGAGGCGTCGGCAACGCTCTTCGGCGTCGAAAGTCCGAGGTCCTCGAAGAACGCGGCACGTGTGTCGTTCGCAGTGTAGAAGCTGACCTGACTCAGGTCGGCAGTGTCGACGTGCGTCAGGAACATTGTTGCTTTGCCGGCAAGCTGCGGATGTGAGGCAACCTCGTCGGCGATCTCCTTCTCGATGGTGGAGATCAGTTCCTGCCCTTCGGATTCCATGCCGAGGCCCATGCTGTTGAACTTGATGACGTCACGCCACGACGTCGCCCACGGCCCCTCGGGATACGCCACAACCGGAGCGATCTCACTGAGAGTGTCGTAGTCCTCCTGCGTCAATCCGGAGTACGCGGCAAGAATGACGTCAGGGTTCGTATCGGAGACGGCTTCGAAGTCGATGCCGTCGGTCTCGTCGAAGAGCACCGGCGGCTTCGCGCCGAGGTCGTCGAGCTTTTCCTCGACCCACGGCAGCATTCCGTTGCCGTTGTCGTCGCCGAACGTCGCCGCTGCCATTCCGACGGGAACCACGCCGAGAGCAAGGGGCACTTCGTGATTGGCCCAGGCAACGGTGGCAACTCGCTCCGGCTTGGCGTCGATCGTCGTAGTTCCGAAAGCGTGCTCGATCGTGACAGGGAAGGAGCTGGATCCGCTTCCGGCGCTGCCGCCGTCGGCGGTCTCCGAGGAGCCGGAACTGCAAGCTGTCATGCCGAGGGCGACTGCGACCGCTGCTGCGGCCACCGCCAAGAAGCGTTTTGAACGCATGAAAACAGAACTCTCTCGAGAAGGGGTACGGCCCTCAACCCGGCTCAATCAGGCACTTAGGTGAGGTTTGCCTAAACCGTATACGGGAGGGCAATGTGGCGCAATCGCGTGTTTGGGACACCCGGTGTAGCGATCGAGACAAGGTGTGATGGCCGATCAGCTAGCCCGGAACATCCCTGGTGTGGCCCCGGTGGTGCGCCGGAATGCCGCACCGAACGCACTGGTCGAGTGGTAGCCCACGCGCTCGGCAACCTCTTGCAGATCCAAGCCGTGTGCAAGAAGCGTCACCGCCCGTTGGGCGCGCACCGCTGACACCCACTGCCCGAAACTCATCCCGGTCTCCGACCGAAATACCCGGGTGATGGTTCGCGGGCTGACGCCGAGGAGCCTTGCCCAGTCGGACAGCGTTCGCATGTCACTCGGATCGTCACCGATCGCGTCGACGATGGGTTGCAGAAGCGCCGAGTCCGGCACCAGAACCAGCAACTCGTTGGGTGACGGCGCCAGTACGTCGATCACCATCTGCTCTGTGAGCGAGCGCGAAGAGGTTCCGAGTGAATCGTCTGCCAGTCGCTCGAGGAGGTTCCGCAGCAGCGGAGTCACCTCGATCGCCACCGGCACGTCGGACAGAGACGGAACCGATGCGATGTCGAGCTGAGCGGCCCGATACCAGGTTCCGGCGGGCGCGATCGCCGAGTGCAGGACGCCGGCGGGCATCCACAGACCGACGGTCGGGGTGATCGTCCACGTGCGCGATCCCACCGTGGCGCTCGACGCTCCTCGCTCGTTCCACAACAATTCGTGGGTCGGGTGCGAGTGCGCCTCCCACCGGGTCTCGCGGGAGACAAGCTCGTCCATGCCCGCGATGACAAAGGGCACCTCGACCGCCCCGGCCGAGTAGACCGGGAGCGTCCGACTGTCGACGGTCTCCAACGGGTTCTCCTCGGTTCGCGCGGCTGCTCCGGAGAAAGCATAGGTCGCGGGGATCGGTTGTTGGTTCCTACGATCGCGAGGGTCACCGACCGAAATTCGCCGAGGTGACGTCACACACATTCAAAAATCGCGAATGCACCACAACAAAAAGAAGGTCACAGACCGGAGTCTGTGACCTTCTTTCTTGTGCGCCCGAAGGGATTCGAACCCCTAACCTCTTGATCCGTAGTCAAGTGCTCTATCCGTTGAGCTACGGGCGCATGTTCTGTTGTCTTGCTGATCTTGCGTGTCTTGCCGTCGTACTTTCTATCATTTCTAACCCGCCGGTCAAAATCACCGGCTTGGCGGAGGCGAGAGGATTTGAACCTCCGGTCCCTCGTAAAAGGGACAACTCATTAGCAGTGAGTCCCATTCGGCCGCTCTGGCACGCCTCCCTGGGGGTTCCGATCCTTTCGGACCGCCGGATCGAAAGATTACACACCCTTCGCCACCAAAGGCAAAACGCGTGGTCAGCACCCTGATTTGTCGGCTTACCGCAGGTGGCTGTCGAACCAGTCGAAGATCCGGGTCTGAGCTTCGACGATCGAGGCCGAGCCAGGGTCGTCGAGGTCGGCGTCCTCGGACAGCTGTGGCGGCTCGTCCGCCCGGTGAGCCAGTCCGGCGTAGCTGACCACCAGTGTCGCGACGTCGGCCTTGGCGGTCGCTTCCCGGAGCAGAGTCACGTGCTCACGCGGCGTGCTGGGATCGTCCTCGCCGTACAGCGCCAACCACGGCGCCTGCAGGGAAGTGGCCGCGTCGACGAGCGCCTGAGCATCTACCGACAAGGCTTCGACGATTCCCCGGGCGGCGACGCTCACCGCGGCGCCGACGGGACGACTGGTGGCCACGAGCATCGCGGCGGTCCCGGCGTCGTCGAATCCGAGCACCCCGATGGTGTCCGCGAGAACTTCGCGTCCGACGAGCCAATCGAGGGTCGCGTCGAAGTCGGCGAAGAGGTTGTCACCGAACACCTCGCCCTGCATGTGTTCGGGTTCGCGGTGGAACAGGTGCGGTGCGACGCTGACCCATCCTTCGCCGGCGAGCGAACACATCAGATTCAGCAGAGCCGGGCTGAACTGGCGGGCTTCATGCAGGACGACGATCCCGCCCCGCGTCGGGCCGTCCGGCTCCACCACCGTCAGCGGAACAGCCGTGGCGACCTCCCCTTCGGCGCCGCGCAGATACGCGGTGGCCCGGAAGATTTCCGACATCTTCTAACTCTGACACGCAGACGGCCGCTACGCACCAAATCGGTGCGCGCATAATCGACTCGTGACCGCACACATTCGCCCTGACCTCGCCTCCATCCCCGCCTACGTTCCCGGACGCAATTTTCCGGGTGCGATCAAGCTGGCGAGCAACGAAACGACCGTAGGGCCGTTGCCCGGTGTGCGTGACGCCGTCGCCGACGCGGTCGCCAATGCCAACCGCTACCCGGACAATGCCGCGGTCGCACTCATCGAGGCGCTGGCCAGCTTCCTGAAAGTCGAGCCGGCCAACGTCGCCGCTGGTTGTGGCTCCGTGACGCTGTGCCAAGAACTCGTGCAGATCACCTGCGATCAGGGTGACGAGGTCATCTACGCGTGGCGGTCGTTCGAGGCGTACCCCGTGGTCACCCAGGTCGGCCATGCCGTCTCCGTCAAGGTTCCGCTGACCGAGGACTTCGGCCACGACCTCGACGCGATGCTGGCCGCGATCACGGATCGCACGCGGTTGATCTTCGTGTGCAACCCCAACAACCCGACCGGCAATGCGTTGTCGAAGGCAGAGCTCGAGAGCTTCCTCGACGCGGTCCCGGCGCACGTCGTCGTCGCACTCGACGAGGCGTACTTCGAATACTCACGCTCGGACGCCGACGGCATCGAACTGTTCCGCAGCCGCCCCAACGTGGTTGTTCTGCGCACCTTCTCGAAGGCGTACGGCCTCGCGGGAATCCGCGTGGGTTACGCGGTCGCGGATCCGGAGATCATCGTGGCCCTCGGCAAGGTGCACACCCCGTTCACCGTGAGCGCTGTCGCGCAGGCCGCCGCAATCGCTTCCCTGGCTGCAGCAGACGAACTGCTTGCCCGCACCGAAGGCGTCATCGCCGAGCGGAGGCGAGTGCGCAGTGCACTGATCGAAGCCGGGTACACCGTCCCCGAGTCGTCGGCGAACTTCGTCTATCTCCCCCTCGGAGAGCTCTCCCCCGGTTTCGCCGAGGCGAGTACCGAGGCGGGCATTCTGATCCGTCAGTACGGCGTCGAGGGCGTCCGGATGACCATCGGCGATCCACACGAGAACGACGCGTTCCTCGCTTTCGCGAACACCGACGTCGCGAAGCAGGCTGCGGGCATCGGCGTCACCGCGTGACACTCGATACATAACTGTTACGCCGAGGACTGGAATTCGTTTCGGCGGACGGGCACACTCAGGGAGGTTCGAGGCCGGTCCGAGTGAGGGAGCACGACGCATGACGCGACGCATGACACGAACGTGTGCCGTGCTCGCAACGACCCTTCTCGCCACCACCGCGACCTCCCTGAGTGCCGTCGCCACCGCCGAGTCCCAGGACACGGTGTCGGTACGTCTGCTGGCGTTCAACGATCTGCACGGCAGCCTCCGCCCGCCGGAAGGTGTTCGCAGCGAGATCAGGCAGGCCGACGGCTCGCTCACCCCCGCAGGTGGCGCGGCGTATCTCGCGGCATACGTGACGCAACTTCGCAGCCAAGCCACCAACTCGCTGCTGTATTCGGTCGGTGACAACTGGGGATCGTCGGCATTGGAATCGGCGATGTTCAACGACGAACCGACGGTCGAACTGCTGAATCGGATGAAGATCGACGCTTCCGCGATCGGCAACCACGAACTGGACAAAGGGCTCGCCGAGTTCCGTCGTATGCAGTCCGGCGGTTGCTCCGCCGTCGACGCGTGCACGTTCAGTCCGTCCTTCGGCGGCGCCAACTTCCCTCTGATGGCCGCAAACATGACGTACACCAACGGCACTCCGGCCACGCTGCCCTTCACCGTGAACATGGTCGACGGCATTCCGCTCGGAGTCATCGCGATTTCCCCCGCCAACACGTCGCAGATCGTCACACCGGGCGGGATCGCCGATCTGCAGTTCGGCGACGAGGTCGAAGCGATCAACCGCACCGCCGATGTCCTCGACTTCTTCGGCGTCAAAGCCATCACCGTTCTCCTGCACCGTGGGGACGAACCGGCCGTCGAAGGTGGGCCCAACGACTGCAACGTCGAGTCCGGCCCGGCCCGCGACATCGCTCTTCGTGCCTCACCGAAGGTGGACGTCATCTTCACCGCCGACAGCCACCAGCAGTACAACTGCGAATTCCCTGATCCCGCAGGCAATCCCAGAGTCGTCATGCAGGGCGCTTCGCACGGCCGGATCGTGTCCGTCGCCGACGTCACCATCGACCGCAACACCCGCGAGGTCGTTCGCGATCAGACATCCGCTTTCAATCAGATAGTGACACACGATATTTCGCCGGATCCCGATATTCAGGCTCTCGCCGACCGGGCCTGGTCGGAGGCGTCGGAAAGCGCTCAGCGACCGGTGGGGACCATCACCGCCGATCTGACACGGGATCGCGTCCCCAGCGGTGAATCGACACTCGGCAACCTGGTCGCCGACGCTCAACTCGCGGCCGGATCGACACGAGGCGCTCAACTCGCGTTGACGAACCCGGGCGGTATGCGCGAGGACTTGGACTTCGGCACTTCCGGCCAGGTCACCTACCGCCAGGCCTACGGTGTTCAACCGTTCGGCAACAGCCTCGAAGTGCTCTCCGTCACAGGAGCGGTGTTGAAGGACGCTCTCGAACAGCAATTCCAGATCGACCTCGACGGCACCGCTACCGAGCGCATCCTCTCCCCGTCCGCGGGCTTCACCTACGCCATGGACCGGCGAGCAGCGCCGGGCTCGCGAATCTCGGAAATGCGCTTGAACGGGCAGGACATCGCCCCCGACGGCGTCTACAGCGTCGTGGTGAACAAGTTCCTCGCCGAGGGCGGGGACGGTTTCACCGCACTGAAGAACTCCACCCAGATGACCGGCGCGGGCAACGACCTCGACGCCTTGACTGCCCTGTTCGCAGCCGGGTCCCCGGTCTCGCCGCCTGCCACCGATCGCATCCGCACCGTCGGCTGAATAGGCATCCCCCCGCTCGATTGCCTAGTCTCGACGGGTGATCATCGCGACCCATAACGGCAAGTTCCATGCAGACGACGTCTTCGGCGTATCGCTGCTCAAGCAGCTGTACCCCGACGCCACCGTCGTTCGCAGCCGTGACGAGTCCGTCCTCGACAGTGCGGACATCGTGCTCGACGTCGGCGGTCGCTACAACCCGGCCGAGGGTCGCTTCGACCATCACCAGCGCGATGCCGGCGAGCGCAGCAACGGCATCCTGTACTCCGCTTTCGGTCTGCTCTGGCAGGAATACGGCCTGCAGTTCTGCGAAGGCGACGCCTCCGTTTTCCGCCGAATCGACAGTCGTCTGGTCGAGGGCATCGACGCCGTCGACAACGGCCAGGAGATCTACACCCTCAACGACTACGGCACCAAGCCTTTTGATCTGTCGTCGGTGCTGGACCTGTTCAATCCGATCTCGTCCACCGACGAAGAGTTCGACACCCAGTTCGAGCTGGCCGTGGTTCTCGCAACGCAGGTCTTGATTCGCCTGCGCGCCAAGTACGCCGGCGACGCTGCGGCCGAGCGCGAGTTCACCGAGACCTACGAGAAAGCAACGGATCCGCGCTTCGTCGTGTTGGAACGCTTCGTTCCCCACGGCCGCGCCGCGTCGGCCCAGCCGGAGCTCCTGTTCACCATCTTCCCGAACACCAACGGCGGCTGGTCGATTCAGACGGTCAAGCCTGCTGACTCCAAGTTCGGTTCACGAAAGCTGTTGCCGGAGCCGTGGCGCGGCCTGAACGGCTCGGACCTTGCCGCCGAGACGGGCGTCGACAGTTCGGTCTTCTGCCACAAGGCGGGGTTCATCGCGGCTGCGCAGACCCGTGACGGCGCCCTCCAGTTGCTCGAACTGGCACTGGCCGAGTAGTTCTCAGCTCACAGCCCAGTTCACATTCCCAGGGCGGTCTTCACTGTCGGCCAGGAATCGTGAAGCGCGTCTTGCCAGTACGGCCATGAATGGGTGCCGACGTTTCGATACGCGAACACTGCGGGAATCGACAACTCCCCCAACCTCGCCTCGAACAGTTGCGTGCACGTGTTTGCCAGTGCCTCGAGCGGTCCGCCTTCGATGGCCGTCTGCAGGCCGCCCGGGGTGAAGATGTTGTCGTATTCTCCGGGTGCGCCCGTGCCCGAGGAAACGTAGATCGTCTTTCCTCGCAGCGTTTCAGCATTGGTGGACGGGTCGTGCTTTTGCCAGTCGGGGTCCGACGCCGGGCCCCACATGTTGGTGGCGTCGCCTGCCTTACTGGCCACGGTGAGCCGCACGGAATCCTGCGAAGACGACTCGGAGTTGTCGAGACAGCCACTGTACGAGGCTAATCCGGTGTAGAGCTTCGGGTGATGTGTGATGAGGTTGGCCGCGCCGAGCGCACCCATGGACACGCCACCGACCACATTCGTCCCATTTCCGGAGAACACAGAATCGATCAACGTCGGAAGCTCTTCAGCGAGAAACGATTCCCACTTGTTCACACCGAGGTTCGGATCGTCGTTCTTCCAATTGGTGTAGAAACTGCCGGTACCACCAACGGGGAGAACGACGTTGACGTTCTTGTCGGCGAAAAACGCTTCGATGTCGGTCTTCTGGGTCCAGGTGCTTTCGGAGTATCCGGATTCCGAACCGGCACTGACGCCGTCGAGTAGGTAGAAGGACGGGCGCGAACCGGCACTCGACGCTGGATGCAGAACCTGCACTTGCACCTCGCGCCGCATAGCCGGCGAATCGACGAACACGGCGCTACGAGTGGGCGACAATTGCTCGATGCGATTGATGTGAGCCCCGGTCTGACCTGTCAGATCTCCTGGTGGATTTTCGGGCGCCGGTTCGGCATACGCCACTCCGCCCACAACAAGCGCGAGCACGACCAACACAATCCCGACAAACCCAAATCTCCGCATCCGTCAAGCGCCCCCTGAGCATCGCACGACTATCGCTAACCCTCGATTGGACAGGACAAACGTCCCGAGGTCAACCCACTGGTTGGGATTTATTACTCGCGGGTATCCGATGGAGTTGGACAGTTTTCCACCGATGCACACACAGGTGTGGATAACTTCATTCACATCCACTTCCCAGTTGTGCATAACCTGTGGACTAAAGAATGAATTACACCGAAGTCATTCCTTCTACCTGCATCTTTTCGTTTCCCCACAGTGTGCATAACTTTGACGAACATGCCGGGCACGACAGCGGTTTCCGGGCGTGTCCATGCAGTTCACTCCACCGCGCCACTCTTTGTTCACAGGGACGACACCACCGACCGAGAACGCTCCCCACCCCGGCTTCATACTTGGTGCATGCTGACCGCTCTCCTCGCCGCCACAGCTGTGCTCGCCCTACTGACCCTGGTCCCGGGGCCCGACATGGCCGTCGTGACACAGGCTGCTCTCGGCGCCGGCAGATCCGCCGGATTCCGGGTAGCGGCCGGCATCGTCTCGGGCCTTCTGGTGTGGGGCCTGCTGACCGTCCTCGGACTGTCGGCGATCCTGGCCGCGTCGGCGGAGGCGTACACCGTCGTCAAGCTCGCCGGTGCTGCATATCTGATCTATCTCGGTGTGCGAACACTGTGGGAGAGCCGGACGTCGCGGATGCAACACAATGCCGACGCTCCACGGTCGCAGAAGGCCGGAACGTGGAAGACGGGCTTCACCACCAACCTGCTCAACCCCAAGATCGCCGTCTTCTACACCGGACTGCTGCCGCAGCTGGTTCCGGCCGGGTGGCCGACGGGACCATCGCTTGCGCTGCTGGTGCTCATCCACGCAGCGATCACCATCGTGTGGCTCAGTGGCTACGTGGTCCTTCTCTCGCGAGCGCGTAGCACCTTCGAGAAGCCCCGAGTGCGACAGGCACTCGAGCGCATAACCGGAACAGTTCTTCTAGGATTCGGAGCGAAGATCGCGCTCGAAGCGCGCTGACACGGCAATCGGAAAAGAGTAGACAGTGGGCGCGTGGGGATCGGGACCGTTCGATAACGACGGTGCAGGGGATTTGATCGCGTCCATCGGACACGGTGACTTCACCTTCGAATCGGTGGAGTGGGCATTCGAGGACGACTACCTTGAGGTGGACGGCGGCCAAATCGCCGTCGCCTTGCTCGAATTGGTGTTGATCGTGCGCGCCCATCGCAAACGCGACCCCGCCGCCCAGGACCTCGATCTCGATTCCTTCACCTCGGCCCTGACCAGCGAACGGCTCACCTGGCTGATCGAGATGGTGGAGCGCACCATCTCCTCGACCGATTCGGAACTGTTCGAACTGTGGGACGAGCAGGGACCGGAAGAGCTTGCCTCGTGGCGCGTTCCCGTCGTGGACGGTCTCGAGGATCTGCGCGTTCTGTCGGTCTGATTCCGTCACCGCTCCATCACGTTTACTTATCGGGCCACAACGGTTCGGTCTTGGTCAGATGCCCTGGTAGGACCCTATGGTCGAACGGATCACCGAGTGAGAATTGTGGCTCGTCGACGACGGGAATCCACGCTCACCCCGGACCCAGGAGCAGACCATCATGGCGACATTCGTTCCGGCTGCGCGCGTCGACAGAATCAGGGAGTCGCCGAGTGTGGCTGCCGCACAACGAGTGCGTGCGCTGAAGGCGCAGGGGCGCGAAATACTCGACCTGACTGTCGGTGAGCCTGATTTCGACACCCCGGACAACATCAAGTCGGCGGCGATCACGGCGATCAACACCGGTCAAACCAAGTACACCGCAGTCAACGGCATTCCCGCACTGCGCGATGCGATCACAGCGCGCGCGGCTTCGCGAACCGGAATCCAGTACGCGGACAACCAGATCACCGTCGGCGGCGGCGCGAAGCAGGTCATCTTCCTTGCTCTGATGGCGACAGTCGAAGCCGGTGTCGAGGTCATCGTTCCCGCTCCCTACTGGGTGTCCTACCCGGATATGGTTCTCGCTCACGACGGAACTCCGGTGATCGTCCAGTGCAAGGAGTCCGACAACTTCCTCCTGACCGCCGAAGCGCTCGCCGCGACGATCACCCCGAATACCAAGTGGGTCATTCTCAATGCCCCGGGCAACCCCACCGGATCGGTGTACACCCGCGAGCAGTTGCAGGCCATCGCCGAGGTGATCGAGGCCAATCCTCACGTAAATGTGTTGGTCGACGAGATCTACGACGAGATCAACTTCGGCGACGCCCCGATCGAGAGTCTGCTGCAGGTCGCCCCACACCTTCGTGATCAGGTACTGGTCACGAACGGAGTTTCCAAGTCTCATGCCATGACCGGGTGGCGACTCGGATACGGGCTCGGAAATTCCGGATTGATCGGCGCCATCAATAAACTGCAGGGCCAAAGTTCTTCCTGCCCGTCCTCGATCAGCCAGGCCGCAGCAGTAGAAGCCCTCACCGGCGACCAGAGTTTCCTCACCGAATCCGTACGGAGTTACCGACTTCGACGCGATCTGTCGGCTCGCCTCCTCGGCGCCGTCCCCGGGCTCGAACCCATCGTGCCGCAGGGTGCGTTCTACCTGTTCGTCAACTGCGCCGGCTTGATCGGCAAGCAGACACCGGTCGGCACCGTGATCGAGTCCGACCAGGATCTGGTCCTCTATCTCCTCGACGAGGCGTCAGTTGCCACTATTCAGGGTTCGGCCTACGGCGCTTCGCCCTACTTCCGCATCTCCTTCGCCACATCCGAGGCGATCCTCGAAAAAGCCGCGGCACAGATCGCCGCCGCAGTCGAACGCCTTTCCTGATCTTTTATACCTTCTGGAGTACAAGATGATTCACGTCAAGACCAAGATCGACCGCGCGGACAAGGACCTGATTGCCGAACTGGGAACATTCTCCGCAGCCACGATTCACGAGGCACAGGGACGTAAGGGCTCGCTGCATCCGGCGATCAAGCCGATCGACCGCGACATGAAGTTCTGCGGCTCCGCTTTCACAGTCAAGTGCCATCCCCGCGACAACCTCATGCTGCAGGTTGCGATCAGCTACGCACAGCCGGGTGACGTCCTGATCGTCTCTTCAGGTGATCAAGCCGCCGGCCAGTTCGGCGATGTTCTGGCCAATGCCTGTGTCGCGCGCGGCATTGCGGCACTGGTCACCGACGGCGGAGTGCGAGATACCCGGGAGATCCGCGAACTCGGATTCCCCGTCTTCTCCAAGCACGTGTACATCGAGGGAACCGTCAAAGAATCTCTCGGCCCGATCAACCATCCCCTGGTCTTCGGAGAACAGGTCATTTATCCCGGTGACGTCGTCAAGGGTGACTGCGATGGCGTCGTCGTTATCCGACGCGAGGAGGTTGCCGAGGCAATCGAACTCTCGCGTGCCCGTGACGAAGCCGAAGCCGGGTACATCGAGCGTTACAAGCGAGGCGAGACCCCACTCGAGGTGAGCAATCTGACTGCCCTGCTGGAAGCCAAGGGCCTGGTGGTCGAATAACCTGCTGTGCGCCTTTATTAACCACCCGCGGTTAATAAAGGCGCACAGGGTCGAAGGCCTCAGAACCGCAACAGCACCTTCCCCGACACCGAAGCATCCTTGGCCACTGCGAAGGCTTCCAAAGCTTCCTCGACTGGATATTCGTGTGTGAGAACAGCATCGACAGCAAGCGAACCGTCGGCGAGGGCGAGAAGCACCTCGTCGATTTCGTCGTTGAAGCGGAATGAGCCCACCAACTCCAACTCTCGCGTGATCGCCAGCGAGATGTGTACCGGTTGAGGGCCGGACGGAAGAAGCCCGAGCATGACCACCCGTCCACCGCGCGTCGCCCCGCGGATAGCGGATTCGAGCCCGCGATGATTGCCCGTGCACTCGATGACCACGTCGGCATCGGATGCGGCGACGGCCTCGGCGTCGGTGGCCTTCAGAACCCGATCCGCACCGAGCGTCGACGCGATCTGCAGCGGAACATCGTGCATGTCGACCGCAGTGATCGACTGCGCGCCTGCTCGTTTGAGCACGGCCACGACCAGTGCGCCGATGGGTCCGCAGCCGACGACCAGCGCTTTCTTTCCGCGCACGTCTCCTGCTCGCGAAACAGCGTGCCAGGCAACGCTTGCCGGTTCGGCTACCGACGCGGTCCGCAGGTCCAACCCCTCGGGCAGTTCCCGGAGCATGCGCGTCGGGAGCACTGCGTATTTCACGAAGGCGCCCTCGGTGTGCGGGTACTGCGCTGCACTTCCCAGGTATGTGCAGCAGGGTGAGAGGTTGGGCCGATCGCTCGGGAACCGAGGAGCGGTCCCACCGGGCGTTGCGGGGTGTACGGCCACGGAAGTTCCGACTGCCGGCCCAGTTCCGTCGGCCGCGGCCGTCACGACCGTGCCGACCACCTCGTGACCGAGCAGCATCGGCGCCTTCAGAATCGACTCCCCCGCCGCGCCGTGCGTCCAGTAGTGCAGATCTGATCCACACACACCGCCGTAGGCGATCTCGATCACTGCCTGCTCGGCGGTCGGCGCAGTCAACGCAACATGCTCGACCCGCAGGTCACCTGCCGCATGGGCCATCACTCCGAGCGTCGTTTCCGGAAGTACAAAACTCATGATGCGCTCTCTCAGTCGTTGCGACGGATGAAGTCGAGGCCACCGGGCACCTGGAAGGTGGGGAGCACCTCGATGAGACCCAGATTGACGTGACCAGGGGCGTCGATCGCGAACTCGATGGTATCCGCGATGTCCTTGGTGGTAATGGATTCGTAGCCTTCGTAGAAGGTCTCCCACGCTTCCTTCATGGCTTCGGGCGTGCCGCCGAGGTTGCGACCGAAGATCTCGGTCTCGACCCGGCCGGGGCAGATCTCGGTCACTCGAATCCGCTTGCCGATGCAGTCGTTTCGCAGCTGGCGCGAAATCTGGTGCACCGCAGCCTTGGTCGCGTGGTAGGCAGTGTGGCCGTAGAAGTTGTACAGGCCGGCGATCGAGCTGATGTTGACGACGTGACCGAGATCGCGCTGCACCATTCCCGGCAACAGAATGCGACACAGGTGCAGCACCGCACGAAGATTCACGTCTACCATCGCGTCGACCGATGCTTCTTCGGCGTCGAGAATATTTCCGGTTGCGGACACCCCCGCGTTGTTGACGAGGATGTCGATCTCCAGTCCGCCGACAGCTTCTGCGAGCGCGGCGGTGTCGGTGATGTCCACGGGCAGAGGGATCATTCCGGTGCGATCGGCAACCTCACCGAGCTTGTCGGCATTGCGGGCGACGCCGTAGACCGTCAGTCCGCGCTTGGTGAACATCTCGGTGACGGCGGCACCCATTCCGGTGTTGGCGCCGGTGACGAGTGCTGTGCGGTAATCGGAGAAAGGCATTTGTGTGCTCCTACAGGAAGAAATTGGTATGACCCGGCGGCCGCCGCGGACTGCAGGCGACCACCGGGCCGGATCAGGAGTGACTCACGCGAGAAGTCACAGAGTGTCGCGAAGCGGGACGTGGGCGCGATCGGTGATGGTGCTGACCGCGATCAGCGTGCCGATTGCGGTGATGACCGCGTAGAAGGCCGGAACGTAGATACCGAATTCGGGAATCAACCAGGTCATCAACAACGGTGCGGTACCACCGAAGAGTGCGGACGAGATGTTGTAGCCCAAACCGTAGGCGGAGTAGCGAACCCGCGTGGGAAACAGTTCGACGATCAGGATGTGGATGACGGCTGTGTGCCCGGCGAAAATCACTGCCATGAGGCATGCACCGAGAACGGCGAGGCCGACGTTGCCGGTCACGATCATGGCGTAGCAGGGGATCGCTCCGATCGCCATTGCAGCAGCAGCACCGGCGATGACCTTCTTGCGACCGATCCGGTCGGAGAGAGCACCCATGAACGGAATCGCGAAGCAGATCGCGACCAGGCTGGAGGCAGTGACGAGAAGCGCCGTCCCGGTGGAGAATCCGATCTGATCGCCTTTGAGGAACGTGGGCATGTACGAGAACAGAACGTAGTAGCCGGAACCGTTCATCAGGGGGATGAACAGGGCGAGGATCATGGCGCGGCGGTGCTCGGGAGTGGAGAATGCTTCCTTGAGCGGATTGCGCGACAAACCGCCGGATTCCTTGAGCCGCTCGAAGTTCGGGGTATCGGAGATCGCGCGGCGGATATACCAGCCGATGATTCCCATCGGAATGGCCATGAGGAACGGGATGCGCCACGCCCACGATGCGAGTCCGCCGCCGTTGATCGCTTCGGCATTGAGCCACGGCGACATGGCAAACGCGATCATCGTTCCGGTCAGCAGGGCCAGGAACGACGCGATCTGCGCGTAGCTCGTGATCAAGCCGCGCTTGCCTTCCGGGGCGTGTTCGGCGAGGAACGTCATGGCGCCGGCCGCTTCACCACCGACGGAGAATCCCTGCACGATCCGCAGGAAGATCAGCAGTGCCGGTGCCGCGATACCGATGGCCGCGTAGGTGGGCAGCAAGCCGATACCGGCGGTCGCCACGCTGATCAGCATGATGACGAACACCAACATCTTCTGTCGACCGATCCGGTCGCCGAGGATGCCGCAGACCACCGCGCCGAGGGGCCGAACGAAGAACGAGACCGCGTAGCCGGCGAACACCAGCATCAGCGCGTCGCTCGACTTCGACACGTCGAAGAACACGATGGCCAGTGCCGTCGCCATGAACGCGAAGACACCGTTGTCGTAGAGCTCGACGAAGATGCCGACGCAGCCCGCTGCGACGACTTTCCGGACCTTGCGCGGGTCGGCTACCTGGCCGTCTACCGCTTCGATGGTGTTGGTCATGCTGTCTCCAAAATAGACGCGCGGCGCGGAGCGCTCGCGGGGCGTGTGGTGCCGACGTGGCTCGGTACTCGGGCTTCCGAGGTGTGAAGAGGTATTCGGAGGGTGGTGAATACGTTCTGCACACGCCGCCTCAGCAAGGCGATGCGGTGCTGCTGTTCGCGGTGCTCTGCAACCGCCGTTGCGACGCTGCAGTTCCGGAATCGGACGCGGTGCCCGGGTCGGGCCTGTCCCAGCTGTGAGAGCGAAACGGTGGTGATGACGGCCAGCACCGGATAGCCGGCGGTGACGCCTCTACCTCGATGCAGGACCAGAAGCTCGTTGCCTGCGGGCACTTCGACGGCGCCGATGGGGACGCCGCGAGAGAGGACCTCGCCGGTGCTGGTGCGCTGTGGGAGCGGCTGCTGATCGGTAGGTGCCAGCCGCAGCCCGATGTGATTACTCTGATCGCCCACGACGAATTCGGTGCCGAACAGCGCGGCTCCGCTCTCACCGAAGTCTTCGATGTCGGGGCCGTCGGTCACGTCGAGCGTCCACACGTTGCCGAAGGACGGTCGGTCGGGCAGCAACCGGAACAGCGGTAGCCGGAAGACCGGGTGGTCGATCGGCGGGCAGTCGGTGTCGACGACCAGCGTCTCCCCCGCGGTCAAGTGACGGCCGAATCCGAGGACCTGGTCGGGAGCGCAGCTGCCCAGGAGGTAGTCGGCCGCCAGCTCTCCGTGGACGGCGACGTAGACGCGCAATCCGTCGTGGATTCCCGTGACGGCAAGCCGCTGACCGGCTCGCCAGACGATCGGTTCCCACTGCGGTTGCCGATGTCCGTCCACGGTCACCGTTGCGGGTGCACCCGTGACGGCGATCAGCAGATCCGTGGACGCCGACGCTGAAAAGTCGAGGGCCGTCAGCTCCAGCAGCGGGGCCTCGCGCCTACTACCCACCAACGCGTTGGCGATCTCCGCGCTGATCTGGTCGGCTGCGCCGCCCGTCGCCTGACCGAATTGCGACGCCGATCCACGCCCCAAATCCTGGACGGAGCTGATTCCGGGAGTCTGGACGGTGACGGTCTCAGCCATGGGGATCACCCCCTACGGGCAGGAGCGAGCGACCGTCGAATTCATCCCATCGATCGGCGTCGATCGCACGGAAGACGAACAGATCGCCCGGGCGGTAGGCAGAAATCTGCTCCGACGCCGGATCGACCAAGATGAGCGGGGTCCGGCCGATCACTGCCCAACCACCGGGCGCAGGCCTGGCCGAAACGACTGCCTGACGTCCGGCCACCGCAACGGAACCGGCCGCGACGTGCGGTCGCGGGCTCGATCGACGCGGGATGGGAAGGCCGAACGCCGGGCCGTCGAGCATCGGGGCGCCGCCGGGTGAGCCGTAGCAACGCATGACCAACGGGGCTGCGGAGTGAAGGCGCACCACTTCGGCTTCGGTGACGCCGAGGAACCGCGCTGTCTCACCCAGGTCCGGGCCGTGTTCGCCCCCGTAGACGACGGGGATCTCGAACGTCCGAGGTTCACCTTCCAGCGGTCGGGGGATAGTCGTTGCTTCGCGAACCAGGCCGCGGACGGCGTCGTGGTCGGTGAGGAGGTTGTCGAACTCGACCAGAAGGGCGTCGTACGTCGGGATGACGCTGACGATGCCGTCGGCACCGAGATCGAATCGTGCGGCGATCGATCGGACAGTGTTCCAGTTCTGCTCGGCGGTCCCGCCGCTGACATTGACGCGAACGGCGGCGTCACCACAGTCGGCGACGTAGGTCTTCACGCGGAACACCCGACATCACGGGCCCGCCGTGACGCCACGACCTGGGCCAGCGGCGCAATGGTGACACCGGCGGCCTCGAGCGCGGCGCGAATCGCTTTCGCATTCGCGACGGCACCGGGGTTGTCACCGTGCACGAGGACCGTGTCGGCGACAACCGGGATCAACGTGCCGTCCACAGCTTCGACGACTTCCTCGACCACCATCCGAACGGTCCGTTCGACCAGAACGTCGACATCGTGAATCACTGCTCCCGGCTCGCTGCGGGCCACGAGAGTTCCGTCGGAGTTGTATGCGCGATCCGCGATTCCGACGATGCCGACGCACAATCCGCGGGCAGTCGCCTCGTCGGCCAACGCCCCGTCCTGGGCGAGCACGATCAACGACGGATCGAAGGCCGTGACCGCATCGACGACGGCGCGGGCGTAATCCTGGCGTACGGCAACAAGATTCCCGAGCTTGCCGTGGGGAGCGATGTGCGACAACGACGTTCCGTTCGCGACTGCAAAGGCATGAAGGGCGCCGAGTTGGAACAGCACGTCGGTTCGGACCTCGTTCTCGCTGAGATCCATCGCGCGACGGCCGAATCCGGCGAGGTCCGGAAAACTCGGATGCGCGCCGATTCCGATACCGCGGGATACGCACCCCCGAACGGTCGCGTCCATGGTTCGTGGATCGCCTGCATGGAATCCACAAGCGATGTTGGCCGAAGTCAGCGTGTCGAGCAGAGCATCGTCGGCGCCCATGGTCCACGTGCCGAATCCTTCGCCGAGATCGGCGACAAGATCGATGCTGGTTGCCATTTCGGTCCTTCCGGTTCGTTTACTTGTTCGTACGGGCGCCGTTGCCCGTGGTTGGTCCGACTGTCGAAGTTCTGTGTGTCGACTTCGGTGTTTCTGGGACGCTACTCAGGAACACCAAAGGGTTGTTAATACCGTTTCGCGTTGGGGTGATCGGAATTCGATATGTCCGTTGAGCTGGTAGTTTGCACAGCATGGACACGAGAAGGCTCTACTCGTTCGTACGAATTGTCGATGCCGGCAGCATCACCCGAGCCGCCGACATCCTGCACATCGCACAACCCGCCCTGAGCCAACAGATGACATCGCTGGAAACGCAGTTCGGTCAGCAACTCCTGATCCGCAGCAAACAGGGTGTCGAACCGACCGATGCGGGGCATGCACTCTATCGGCATGCTCAGGTGATTCTGCGTCAGGTGGAGAGTGCTCAGGCCGAGGTGTCCGTGGTCGGACGGGCGCTGGCGGGTGGCGTCTCCGTCGGCCTCGCCCCGTACAGCACCGCGACGGCAATTGCGTTGCCGCTCTTGGCCCGTGTGCGCGAGCAGCATCCGAATATCTTGTTGCACATCAACGAGAACTTCGGTGGTGTGCTCAGCGAAGCGATGATGACCGGTCGCATGGATCTGGCGTTGTTGTACGACGCCGGCCCGATCAAGGGTGTGACATTCGAGCGCTTGCTCACCGAGGAGTTGGTGGTGGTCGCGCCGTTCGGTACCGGACTGGCAGGCGAATCGGGATCCGACATCTCCCTGTCCGAGATCGCCGAACTGCCGCTATTGCTTCCGGGTCGGATGCACACCATCCGCAAGGTGGTGGAGCAGGCTTTCGACCGCGCAGAGCAGCAACCGAACGTCGTGGCCGAAGTGGAATCGGTGATGACTCTGTCCGAGGCCGTACGCACCGGATTGGGTGCGACGGTCCTGCCGTGGTCGGTGGCCCGCAGGGTCATGGACGTCGAAGCCCTCGAGCTACGACGCATCGAGCCGGGCATCGAAGTGCATGTCTCCCTTGGCACCCCGGCCAATCAGCCCCTCTCCAAACCGGCCGAGGCGGTGCGCGATGTTCTGCGCACCGTCGTGGCCGACTATGTGAAGGGAACCAACGCGAGCGGTCAGTAGCCCGCCGACGGATCGATCACAGCGGTGAGGTCGTCACCTGCGGCGAACCGGGCCACGTTGGTTGCAACGTGATCTGCCAGGACGCGGGTGAGCGTCGTAGCCGGGTTGGCGACGTGTGGAGTGATGATCGCGTTGGGCAGCTTCCACAACCGATGCCCGTCCGGCAACGGCTCGGGATCGGTGACGTCCAGTGCCGCCCCGCCGATCGAACCGGCTTCGAGGGCGTCGACCAATGCGTCCGTGTCGACGAGGGTGCCACGCGCGATGTTCACGATCCAGCTCGACTCCGACATCTGGTCCAGTTCGGCCTTGCCGACCAGATGCCGCGTCGCGGATGTCGACGGTGCTGCAATCACGAAGTGATCAGCCTTGGACCAGATTTCGCCGGTGCGATCGGCTGAGAGCGTTTCGGAAGCGCCTTCGACGGGGGTCCCGGAGCGGGTGATCGCGATGACCTTGACTTTGGACGCGGCGAGGTACGGGATCAACGCACGGCCGATTCCGCCGCAACCGATGATCGCCACTGTCGAGCCCTGCAAAGTGCCCACCCGCGGGTCGAACTCTTCCTTGCGCCACGACTGCGCTGCCAATTGTTCGGGGAGAGAGCGAACTCCGGCGAGGAGAAGCATCATCGTATGTTCGGCAACATTGCCCGCGTACGCTCCGGCAGCAGACGTCCAGACCCGCTTGTCGTCGATCACCCCGGCGTCGAACCAGGGCTCGATCCCGGCGAACGGCAACTGCACCCAGCGAACCGAATCGGGTAGCGCCGACGGGAACGTCTCCGGCCCCTGTACCCACACGACGCCCTCGGCTTCTGCCAGTGGAACGAGAACTCCACCGGCTCGGCGTATTCCGTCGGCGACGTGAGGATCCTCGACGGGACCGAGGTGGATGCGAGGGGCGCTGGCGTCTGTCATGTGGGTGCTTTCTGTTCGAGTAGCGGACGATCTAACAGCGGACAATCAGACGACGGCCGTCATTCCGCCGTCGACGTAGAGGATCTGACCGTTGACGAAATCCGAAGCCGGGGATGCCAAGAACAGTAGCGACCCGATCAGCTCCTCGGTACGGCCCCAGCGTCCGGCGGGTGTCCGCTTGGCGAGCCACGCGGTGAACTCCGGATCGTTGACCAGCGCAGAGGTCAGTTCGGTGTCGAAGTATCCCGGTGCGATCGCGTTGATCTGCAAACCGAAGGGTGCCCAGTCGGCGCACATTCCGCGAGTGAGCATTTTGAGCCCGCCCTTACTGGCCGCGTACGGTGCGATTCCCGCTCGGCCGAGCTCGCTCTGCACCGAGCAGATATTGACGATCTTCCCGTGTCCGCGCTCGACCATGGCTCGGGCGAATTCACGTCCGACGTAGAACGCACTGGTCAGGTTGGTGTCCATGACACGCCGGAAGTCGTCGTCGCCGAACTCGAGAAGCGGGGCACGGTGCTGCACGCCGGTGTTGTTGACAACGATCTCGACCGGGCCGACCTCCGCCTCGATGCGTGTCGCCGCATCCCGGACGGCAGCCGAATCGGTGACGTCGAAAGCGAATGCGTGCACCGTTGCACCGGTCGCGTCGGCGATGCGTCGACGCTCGGCTTCGAGCACGTCGACATTTCGGCTGTTGAGCACCACTACCGCACCCGCCTCGGCGAGACCAGTAGCGAGGGCCGAGCCGATGCCTCGGCTCGAACCCGTCACCAGCGCGACCTTCCCGGAAATGTCGAACGGGCCGGGGCTTGCGGTGCTACTCACGCTGTGACGCTCCTCTGAGATGTATGGATGTAGTCGACTGCCTCGCCCACCAGTGTGCTCGGTTTGGATACGACATTCAGCGTGATGCCGCGCTCGTCGTCCGTAAGCGGTTCGAGAGCCTCGAACTGGGAGATGAGCAGACTCTCCGGCATGAAGTGCCCGGCGCGGGAACGCATACGTGCGGAGATAGTCTCGAATTCACCGTCCAGGTGGACGAACTGCACGTCAAGACCGTCCGGGCGCAACCGGTCCCGATAGTCCTTCCGCAGAGCCGAACAGGCAACGACGCCTGTTCGTCCCGCATCGGCACGCCCGGACAACCAGGCCGCGATCGCGTCGAGCCACGGCACGCGATCTTCGTCGGTCAACGGTGTCCCCGAACGCATCTTGGCGACATTGGACTCGGGATGGAGATCGTCACCGTCGACGAAGTCTGCTCCGAGAGACGTGGCGAGACCTACTGCCACGGTGCTCTTTCCAGCACCGGCCACACCCATCACAACTACCTGCACGGTCATGCTTCGACCATGCCCGACTACCGGAGGCCAGACAATACTCGAGCGATACCGGTTCGCGAGGGTGCCATAGCGGAACGATCTATTGGTTAAGTTCTAAGTCGAATGGGACTGCCCGACGGTGTCGGTGGTAGACGGTAATTTCACGACGGCATGGCCAGATACGTGAACGAATCAAACCGGCGGGGGCAATCGAACAATGAACAGCAATCAGTTCTCTCTCCTACTGCTGACTACGGTGATCGGCGCCCTTGTGGGCGCATACAACATCCACGTCACGAAGCGAACAGAAACGCAGAAAGAAAATCTCGCGTGGGAGATCGCGATAAAGCAAGAAAAGAACGCCTCCAGAGATTTCCTGAAGTCCAAAAGACAAGAATCTTACGGGATCTACTGGGCGGCTCGATCGAATTGGATTGCAGCATATTCGGCTTACTCCTGGATCGGACAGGTGTGTCGTGCCAATCCCGCACCTCAAAATAGCCAGCTATTCTACGCCAACCAAGGTATCCTGAACGACGCTACAAACCAACTTCGAAGCTCCAGCCTTAAAGCCATGATCGTCGGATCAGGGGCCATCGCACGCTATCTCGAGAACGAACTCGACATAGTAAACGGAGTTGTCATTGCCCTTTCTTCGGCTGCCCAGCCAGGTAGCGATGTGACCGTGGTGGACGAGATGTACGGATCTAGCTTTTCCCGACTTGGCGAGATGACTCTTCACTCAGACGATTTCGTTACCTTAGCCAGACGCGACCTCGATGCGACTGAAGTCTGACCAAACCATGCTCAGCCGTTCGCCTTCGCGATCGAATCCTTGCCCTCGGCCGCTCCGCCCTCGATGGTGTCGTGCTGGATGGGAACGAATTTCTTCTTCGGCAGCAGGAACAGCCATGTAGCGAAGACGAACGGGCCCGTCCCGGCGGGCAGGCCAATCGGGGCGAAGGCCGATACCAGCGTGCCGTGGATGACAACAGTCACCAGCACGCCGAAGACGGTGTAGACGAACACACGCCACGACGGGTTGTAGAACACCGACCCCAGAGCGATTGCCGTCAGCACCGAACTGAGCCCGTAAAGACCGTTGCCGACGTCTACGGTGTTGGCACCCAGCGCCAGCACCGCACCCATCGCTATCGCGGAACCGATGAGCGCGAACAACGCCGCCCAGCGTGACGCGACCAGCAGCGCGATCACGAAGATGATGCCGGTGACGGTGTTGTTGATCAGAAAGATCTGGGAGACGTTGCGGAACAGCGTGTCCCACAGGAAGCTGAACGTGATGTCGGCATGAACCGACGCGTCCCCGATGTGTTGCGGAAACTGGCCCGCGCTGAGGTCCGACGTTTCGATCCGCAAGAACTGGAATGCCGCGAGGAGAAAGAACCAGTTGACGAGGTTGAACGGAAATGTCAGTGCCGGTACGCCCCACGTCTTGAAGACATTGGCAACCGCCAGGAACGCGATGGTCGACGCAGCAGCTCCCACCACGAGGTAGATCCACAGCATCACGCCACCGGCAAGGAATGTCGGAAAGGCAGCTCCCACAAGAATTCCGTTGTACCCGTACAGGCCGATACGCATCGAATCGTCGTCAGAATGCAGCATCATGCCGGTGACGGTGGATACCACCAGACCCACCACGGCACCGATCGCGACGGTGATCGTGTCCGCGGCTATCGCGCCCCAGAAGATGCCGACCAGAAACAGCAGCCCGGTCAGCGCATTGCCCTGAAACATCACTTGCCCGGAGCCTTTGAGATTCGTGTCGATGAATCTGAGCACGACGTTCTTGTCCGCGACGTCGTCCCACGGCTTGGTGATGGTGGTCATCGCACGTCCCTCGATCCTTCTCCGGCGATCCGCGTCATCCCCAGAGCGGGACGGGCGGAATGGTGGTGTCCAGAACTGCCTTTCGCACCAGAGCCCAGAAATCACGAACCTTTGCCTTGACGGGTTCGCTCTCCGGACCGAGGACTTTGAAGATGAGACCGGCGTCGTTCGGTAGCCGACTCGCTCCGGAAACGACCTTGCCGTCACGGCCCGGAACTACCTCTTCGAGAATCGCGTCGGCATGCTCTTTCGGTGTCAACAAGATGACATTGCCGAACACGTCGTGATCACCCATGATTCCGCCGTATCGCACGGGAAAACGTGCCGGTTCGATCACCAGCTTCTCGGTGAAGAGGTTCTCCCCGTCCGGACGCTCCGCCTTGATCATTGTGGAGTACAGGTCGTAGACGAACATCTCTCCGCCGTCGTGGTACTTACGACCTGGCATGACGATCTCCGAGAACAACAGCGTTGCAGTCGGATCCACCGTGATGTCGGTGCGCGCGTAGTACCTCGCGTTGCGGTGCGGAATCGTCACCCCCGGCATCAGTTCGAGATACGAATTCTCCGCGAGCACCACTTTCTGGAGTTGCGACGCGTGATTGGCATCCATCCGGTGGACCTTCGTGGCCGACTGAGTGGTCACGTGCGCGAGGGAACCCGGCTCCATCTCGATGGTGAGGAACAGTCGATCGCCTTGCAACACACTGCCGGACGTGGAAATCATGTAGACGCACGGCATGGTCGGCAACGCTTCGTCCCAGTACAGCGCCTGCTGAACCAGCAGCGGTGTCTTGCGGTACATGTCCCGCAGAATCGTCTTGTCGCCACGGTCGACAAATCGCATCTCGAGAACGCCGGTCTTCCCGACCTTGCCGGCCGGGGCCTGCTTCGGTTGGTCCTGGTACTGGTCGAGTTCCGGGATGGTCGGGATCGGCCCCGGGAGCGCTCGCGATGCTCCCGGGACGGGCGGTGCGCTCAAGGTGCGCTCGCTCCCACTTCCTCTTCGTCGAAGAGGACTCCGTGCACGATGAGGTCCACCACGTCCTTGATGCCTTCCCCTGTCATGCAATTGGTGAAGACGAACGGCTTGTCTCCCCGCATTCCCTTGGAGTCGCGATCCATGACTCCGAGATCTGCGTTGACGTACGGTGCGAGATCGGTCTTGTTGATGACCAGGATGTCGGACTGCGAGATTCCCGGACCGTTCTTGCGCGGAATCTTGTCGCCTGCGGCTACGTCGATGACGTAGATGAAGAAGTCGACCAAAGCAGGGCTGAACGTCAGTGTGAGGTTGTCGCCACCACTTTCGATGAAGACCACGTCGGTGTCCGGGAACGTCTTCTCCATGTCCTCGACGGCCGCGAGATTCATACTCGGGTCTTCGCGAACGGCGGTGTGTGGGCAGGCACCCGTCTCGACGCCGACAATGCGTTCCTCCACGAGAACACCTTTGAGAGCCTTACGCACGTGCTTGGCATCTTCGGTGGTGACCACGTCGTTGGTGATGATCAGAACGCTGGTGCCCCGCTTGATGAACTCCGGCGTGATCGCCTCGATGAGTGCGGTCTTACCCGAACCCACGGGTCCGCCGATTCCGATGCGCGTTGTCTTCTTCATCTTTCTCCTTCTAGTTCATGAACATTCGGACGTGCGCCTTGACGTGAACCGCAGCCAGAATGTCGATCATCGGGGCGAAATTGGACATGTCGTCGAGTCCGTAGTCACGCACTGCCGCGTACTCACGGCCGGCGCTCTGATTGACCTCGAACAGAATCTCCTGTGTCGCAAGGTGATCTACTCGGACGATGCGAAGGGCAGCGCCGAGCAACGTCATCGCGACACCGTACTGATTGACCGTGAAAGCGTCCTCCTCCGGAGAACCCATCTCCGCGAAAGCAATTCCGAGGCCGACGGGGTAGGTACCCGGCGTCTCCCCCGATGCGATCGCGGCCAACCACTTGTTGAACAGGGTCTCACCGGCCAAGCGCCCGCCGAGTTCGGCCAACTTCTTACCCATCCGGGTACTCATCGTGCGTGCTTCTTCGTTGAGCTTGCGTTCGATCACTGCATGATCGGCGGCGAGGATCGCCGAGAAGTCACCGGCTGTCGCGCCCCGGTGCGCTGCGAGTACGGCGATACCGTCGCACGTCGCCCCCTGATGCGCCGCCGAGAGTACGAACTCCCGCAGCGACGGACCGTCGGTGACAATTCCCTGCGCCACGGCCGATTCCAAACCGTTGGAGAACGAGAAGGAACCGACCGGGAACATGGAATCGGAAAACTGCATCATCCGCATCGCGCGGTTGATGCTGAGCCCGGATCCCTCAGACGAGAGGGTCATGGGTATGCCCCTCGCCCTCACGAGCGGCCGCACCGAACAAACGGCGTGCCTCGTGTGGAGCGATGTAGGGAATGACCTCGGCACCCGGGATGAAGGTGTACTCGATGCCCTCGAAAGCATGTGTCCGCATCACCGAGCCCATGACCGCCTTGTCGACCGTCAACGGAACGTAGACCTTCATTCCCTTCACCACGGCAGGCCAGTGCTGGTTGCCCACGGCATGTCCCAACTCCAGGCACGTCTGAATCATCTTCTCGGGCGTGACGTCGACCAGTGCGCTCAGGTCGATCTCCAACACGTCCTTGAGGTTGATCCTGGCCACGACGACGGTGTTCGCCGGCTCGTCCCACAGCAGAATGTCGCCGTCCTGCAACTGAATACCCCGATCGAGCGAGACGGCCAATTCACGGCCACCGATCGTGGTGCGTCGTAGCCGACTCTTCTGCGCTTCCCACTGATCGAGCGACAAGACGTCGACTACCGCATTGTCGAGTCGACCGACCCACTCCTCGTCGGTCTCCTTCCCGAGCAGCGCGTCGATTCGCGTCGGCTTTCCGCTCGGCGCGGTCATCTCGCCGTGCGTGTGTGGCGTCGCATCGGCGCCGTGCGTGTGTGTGATTGTTCCCGACACAGGAGACCCCTAACTGAAGAAGTAAAGTTGGTTCAAGCGAATGGATTCGGCAGGTTCGACGTATGCGTGGACGCCGTCCGCAGTCACCGCGAAGGTCTCCGGGTCCACCTTGATTTCCGGAGTGGCCGAGTTGCGAACCAGATCACGCTTGGTGACTGTTCTGGTTCCCTCGACAGCAACAACCTGACGTTCGAGTCCGAGTCGATCCTTGATGCCGTCGTCGAGCGCCGCTCGCGAGACGAACGAGACCGAACTCTGCGGCAACGCCTTGCCGAATCCACCGAACATCGGCCGGTAGATCACCGGTTGTGGTGTCGGGAGCGACGCATTCGGATCTCCCATGGCGTGCCAGCTGATCAGACCGTTCTTGATGATCGTCTTCGGCTTCGCACCGAAGAATGCGGGCTCCCAGAGAACAAGATCCGCCATCTTCCCGACACCGATCGACCCGACCACATGCGAAAGACCGAACGTCAACGCGGGATTGATCGTGACCTTCGCGACGTAACGCAACACGCGGAAGTTGTCGTGCGTCGGCGAATCCTCGGGCAGCTTCCCGCGGGACCGCTTCATGCAGTCCGCTGTTTGGATCGCGCGTAGCCAGTTTTCTCCGACGCGGCCCATCGCCTGTGAGTCACTCGAGAACATCGAGATGACGCCCATGTCCTGCAGTACGTTCTCGGCACCGATCGTCTCGGCGCGAACGCGGGACTCGGCAAAAGAAACATCCGAGGGCACTTTGGGATTGAGGTTGTGACAGACCATGATCATGTCGAAGAGTTCGGCCTGAGTGTTGATGCCGTACGGCAACGTCGGGTTGGTCGACGCCGGAAGTACGTTGTCCTCTCCCGTCACCCGCAGAATGTCGGGTGCGTGTCCGCCACCCGCGCCCTCGCTGTGATAGGTGTGAATCGTGCGTCCTTCGAAGGCCGCGATGGTGTCCTCGACGTAGCCGGCCTCGTTGAGCGTATCCGTGTGAATGGCGACCTGAACATCCATTTCGTCTGCCACCCGCAGAGACTCACGAATCGTGGCCGGGGTTGCGCCCCAGTCCTCGTGGACCTTCAGACCGGCCGCACCGGCCTTGATCTGTTCGACCAGGGACTGATGCCCGGACGAGTTGCCCTTGCCCAGCATGCAGACGTTGACCGGCAAACCCTCGTTGGCCTTGAGCATCATCTCCATGTTCCAGATGCCGGAAGTGATGGTGGTGCCGTTGGTTCCGTCGGTCGGGCCGATGCCGCCACCGATCAGCGTGGTCACTCCCCCACTGAGCGCGTGATACGCCTGCTGCGGTGACACGAGGTGCACGTGTGGATCGATGCCGGCAGCAGTGAGAATCATCTGCTCACCGGAGATCGCGTCGGTCGCCGGACCGGTCGTCAGCCCCGGAGTGACGCCTTCCATCGTGCTGGAGTTTCCCGCCTTGCCCCAGCCGACGATCTTCCCGTCCTTGATTCCCACGTCTGCCTTGACGACGCCGATGGTTGCATCGACGATGACCACGTTGGTGATCACGAGGTCGAGGGCACCGTCGATGCTGCACGACTCCGGATCCTGGCCCATGCCGTCGCGCAGCGTCTTGCCGCCGCCGTAGATCGACTCGTCTCCGATGGTTCGAAGATCTTCCTCGACCTCGATGTACAGGTCGGTATTGCCCAGTCTGATCTGGTCACCCGTGGTGACCCCGAACAGACCTGAATACTCTTGTCTCGAAATGCTTGTCATGGGTGTTGCTCTCCTTCGTCCGCCGTGAACGAGAATCAGTCGGTTTGAGGTTCGGACAGGAAGCCGAGTTCTTCGGCACGCTGGACGGCTCCGGGGAGCCTCGGCCGGTAGGCAGCGTGGGTCGGCGCCCAACCGTCGACAAGTCCGTTGAAGCCTTGAACCCGTTGCTTGCCGCCGAACGGCACCAACGTCACTTCCTTCTCGTCGCCCGGCTCGAATCTGACCGCAGTGCCCGCGGGAATATCGAGGCGCCAGCCGAAGGACTGTTCACGATCGAACGACAACGCGCGATTGACTTCCATGAAGTGATAGTGCGAACCCACCTGGATGGGACGGTCACCGGTATTTCGGACCCGCAGCTTCAAACGCGGACGACCCTCGTTCAGTTCGATCGGCTCGTCCCGCAACACATATCCGCCGACCGGCACTTTCTTCTCGCCGCCGGAATCCTTCTTCGTTGATTTGCTTGCCATCTTGGAGTGCTCCTGACATCTCGGTCGGGCTACTGGATCGGAGAGTGCACGGTGACGAGCCGGCTACCGTCGAGGAACACCGCCTCGACCTGCACACGCGGAATCATCTCCGCGACACCTTCCATCACGTCGTCGACCGTCAAGGCGTGCGATGCGTCGGCCATGACCTCCTCGAGTGTCTTGCCCTCCCGAGCTCCCTCCAGAGCGGCTGCAGTGATGACTGCGACGGACTCCGGATGATTGAGTTTGAGCCCCTTTGCCTTTCGCCTCAGTGCGACATCCGCCAACATGAGAATTGTCAGCTTGTCGAGTTCTCGCGGTGTCAGATGCATTCCGAACGCTCCTTGTCGATCATGCGGTAACTCCCTGTCGTCGAATACATGTCAGCTCCCCTGTTCCGTCGCTTCGGTGAGAGGTTCGGCCGCCTGCTGGACGAAACCGCTCCTCCTGCCGCCCGAGTACTCGTTGATCGCGTCCAGAACCGCCTGGGCATGTTCCGAGGCGACCAGCACCTCGACACGCAACCGCTCCGTGAACACGACGTCGTTGCGTTGCCCGCGAAACTTGAGAGAGGCCGAGTCGCTCGCGGAGACATGCGCTTCCGATACGACTATCGATTCCGCTCCGGCAGCCAGCAGCGCCTCCCGAAGCTTCTCGGACTCGATGGTCTGCAATACCGCCGTGATGAGTTCGTGCTTCGGGGCGCCGAGGTTCGGAACAAGTTTTGCCCCCTCGACCAGGACCCCCGAGTCGAACCCGCTGGTCTGCGGCGCACCACCGGCGTCGACGAATGCGGCGTTGTAGCGGTACGCGTCCATGCCTTGCTGACGACGGTCGATGTCCACCTGGTCTTTCGGAGCCAGCTTGAGACCGATGGTCTTCTCGATGCCCGTGGCGATCAGCCAGGTCACCACGAACGAGAAAGCGATGACGACGATCAACGCCAACGCCTGCTCGCCGAGTAGTCCTGCGCCGCCGCCGAAGAAGAGTCCGTCGCGGCCGATCGAATTGATCGCCTTTTCGCCGAACAAACCGAGAAGGAGTGAACCGAGGATGCCGCCGATGAAGTGGACCGCGATGACGTCGAGCGCGTCGTCGAACTTGAAGATCGACTTGAGCGCGAGCGCGAAGTGGCAGACCAGTCCGGCAAGCGCGCCGATCGCCAACGCGGAGAAGGTGCTGACGAAGCCGGCGCAGGGGGTGACGGTCGCGAGACCGGCTACCGCGCCGGTGATTCCACCGATCGCCGTGGCCTTGCCCTCGGTATACCTTTCGATGACGAGCCAGACGACCATGCCGCCCGCTGCGGCGATGTGAGTGTTCATCAAGGCTTGTGCCGCAACACCATCGGCGGCCAATCCGTCGCCTGCGTTGAATCCGAACCAGCCGAACCACAGGATGCCTGCGCCGATCAACGCCAGAGGCACCGAGTGCGGGACTGCCTCGGCGTTGGGCCATCCCGGACGTTTGCCGACCACCAGCAAGATTGCCAGGGCGGCGGCGCCGGCGGATGCGTGGACGACAATTCCGCCGGCCCAGTCCTGAGCTCCGCGGAGCGCCAACCAGCCTTCGGGATTGAAGAGCCAGTGCGCAATCGGGGGGTAGACGATGATCGACCACAGCACGAGCAGAACGGCCCAGCCCAAGGGCTTGAGCCGGTTTGCGGTCGCACCGGTGATCAGCGCGGGCGTGATGATCGCGAACATCATCTGATAGACCACGAACGCCAGAGTCGGTACCGCGACTGCACCTTCGATCAGGTGGAAGCCCGGGGCGGCGGCAGTGTGTATGTCCTGCAAGCCGAACAATTTGAGGTCACCGAGGAAGCCGGAACCCCAGTCTCCACTGAACGCGAAGCTGTATCCGAACACGACCCAGGTAATCGAGACGAGTCCGAGTGGGACGAGGTTCTGCTGCAACATGACGAGCGCACTGCTACCACGCACCAGACCGGCGTAGAAGAAGGCGAGTCCGGGAACCATGAAGAGAACCAGGCCAGCGGAGATCAGCACCCACGCCGTGTCCCCACTGTCTATCACTGCTTCGGCTAACACCATTTCCATCGACATCGACGACCTCCGAGCATTATTCGGACCTGAACAAAGTCATTGGTTAGAGCAGCAATTCGCGATGTTCCAATTCACTGCGACAGTTACGCTACGCCCCATAGTTGCACCTTCTCAGCAAAATCGGGGGAACATCCGGTTTTCACGTTTAGTAGAGCATTGTTCTGGGAAAAGATGGGACTTTGCCTAAACATTGCGGACGCTCCACAACCTACAATTGCGGGACCAATTCTCACCGAAAGTGGTTTAAGTCTTGCAAAATGGGGAACGTAGCCGCAGGTGAGCGACACTTTCGAAGCAGAAATGCCGTTTCCAGCTCGGGACTTAGCTCCCTAACCAAGACAGCCGCGAGCGCCCTGTTTGATTACCAACGTCGGTGACCCGCCTATCCAATCGGGTAGGTAATTTCACCGAACATCTTCTCACCTGTTCAGATGACTAACCTTCACTGCACTGAGGGCAATCCTGTCGTTAATATGTTCTTCATCCGTACTGGATATTTCGACCGGAAAGTCGAAGATCACCTTTCGATAACCTTTGAAGGTGAAAAAACTCTCGCTGTAACTCTTTTGTTATGCAGAACCTAGAAGGGAGGATTGATCCCACCAGGCGAGCACTCGGATGCCGGACACAGTCAGCCACTTCGACGGCTCTCCCGCCTTTGTGTCGACCTCGAACCACACCCGCCCCGGTTGGCGACCGGCCTGGAGCCACGTCCCATCCGAGGCTCGAGCGACCCGGATCATCTCGATCGCGTCCGCCATTCGCGGATCAGGCTCATTTCCATACGACAACGACGCTTCGCGGAAGTAGTCGGCTGCGTTGAGCACGTTGTAACGCCACCGGAACGGGTACGCAAACCGGCCGACCCAGGGCCCCACCGGTTCGCAGGTCGAGAGTCGCCGGAACAGACCGCGCTGCAACAAGTACTCCTCACCGGATCGCCGAGCCGCGCGCGTCTCATCCGTTCCCCCGGTCGCGATCTCGTACGCGAGAAGCCCTTTGAGTGAATTGAGCGTCGAATGAAACGACGATCGCGTCGAACCTTCGGTCCACTCGCAGTTCCACCCACCATCCGGAAGTTGATGCCGCACAAACCAATTAGCGAGTTCATCAACGCAAACATCGAGCCACACACCGTTTGCCACCGTCCAGGCGTTGATGCAGCAATCGACCTCACCGTCCCAGTACGGCCGGCCCTCGTACTCCCAGCGACAGTTTTCCGCGAGCAGTTCTGCGGTTCGACGCTCCCGCAGAACACCGGCGTCGAGGCCCCACTCACGCAAGGAGTTGAGCGTCCAGGTTGTTGCCGTCCAGGGTTGCGAACTTTGTTCTGCTGCTTCGGGTCCCGCGAAGTCGAATTCTGCCGGGAAGAACGCCCCACCCGCCCATTGGCCGTCTCGGTCCTGCAATGAAAGCAGGCGTGCACCAAATCCTTTGGTAGCGATCGACGCGCGCGTCGCCGCCCACACAGTGGGCGCTTCGTTCAACAGATCGCGCTCCACCTGCCACCGAATCGCTGGATCCGAGTCGAGGAGCCACGCGAGCAAGTCGGTTCGGGGTGCCATCTGGCAATACTATCGAAAGGCGAAGCAGGCCATCCGGTTAACGCATTTCTCGACGTCTGATGCAATGGTGAACTCCGGACCCATTGCGTGGCCTACACCGGGTAATCCAACGCCGCCCGCACCGCCACGATGTCGGCGGCAGCGACCTCCATTGGCTTGTCCCCCAACCGAATCAACGTGCCAGTGGACAACTCCTCTACCACCGCAGATTGGGGCAGCGCGCTGCGATCGAACCTAACTCCGGAATGGAAGTATGTTTCCCATCCCACCTCGACCTCACCTTTCGACCGATTCTGAAGATCTATGTAGTCGCCGATGCTCCACCGAGCTCGATCCGGTTTCCAATGCTTGACGATAACTTTCATGATCGCGTCTCCGATGTCAGGGCCGAGCAGCTGCCGGGTGCTATCGGTGAGCTGCGTCTCCGTCGGCAACGACACCCGGACACTGTTGGGGGCGCTGGTTTCTAAGCCGCCGACCCTGGAGATGATCCGCCGCGCGGTCCCGTCCTCGGGCGACAAACCGATGCTGTACCCCGGTCCGGGGGTGTCCGAGTATCCCACCTCCTTCGAGCGGGAATGCTCGAAGATTTTCACCAACCCGTCCACACTGAGATCCGCGGGGCCTTTGTCCAGTTTTTTTGGTGTACACCCACGGCAACGCCAACTCCGGGTCGATCGTTTCCAGGTCGTCGAGGAAAGCGCGCATCGTCTGCGCCACCTCCTGACTCGACTGCACCCGCGTGCCCCAATATCCGGCTACCGTCGGCCATCGCCCGAAAAAGCTCATCGCCCCGTCCTTTCCAACCACTGCGTAATAGTCTCCGTCCGACTACGTGTCGCGACATGAGCAAGGGTCGGCGGTCACGCGGCGTCTTAGACCGGGTAACCCAGTGCTTCCCGCACCGCCAGGATGTCGTCGAAGTTGACGTCTAACGGTTTCTCGCCCAACCGAATCAGCGTTCCGTTGGGGAGTTCCTCCAGTACGGCGACGACGGGCAGTTTGCTGTGATCGAGATCGATCCCGGACTGGATGTATGTCTCCCACCCGACTTCGATTTCGCTGACCTCATTTCCCTGCGCATTGCGGTACTCCCGCGTCCCCCACCGCGCAGACTCCGGCGACCAATGCTCGATGATCGCTTTCATGATCGCGTCCCCGACGCGTGCAGTCAGCAACTGCGACGCCTCCCCGATTGCTTGTTTCTCCGGGGGGAGGGTGACGTTGACGAGATTCGGAACCCTCGGAACATTCCGGCCGAGAGAGAATTGGATTCTCAAGAACTGATATCTGTCCGGGTGCAACAAACTCACGATGTAGCCAAGGTCGAAGGCAGCAACGGATTGCCCTTCGATATCCTTCGCTGCCCGGAAGATTTTCGCTAGGACTTCCACGCTTAGATCGGTCGACTCGAAGGCAGTCTCGGGCGAAAACACCCAAGCTTCTCCAAGTGCTCGATCAATGTTCCTCAGACTATGAAGAAACGAGAACACCTCCGCTGCAATGCCTTCTACCGGTTGCGTCCGAGGGCCCCAATACCCGATCACTGTCGCGCCACGATCCGAATTCATCGACCTTTCCTTTCCAGCCACTCTGCGATCGTCATAGTCGTTCTCGGCAAATCATTGTCATTGAACAGTTGTGGTCCGGGTTGCTGCGGAGCGCCGGGGGCATCCGGATTCACCGGCACCTGACCGACATCAGGCAGAGTCGGCACACTTGGTTCCTCGGTGCGACCTGGCGAGGGAGCCTCCAGGGTGGAGTTCTCGGGTCTCGGGTTCGACCCCGGATCGCCAATCCCACCGGGCGAGAGTGATTCCCACTCGCCACGATCGGGATCGCCGGGAAAGTGGGTTGCGAGGGTTCCGGAATCGCGGGATCCGGGCGTGCAGGTTCATTCACGGACGGAACAGAGGGTTGATCATGCTCGGCAGGTGGAACTGTGCCGTCCATGGCGGGTATGCCGCGCGGTGGCACTCCACCCGGAGCGTCGATCAGCTGGTGCGTAGCCGGATCGGGATCGTGGCGCAGTACTTGCGGGCAGGCTGGTCGGTCCGCGCCATCCTACCTGCAGGCAGCCCCGAGTGCGCCCAACGTAGGGCTCACAGCCGTCTGAAACCTTTGGGTAGAGGAATCTCCGGTCGTTCGGTCGGCAGTCCTGCTGCTGCGCGGATGCTTCGGATGTCCTCGACGGTTAACGGCGTGGACAGATTCTTCTGGATGACGATTGTGCCGTCCTGGTAGGGAAATGCCTCCACGCTGGGCGGGAGCTGCGTTTCCTTGATCGGCAACTCAGGACCGAAGTAGGTGCAACTGCCCACGATCGCGTCACCCGGTACGTTGAACTGAGGCGATGATTCGGTTCGGCGGTAGAGCACGGTGACACGCGAGTCCCAGATATCGGCTAGCCCCTGAACGAGCTTCAATGCCAGCGAAATCAGTGATTCGTCGGCAAAGGCACATGCGAATGCGCCGGACCCTGAGGTGCCCCCGAAACTAACAACGACTTTGACGTCTCCAGCGGGTGAATACAGGGTCATATGTCGTCCCAATGAGAGGGGATACATACCGCCGGTGGCATCAGGGGATCGTCTGCGCTCGATCAATGCGGCTTCGATCGATTTTTCCGTCGGAGGTACAAGGATCTGACGGATATTCGACGCCAAGGCTTGCTCGAGTCCGGCACCGTCGGGGAGGGCATCGCCTACTGTTTGGTACAAGTCGACGTCGAAGACAGGATCGATGTCGCGAAGCAATCGTAGCGAACGTGCAACGAGCGCGGCCGTGACGGCCTCGCTTTCAGGCGCACCCTTTCGTGGAATGACCTTCACTGTCAAGCCCACCGTAGGATTGCGGCGCAGTGATGACGTAGGCACTTTCACTCCCCTCCAAATACGATGATGTTGATGTTCTCCATCCCGATGACCTCGTCGAACGCATCCTCCATTATCTGAGCAGCTTGTTCTTAAGAACACCATCACCTGCGGACGTGAGCTTGGCCGTAACTTCTGGTGTCACAGCCGGCGCGAGCCTTTCGGTAGGCGAACCTCCGGTCGTTCGGTCAGCAGGCCGACTGCTGCACGGATGCTTCGGATATCGTCGGCAACCAACGGGGCGCGTGGATCACGCTGGATGACGATCGCTCCTTCTCTTGTACGGAAAAGCTTCGACAGTGGGTGGGATCTGCGTTTCGTTGATCGGCATCTCAGGGCCGAAGTAGGTGCAACTGCCCACCGTTGCGTCGCCGGGCACGTTGTACTGAGGTGTGAGCTCCGCATCCCGGTAGAGCACGGCCGTGGGAGCGTCCCAGATATCGGCCATACCCTGGACGAGTTTCAATGACAGTGAGATCAGAGATTCATCGGCGAAGCCCCCTGGGTACGGCCAGATGAAGGTGCAAAGTAAGGAACCTGCTCCTGCCGTACTCCCGAATCCGATGAGAATTTCGATGTTTCCGTTGTCGGTGAACAACCTGAGTTGATGCCCGAATGAGAGTGGGTAAATCCCGCCTGCGGCATCAGGAGACTTTCTGCTCTCGATCATTGCGGCCTCGAGGAGGCCTTCTGCCTGAGGCGTGAGGATCCGCCCACCATTCAATGCCAGAGCCTGCTCGACCGTAACGCCGTCGGGAAGGTCATTCCTCACGGAGCGATACATGTCGACGTCAAAGACTGGGTCAAGCTTTCGAAGGAACTGCAGTGACCGCGCTGCCAGCACTGCGGTGACCGATTCGGCTTCCGGCGGCCCCTTCCGCGCCATGACTTTCACGGTCAACCCGGACGCCGGATCGCGACGTAAAGATGAAGCAGACAACGTCACTCCTGCTCGAAGACGATCGACCAATCGGAACAGTCTCTGGCGCTACACCGGGTAACCCAACGCCGCCCGCACCGCCACGATGTCGGCGGCATCGACCTCCATTGGCTTGTCCCCCAACCGAATCAACGTGCCAGTGGGCAGCTCCTCTACCGCCGCAGATTGGGGCAGCGCGCTGCGATCGAACGTAACTCCGGAATGGAAGTACGTTTCCCATCCCACCTGGATCTGACCTCTAACTCGCGGTTGCAGATCGAGGTAGTCGCCGATGCTCCACCGAGCCCGATCCGGTTCCCAATGCTTGACGATCACTTTCATGATCGCGTCCCCGACATCCGGTTCGAGCAACCGTCGCAATTCGGGGGGAACATCCTTCTCCGTCGGCAACGACACCCGGACACTGTTGGGGGCACTGGTTTCCAGCCCGCCGACCCTGGCGATGATCCGCCGCGCGGTCCCGTCTTCGGGTGACAAGTCGACGTCGTAGCCCGGTCCCGGGGTGTCCGAATACCCCATCTCCTTCGAGCGGGAATGCTCGAAGATTCGCACCAACCCGTCCACGCTGAGATCTGCTGGCACTTTGTCGAACTCGGCAGTCGAGACCCACGGCAACGCCAACCCCGGGTCGATCGCTTCCAGATCGTCGAGGAAGGCCCGCATCGTCTGCGCCACCTCCTGACTCGACTGCACCCGCGTGCCCCAATACCCGCCCACTGTCGGCCGCCGCCCGAAAAAGCTCATCGCCCCGTCCTTTCCAACCATTGCGCAATAGTTTCCACCGTGACACCGACGACGTTCTCGTCGTCGAAGCCTCTCAAGGCGAGTTCAGCATATTGTTCGTTGAGCATCACCCACACGAGCTCAGCGTCCATCCCGGCTTGTGCGAGGGCATCGAGCTGCGCCTGAGCGGTCTTGGGCCAATCTTTTTGCCAAACACGGCCCCGGAAGTCCGTTACGTAAGGTTCACCGTTCCGGTCGAAGATGAAGTCGTAGATGTGTTTCGCATCGACGATGACGTTCATGTCCGGGAACCAACCGTCGAACTTGAGCTCACCGTTCTTCCCGGCATCGAATGGCAAGATGAACGCGAACTGCCCGTCCACCAGCGTGACGAGTTCCTGAAATACCCGAGAAGGCCTCAACCTCCGAGCGGCGTCGTACCGGAGACCTTCGCCTGCATCACCCCATACCCCGACATCGGTGCCATCCCGATCACCGATGATCCGGGACTGCAACGTACGCAGATCCAACGGGCCGACTCCTTCGACCTCCACGATGTCCGGCGGTGTTTCGCCGGGTGCGAGTTGCGGTGGTTTTTCTCGTGCGAACGGCATCCACCACAACGGATCCTGTTCAACCCCTGGTCCCTCCGGGCTGTCAGGCTGTGTGGGAGGCATCGTGACCGCGGGTCGCTGCGTCGGATCCTCGATGACGCCAGGGCTGGGAATGGTGCTCGGATCGGTGGCGAAGGGGTCGAATTCCGGTAGTCCGGGTTGCTGCGGAGCGCCGGGAGCGTCCGGATTCACCGGCACCTGCCCGACATCGGGCAGAGTCGGCGCACTCGGTTCCTCGACCTGACCTGGCGAGGGAACATTCGGGGTAGAAATTCCTGGTGTCAGGTTCGGCCCTGGATCACCGATCTCCCCCGGCGTGGATGGTTCCCACTGGCCGCGGTCGGGATCGCCGGGCGAAGTGGGTTGCGAGGGTTCCGGAATCGTGGGATCCGGGCGTGCAGGTTCATTCACGGAAGGGATCGTGGGGTGGTCATGTTCGGCAGGTGGAACTGTGCCGTCGATGACGGGTATGCCGCGCGGTGGCAGTGTGCCCGGCCGGGGAATGTTTTGAGCAGGGGTCGATGGTGAAGTAACCGGGGGCCGGGTGGGTGTTGTCCGGTTCGAGACGATCAGGTCTTCAGCCCGGATCGCGCCGACGGCCAGACGGGCCCCGCGCAGCGGTGGGACGACGAAGCTCATGATCTCGTCGGTGTAGGGCTGATCGAAAGCGACACCGGGGTCCAGATGCTGCGCGTCGCCTATCCGAACTGGTTCGCCGGTGCTCCAATCGTACAAGGACAGTTCCGAGTTGGAATGGTCGAAAACCTGGTAGGGGCGTCCCTGCTCGTCGTAGGTGACCTGCAGGTCGTGCTCTTCTCCCTGCGCGTCGGTGTACGTCCAGCTCCACACGTTCGGCACCTTCGAAGGTGTGCCGGACCAGTTGGTTCCGTTTTCGTCCGTGAACGAGACGTCGCTGACAGCGGGTTCGGTGGTGTAGTCCTGCCCGCCGATGTTCGAAGTGATCGGCTCCTGGGTTTGATCGGCGAGTATCGCGTCGCCGACAGGGTTTCCGGTTCCTGTTTCGGTGATCGGCGGTTCGGAGACCTCGGAGTTAGGGTCACCGGACATGAGCTGGCCGAGGTCTGAATCTGCCGGGTCCGCAGGTTCGGTGGTGTAGTCCCGCCCGCCGATGTTCGAAGTTATCGGCTCCTGGGTTTGATCGGCGAGTATCGCGTCGCCGACAGGGTTTCCGGTTCCTGTTTCGGTGATCGGCGGTTCGGAGGCCTCGGAGTTAGGGTCACCGAGCATGAGCTGCTCGAGGCCTGAATCTGCCGGCTCCGGGGGGTTGGCGGCGAGGACGTTTTGTGCGTCCCTGCGTGCTTGTTCGCCCTCCGGGGTCATCGGGCCGATGAAGTTCGCCTGCGCTTCGAGCGCAGCACGTTCTTCCGGTGTCAGCTCCGGGTCGGCGAGGATCGGGTAGAGCAGGTTCTCGATACCGGCGGTGTCGACGACCTGAACGAGTTGCCCGTCCCGGATCTCGTAATGCGTCGGAACAGGAGTGCCGTTGGCGTCGTACGCCCACGGGGCATCGATTGTCGAGACCGGATTCCCGTCGGCGTCGAAGACGGTGACCGTGCCATCGGGGTTGACACTCATGTGACCGCCGGGCGGCACCGTCACCGGAATCACGGATTCGTGCGACGACGTTTCGTCGTGGATCAGGAAGAAGAACCGGCTTCCGCCGGTGATCGGATCGAACACCCGCAACGAGGACTGCCCGCCAGGTGCGTACGCAGTCAACGGCGACGCGACAGTCCCGACCGCCTGGGAGAGTACTGATTCGGGCGTGCGGGGGCTGAAAGGTCCCGGCCGCCCGCGCACTCCGATACCCGCAGCGGTGAACGCCGCGGCCCCGACGAGGACCAGTTCGAGATACCTGTCACGGCCCGAGTCCTCCCCGGTTGTGGAAACATCTGCTGCCGGATCCGGAACCGTTTGGGCCGGTGCGATATTCGAATCCGAATCCGAATCCGCGGGGATCGGTCCTGGACCGCGATCGGTGGTGGTTCCCTCACCCGGGGTGGGTGTGGGTGAGGGAACCGCTGATGCCGATGCATTGGGGAATGCACCGACACCAGTTTCCGAGGCCGGGGACTCGGAAGTAATGGGCGGAACCTCGATCGTCGGCACAGGGACGATGGGGGTGCCGTTGTAGGTGGGAAAGTTCGTCGGAGCATTGGCCCCGACATTTGGGCCACCGCCTGGAGCCTGCGCACCGGGGAGCCCGACAGTGGTCGTCGGCGCAGCTGTCGACGTCGTGGACGGCGCACTCAGGCACGGGTTGATGATCTCTGGCGGGATGGGCGCACCAGGTGGCAGCGACGCAATGAGATTCAGGTAGATCTGATGATCACGTGCCCGCACCGCCGCGCAGTCTTCTTCCGGCGTCGCGTTCGCCGGAGCGGCGGAGAGTGCGATTCCCGCACCGATCACTCCGGCCGCTCCGGTCAACAGCGCCCCGGCGGCAAGCACTCCCGCGAGAGTCCGGCGAAGTCGTCTACCGGACTTCACCGGTGCGCACCACGATTGTCACTCTTCTTCGTTCGGAGTAGCGCGATGAGTTTGTCTGCGCCCCACCAGAACAACCGTCCGGAGATCGACATCCACAAGAAGAATGCCAGGTAAACCAGGATCGTCCCGTAGTCGTTCGCCCAGCCGGCGAGCTTCCCGATCACCGCGAATGCCGCGATCAGCAACCCCAGTCCGACTGCGGTGGCGATCACAGCCTTGGAAAGTGGACTGAGTTCGCTGTCCGGATCCCAGTCATCAACGTCTGCAACGTCTTTGCTGTCGACGGCAGCGGGTTCCGTTTGCACACTGCGACGTTCGGCGTTGTTGACGGTCATGGCTGGAACTCCAAACAGGAAGGGAGAGCGGGGACAACGAGTCGCCGGTACTGGGCGCGGTATCAGTTCCAGTACTGGTAGGCCAGGGTGACGTACCCGGCGTTGGCCGGGTTGTTCGGATCAGCCAGGTAGACATCGACGTAGCCACCAGCATGGGCAGCGGCTTCGCCTATCACTACGCGGTCGGGGGCGCTGAGCTTGCCACCGGGGCCGACGGTGAGCGCCGAGCCCGGTGCGAGCTCAATCCACCGCTGCGAGCCTGGAACGATGTCGGAGATGGCGTCCGGGATCGGGCTCGCCGCCAACGCCGCGGTTTCCGCATTCGAGAGCGACAGACCGATCCGACCCTGCTCAGGTTCGACGATCGGAGTTGCAGCAGATGCCACGCCTGCGCCGAGAACACCGAACAGGGCGATACCCGCGGTGAGGGTTCCGGCAGTGGCCAAGGTACGAATCTTCATGATTTCTCCTTTGTGGGCGTGATGAGTAACCACCCCTGGACTGGGCGGATCGGGAATAGTCGCCAGCAGCGCTGACGACGGCTGCGCGGGTCAGAGCCAGGTCGGATCGGAGTACACGAACAACGTGTTGTCCGACGTCGCCGTCGACACCGAGAGTTGTGCATACGAGCGGATCGTCACCGGCCCCATGCACGCATCAACCTTCACGTGCACGTTCTCCGCGGTGATCGATGCCTTCGACGACTCGAGATCCTTCTTCCCCAACGGAATCGTCGTGATCGTGCCCGGCGCAATCGTCGACTGAATACTCGGATTCACCGACGCATTCACACCCACGTTCGCCGACGGGACACCCGAAATACTCACACCGACAGACGGGCCGAGCGAAAAACCAAGCCCCATGCCAAGTCCGGAGGAAACATCGATCTGGCAGCCGATCTGCAATCCCTGCTCGACATAACCGGTCTTCACCGCCGAATCGCCCGCACCACCGATCGTGCCGGTCACCTTCGCCGACACGAACCCCTCACGGGTGAACGCCGTCGTCGCCAGATTCGGCACCGGGTTCGACGACAGTTTCGTGGCGGCGAGATCCAACGACCAGCCGTCATCGGTGACCGTGCTCGCGAATTTGTCCGCCAACGCCGTTGGCGTTGCCGATGCGCTCCCTGCGAAGACCACACCAGACGACAGCGCGGCAACCGCACACGCCGCGAGCCCTACCGCGGCCCTCGATCGACGATGGGATACGCCGTTTTGCGATTCGATCGACATGAACTGCTCCTCCACGTGACACAGCAACCAGAGCGGTAGCCGACAACTAACTGAATTAGTTACCGGACGGTACCAATCGTCCTGTTTGCCCGCCAGCGCGCCATCTCCCCCATCTTGGATTTAGGGTGAACTTTCGGTAACAGATATATATCGACAGCCTTATCAGCTGCGAAAAGGACCTAGGTCCCACTATGAGCAAGGTCACGGTTTAAAGGTAAGAAGATCCCTCGGAAACGGTGCGGCAAACCGGACTGAACCCACATTTCGCGGTCCTCAGTGCAGCTGAAGGCCGAAATTGCGGGAATCGAGGCAGTGCGCGTACTTGAATATGCAACTACCGGACATTACTCGGCAATCGATCGCAATCAAGGCACCCGAGCGGGGGCCTAGGAGCGCAACTCTGCACGGTTTACGCGGAGATGTTCACTTCCTGGTCGGTGTGTACTCGCAAGACCCACTTACGTCGCACCGTTAGCTTGTCAATCACTGATACGCGCAGACGACGCGCACAAGTAGTACGTAAGTACGAGAAAAGGCTCTGACCAAGACCGGAGTCCTTGATCAGAGCCTTACCAACTCGGGGTCGAAAGTTATGCCGGTTCTCTCATGATGCCGAGATGCCGTGCAGTCCCGGACACCCCAGGAACCTCTTGCACAGGCGACCAGGTGTTCAGCCCGTCCGTGCTGTCGGAGTAGAGATACTTACCTTCGGTATAGGCGTCAAGATAGATCCGCCAGTCGCCGCTCGGCAACTGAACCACGGCCGGACCTTCGACAAGCGAACCCCAATTCCCTGGCGGGACAAACGAATAAGGTCCCGTCACCGAAGGAGCGACCGCATGCTCGACGACCTTCTTCGTCTCGTTTTTGGTGAACGCATGATAGGTCGATCCGACTTTGACCACGGTGGTGTCGATGTGGTCCGCACCGATCCCGGCGAGCGGAACAGGCGGGCTCCACAACCGGAGCGACGGTTCCAACGCCGTCATCAGATACGGCACAAATCCTCCACCGGTCGACATCGACAGGATGACGTTGACGCGATCGCCGTCCACAAACCATTCAGGCGCCCAGGCCTTGGTGACGAATGGTGACAGCGACGGTCCGTCGCTGAATCCGGCCGAACCCGAGAAGCCCGGGGGGCTCGCAGAACCGGTGCCATCTCCCGTGCCAGGCATCAAGGCGCAGCAAAACGGAACCGGATAGTTCCCCAGCGGCGTCCAGTTGATGCGGTCGCTGCTGCGTGCGAACCCGATGTTCGCCCCACCACCCGTCGTGTAGGTGAGGTAGTACAACCCGTCCGTGTTCCGGAAGATGCTCGGATCACGCACGAGCCCAGACGGCGGCCTGTACGCCGACTGCTGGACGAGCTGAAAGCCGGTGCCGTCAGCCGACTCGTAGACATCCATGTCGCGGTCGCTGGCATTGCTGAACGCCACCATTGTGTATTTCCAGTCAGGCGGCGGCGCGGCGCTGCTGGCAGGGGCTGCGACCAGCAACCCCGCGACGACGAGGATCACCAGCGATACAACAGAAAGGCCGGTCCGTTTTGTCGGAATCACCGATGAAGTATGTATGACAGCAGGCCCACCATGGGTAACTTCGGTCGGAGGCAGAGCAGGATCGTTACCTAAGGCGATTCGTCTTGTAGTGACGGCGGGACGGCGGCAGGTCGGCCGTTAGCATCACGCCATGGAACTTGGGGTACATTTCGCGCTGTCAGACAGCGTGGCAGCGGAACTTCTGGACGCGCGCGGCGACGACGACAAACTCGGCGCTCTGGTCGAGGACATCGAGGAGACGGGCCGATCCGAGTTCTCGTGCGACACGGACAAGGCGTGGGATCCGATCCTGTGCGCCCTCTCCAGCACGGGGTACGAGCGCGTGTCCGAGAACTGGCCGGCCTACGGCGTGATCCTGGGGGACGAAGACCTCAACACCGACACCGACGACCAACTCGTCACCTACCTGGCACCCGATCGGGTCGCCGAAGTCTCCTCGTACCTGGCGGAAATCACCGAATCCGAGTTCGGCGTGCGCTACGACGCAATGCCACTCGACGACCGCAACCCGGAGTACGGCTCCGACGAGCGCGGGTACGCCTGGGGCTGGCTTCAGGAAGTGGCGGACTTTTTCCAGCGCGCGGCCCGAGAGCGTCGCCACGTGGTATTCACCGTGCGGTTCTGACAGTCGAGAGCCCACTGCCGAAGCAGCGCGCCCTCGAAGAATGAAAGACCGCTTGACAGTGGCGCTCAACTGCGGAGGACCCTCTGCGCGGGTTCTTGCTCTGACAATTCCTGTGCCGCAGCGTTTCTGGGTGACCGAGTGCGTGTCCTTCTCGCAGCCAGACTTACCAGTAACGGAACCGTAACGACAGTCCGCGCGCTTCTCTGGCATTCACGATCTTGACCAGCAGTTTCACTGAAACAGTTTATTCTTCAACGGATTTCCAGTAGTGAGCTGCATCTCAAACCAACCCAATGGATTGCTCATTGTTTGCGACATGTCGTTGACTGTTACCGGAAGAATCAGACAAAGTGGCCCGTGGAGGCGCCAACTCGAGTGGGCCACCGACGAGGGAGAAGCCGAATGACGCACCTACGCAGGATGATTACCGCGGCCGCATTGATACCTGCCGGTATCGCAGCCATCGCACTCAGCGGCGCGGGCGCAGCATCAGCTGTTACTCCGATCGCCGACAACGGGCGCATCGGCGTGCAGCTGAACCAGGGTGAGACGGCATTGTTCGGCCAGCTCAATGCCGGCGCTGCGATCGAAAGCATCACTAACTCCACCCAGATCGGCGTGCGCCTCGCACCAGGATCGCGCTTCGAGAGCGGCCCCAACGTCGTCTGGGGACGTCTCGACCAGTTCGCCAACGAAGCAGCCTCCCGTGGTGGAGAAATTTCTCTCGGCGTACTCAACCCGGCGAGGGGTTCACAGCAGTTCTTCTTCATTCAGAACTGGTAATACCCTCCGCCGTCGAATTGATGCTTCGCTCTTCCTGTGGCGGGGCGGAGCATTTTTCGTTTCCCGTGGCCACGTTCGTCGCCGAGTGTTGAACAGGCGACGCTATCCCGGGCGACTTTTGTGAGGACTGTAAACGGGCACCGATTCGAGCGAGAAATTCCTTGTGCCGCTGCGTAATAACGCATCCACAACCGACCCCTGAGGCGAACGAATGAGCTGGACTCGAAAAGAGATAGCGATCATCGTGACCGCCACCGCGGTGAAACGGGTGCTGCCGTCATGGTGCGAAATGGTGTGACGCTGTTCCCAGCAGGATCCGGTCCCACAGGGTTCAGCGTGTGCATGGTGAATGGCAAGCAAAACAGCAGCGCGGGACCATCGCTGAGGTGGTCAAGACCGTCTTTGATTAATCGTCCCCGGACCGAACAAAAAGGACTACGGAAGCAATTCCAAGAATTCTTGGATAAATTCTCGAACTGCCGTCTCATTTTTGGATGCCTTCGCGGGATCGTCCCACCGCACCGCATTTACTATTTCAATCTGAAACCACGCACCCCTCAATTCCTCGAAATCGGGCGCATTTTCGGATTCACGTGCGTCCACATAACTCTCAAATATATCGACGAGCGTTTGTAAGGACATTTTACCTTCCCTGTAATCACGACTAACTTGCTCGCCTTCAGTGCGATATTTTCCGTTTCCCGTCATATCAACTTCACTTTCCTCTTAGCCGACCAAATGAGGTCGTCACAACTGTACCGACCTCGTTAACGACGACTGATAGGTTATTTGCCGAATCATAGAATACGATCGTTGCGTCGCTGCTAGGGGTGGCCACCCCATTTCGAATTGCCTGTTCGACAAGGGAGGGGAGGTTGCCGCGCCGCTGCATTCGATCAAACGCATGCCCAGTGTATTCGCGACCGTTGACCACTCCCGGAGGATTGGTTCCTGGCTTTACGTCCAATTCGCGGCGGATGCTCGAAAAAATGGGATGAGCTGCAGAGACTAGGGGAAGAGGACTACCGCTCGCGATGGCGTTGACAGCTACTGAATTGGGCTGCGCGAAGAGCAGTTTCGAGCCATCGATCATCCTGGTTGCTGTACAGCTTGCGCAAACCGGGCGCGTGTACGCCGCCATGTGGAAAGTACTGTTTCCCATGGCATCTCACTACAAGCTGTTCGGGTACGCGCGAGGGTGGTATTGAGGACATCACGTCAAAGCGCTCTACGCGCCGGCTCAGGTGTTGACCTGATTTCCGTCAGAATCGGTATCTCGTGCTTGGCGGTCAGTGTCTTTGTAGTGCAGTTTGTCGTACCTGTTTACCGGAGGTGCATCCTTCTGCTCGCGGTAGAGCGCCCGTGTCAGCCAAGCACCGAAAACATCGTTGAATCCGGTGGGATGCCTTCGCGTGAGGAAGGGGGTCCACCACCACGCCACGAACACAGCAGCGAAACCGCACAAAAGGACAGGTCCGAGAATCGACCGCTGAGGAGCGGTGAGCCAACCGAAAACGATGGTCAGGATCGACGAACTCCAGTAGATCGTTCTCGCATGACTGCGGTACATCACGTAGGGCGTGGATGCGATCAACGCCACAGCCCCTGTGGTGATCGCACAAATTGCATAAAAGGTGGTCATGGTGCCGATTCCGCTTGAGGAACGGTGTGTTGTCGGTGCACAGGACTCTTCTGCTGGACGCTGCTGTACAGGTAGTCGGTTTTACCTGGAATCATCAGGATGTGGTTGTGTTCCTCTGGGATGCGGTAGGCGAGGTAGTCGCGATCGGCGATCAGGGCAAATGGATGGCCACCCTCGAAGGCGAAGACGTCTGAACCGTCAGCCTGCGAATCCTAATCTGCTCCCACATCACAATAAGCAACTGCTGGCCAGTGTCACTTGACATGACACTGGTCGCGCAAGTGAGTCAAAGCCTGCCTTGATTGGTCGCCCCTGGACCGAGAAAAGAGACTACGGAAGCAAGTCCAAGAATTCTTGAATAACTTCTCGCACCTCCGACTCATTTTTGCTCGAATTCGAAGGATCATCCTGGTTAATTGCATTCATTATTTCAATTTGACCCCAGGCCCCCCTCAGGGTTTCGGAATCTGATGCACGCTCCGATTCGCGTTCTCTGACGTACCTCTCGAATATTTCAACTAGCGCATGCAAGGATATTTTTCCGTCACAATAATCGCGATTAACCTGCTCAGCTTCCAGGCGGTAAATTGATTGATCCGTCATGTTTTTCACTTTCCCGATAAATTGCCAAATGAGGTGGTCACAACTCTGCCCGTTTCATTGATGATAACTGATAGGTTGTTTATCGAATCATAGATCACGGTCGCGTTTCCTCTGCTCGGGGTCGCCACCCCTTCACGAATGGCCTGTTCAACCAGGGATGGGAGTATGCCGCGCTCTTGCATTCGGTCGAACGCATGCCCCGTATATTCACGACCGTTGACTATTCCAGGACGATTGGTTCCGGGCTTTACATTTATTTCGCGATCTCCGCGCCCACCCACAGGCGTCGAGGCCGGTCTGTCTCCGACGGGAATAGTCGGATCGCTAGGGGCTCTATTCCCGGCCTCACCGGCGGTGGCGGCTGCCCTGCGACCTGCGGCTTCGGCGTCTGCGGCGGTTCCGCCGCGCCGCAGAACAGCCTCCACCGCTTCTTGCACGGCAGCTCCGCCGACTCTGCCTCCTGTGCCTACGATCGGAATGAGGGAGACGATATTTGCTGCTGCGGCAGCGATCTCAGCCGGAGAATGCTCGGGTGAAGGTTGTGCTCGTTGGCCGCGATTGAAGCCGAACGGATCGACGGCGGCATCGTGCACGGGGACTACGAGGAAGTTTCGCCACGCATCTCCGAGCGTTCCGACGCTATCGACTGTTGTGTCGACGGCACTTTCCCCGACACCCCACGCGGTGTCCCATACTTTTTGCGGGAACGATCGGTCGTCGGGCGCGTTCGGATCTGGCGGGATCGGCACATTGCCGGTGAACCCGGCAGGCACGTCCCCGTGCGCTTCGGCAAGCTGGTTCGCAGCTTGTTGACGTGGACTGACAGTGGGTTTGGGGCCCGGACTGGTTGTGGTGCGTGGCGACTGATTTGGTTGCGCGGGTTTCGAAGGTGCAACCGGAGGGACTTCGCCGTGTGCTTGGGCGAGTTGGTTCGTTGCTTGTTCCTGAGAGGTCGGCGCGGGCTTCGGTCCAGGTTTGGTGGTGGTGCGCGGTGACTGATTGGGAGATGCAGGTTTCGTGACCGGAGCGGAGCCTTGGGTGGTGATCCCGGCGCACTTACCAGCGGTGGTGCCGCTGTTCGTGGCTCCGGAAGTGTTGCCCGAGTTCGTGTTTCCACTGTTCTGCGGTTTCTGCGGACTTGTGCGCGAGGTCATCGAATTCGGCTTGGGTGCGGCGGTGTTCGTATTTTTCTGGACTTGTTTCGAAGCGACAGAGGTGGGTGCTTTCGCCTTCTTTTCCGGCGGATCAGCCAAAATCGGGTACGCGGTCGCTTCGTCGGCGTACACCGTCTGAATCAGGCGGCCGTCGCGAACTTCGTAGTCGGTGGGAACAGGATTGCCGTTGGCGTCGTACGCCCACGGAGCTGCGACGACCGAGATCGGGTTTCCGTCCGCGTCGAAGACGGTGACTGAGCCGTCCGGATTAACGCTCATATGCCCGCCGGGCGGGACGTCGACGGGGATTTCCGCTTCGTGTGAGGACGTCGCGTCGTGGATGAGGAAGAACGTACGACGTCCTCCGCCGGGTTCGGTGACTGTGATCTTCGACTGGCCACCCTTGACGTACTGCATCAGCGGTGAGGCGAGGGTACCGACTGTCTGGGAGAGGATCGATTCCGGCGTACGCCCACCCAACGGTATGCGTGGGCCGAACGGTGAACGACGCCCACGTACTCCGATCCCGCCGGCTGTGAATGCGGCGGCACCGACCAACACGAGTTCGAGGTACCGGTCACGGCCGTCGCCTTTGTCGAGCCCCGAGGGGGTGACCGTGGGATTTGATTCCGATTGCCCGGGAGCACTATTCGGCGTTCCAGAGGGAACAGGTCCGGGACCACGATCGGGGACCGCTGTGGGTGCGGTCGATCCAGCGGGTTGGGGTGTGGTCGGGGCAGGTCCGCTGGTGGTCGTCGGAACCGGGACTCCTGCAGGGTTCTCGATACCAGATGGTGTCGGCGTATTCGGCTGTCCAGGCAGCGCGGCGCCGGGGACGGGGACGATGGGGGTGCCGTTGTAAGCGGGGAAGTTCGTCGGCGCGTTCGCGCCGACGTTCGGGCCACCGCCCGGAGCCTGTGCACCCGGTAGTCCGACGGTGGTTGTCGGGGCCGCCGTCGGAGTCGTGGTGGGTGCGCTCAGGCACGGGTTGATGTACTCGGGCGGGACGGGGGCACCGGGTGGCAGTGACGCGATCAGGTTCAGGTAGATCTGATGATCACGTGCCCGCACCGCCGCGCAATCCTCCGCCGGTCCCGCAGTCGCAGGTCCAGCGGTCAGCGCGATTCCCGCACCGATCACCCCCGCCACCCCGGTCAACAGTGCTCCGGCGGCGAGTGCTCCCGCGATGGACCTGCGCAGCTTCAGCACGGACTTCACCGGCGATCGCCCGTGTTCGACTTCTTCCGCGCCTCGGCGATGAGCTTGTCTGCGCCCCACCAGAACACCCGGCCCGCGATCGACATCCACAGAAAGAACGCCAGATATACGAGAATCGTCCCGTAGTCAGCCGCCCAGCCCCCGAGCCGTCCGATCGCCGCGAACGCCGCAATCAACAATGCGAGACCGAAGACGGTGGCGATCACGGCCTTCGAGGTTTCGCTCAGCTAGCTGTCGGGGTCCCAGTCGTCGGTATCCGCACTGCGGGCGCCGCGAGCAGTGGCCGGCGGCTCAGTCATCGGGCGGGACCGAGCGTGTTCAGCGTTGCGGATGGTCATGACAGAAACTCCAAACGGCGGATAGGTGAAGTGAAACAACGAGTTCGGCGGCAGCAGTCAGGGTCTGGGTTTACCGGCCCTAGTTCAGTTCCAGTGCTGGTAGGTCTGCACGATGTAGCCCCCGGTGACGGGATTGTTCGGGTCGGACACGTAGATGTTGACGTAGCCACCCGGATGCGCAGCAGCTTCGGCGATCACGACCCGATCGGGGGCGCTGGCCCTGCCGTCGACGTTCGTGATGACCGAACCCGGTGCCCGACCAACCCACCGCTGCGAGCCGAGAACAATGTTCGCGATTGCATCGGGGATCGGGCCCGCCGCCAGTGCTGCGGTTTCCGCATTCGAGAGCGAAAGCCCAATCCGACCATGATCCGGCTGCACGATCGGGGTGGCAGCCGATGCCACGCCCCCGCCGAGAACACCGATTACGGCGATGCCTGCGGTGAGCACTCCGGCTGTGGCCAAGGTACGAATCTTCATGAACTTCTCCTGTGATGGTGATTGATGGGCAGACCCATGCCTAGGGCCTCGCCTGATGAGTGCGCGCGGACACGGCGACTTGCACGGATCGGATTTCGACGGCAGCCCTGACGGTGCCCCGTCAGGCGTCTAGAGCCAGGTCGGATCGGAGTACACGAACAACGTGTTGTCCGACGTCGCCGTCGACACCGAGAGTTGTGCATACGAGCGGATCGTCACCGGCCCCATGCACGCATCAACCTTCACGTGCACGTTCTCTGCCGTGATCGACGCCTTCGACGACTCGAGATCCTTCTTCCCCAACGGAATCGTCGTGATCGTGCCCGGCGCAATCGTCGACTGAATACTCGGATTCACCGACGCATTCACACCCACGTTCGCCGACGGGACACCCGAAATACTCACACCGACAGACGGGCCGAGCGAAAAACCAAGCCCCATGCCAAGTCCGGAGGAAACATCGATCTGGCAGCCGATCTGCAATCCCTGCTCGACATAACCGGTCTTCACCGCCGAATCGCCCGCACCACCGATCGTGCCGGTCACCTTCGCCGACACGAACCCCTCACGGGTGAACGCCGTCGTCGCCAGATTCGGCACCGGGTTCGACGACAGTTTCGTGGCGGCGAGATCCAACGACCAGCCGTCATCGGTGACCGTGCTCGCGAATTTGTCCGCCAACGCCGTCGGCGTTGCCGATGCGCTCCCTGCGAAGACCACACCAGACGACAGCGCGGCAACCGCACACGCCGCGAGCCCTACCGCGGCCCTCGATCGACGGCGAGATGTTCGTGCTTTCAATTCGGTTGCCATGAGTAACTCCTACGTCGCGGACCAGCAACCAATTCGGTAGCTGAACACTAACTAGATGCAAGTTACCGGACAGTACCAAGCGTTCCGTTTTATCAACAGGCTCCCGCGACCAACTATCGGAGACTTGCGGTGAACTTCCGGTAACAGATACATATCGACAGGGCTCAGAGCAGGGAATGGGACTTAGGTCCCAATGTGGCGAACGACACCAAACTTGGACCATCCGCCCAGTGGTGACAGTCGAGCAAACGTGCAAACAAGGCACGATCCGGAGCATTTCAGCAGATTGCATGCAACGCGGTCTCTGGCGATATGGCCACGCAAACTTATTGAACGGTCAACAGTTAATTGGTGGCGCGCAGCTCATTCGGACACCAAGCGCAAGGAGGCCGCGTAAACCACGAGCCCATCTAGCCAAGGAGGGAATCGAATTGACCACCAGCCGCACGATGCGATCACCTGGAACTCTCGTCGCCGAGCGCCGCAATGGCTGATCGTTCACCACAGCACAACGAGAACCGGCAGATTGCCGCAACATCGGACGTAGCACCGAAGTGGCGAAGCCAGTGCTTCACCCGGCGACCCCAGGGCGGCAAAGATTGCTACACATCCGACTCCTCGACGCTCCTGCGCTTCGTAGGGCACGAAAAAACCCAGCCCACGCTTTCGCGCGGGCTGGGTTTGAACAACGAACATTTGGCGGAAGCGGAGGGATTTGAACCCCCGGTGGGTTTAACGCCACGCTCGCTTTCAAGGCGAGTGCATTCGGCCGCTCTGCCACGCTTCCGTGGGCGATCCTATCGGGTGTTCCCACGGACCGCGAAAACGGCTCCAGAAGTCAGCGCTCGCCGATGGCTTTGTCGACCTTCTCGAAGACGTCTGCCAGCACGTCCAGTTCCTGGGGAGTCAGCAGATCGACCAGATTGTTCCGCACTCCGGCCACGTGAGTAGGCGCTGCCTCGGCGAGGCGACGCCTACCCTCTTCCGTGATCCGAGCGAGCACGCCGCGACCATCTTCGACGCAAGTGTCTCGCACGACGATGCCCTGAGATTCCATCCGCCTGATCTGGTGCGTCAGGCGGCTCCGCGAAGACAGCACGCCGTCTGCCAGGTCACTCATCCGCAACGACCCGTCAGCTGACTCCGAGAGCATGACCAGAATGCGGTAATCGGCCAACGACAGGTCGTGTGAATCCTGCAGTTCGCGGTTGAGAACCTCCATGAGGCGCTGATTACCGTCCATGTAGCCGCGCCATGCACGCATCTCGCATGGCGTCAGCCACGGTGTCTCACCGTGCGCCGCCTGCGAGGTCTCCTCGGTTGTCGCTTCAGCTGTCACAGGTTCCAAGTTTAGACCTGTGTCCGCCCGTCACAGTAAGACTCACCCTAAAGTCACGAATTGGACATCAGGATCGAACGGTCGATTTCGGCGACCGATGCCAGCCCCGCCAGCCCCATGGTGAGATCCAGGTCGGCCAGGAGACTGCGCAATGCATGACGCACTCCGTCCGCTCCGGCCAATCCCAACCCGTACACCCACGGCCGCCCGTACAGCACTGCGTCGGCACCCAAAGCCAGAGCCTTGATTACGTCTGCGCCACAACGAATTCCGGAGTCCATCAGGATGTCCACCTCATGCCCCACCGCATCAGCGACAGGACCGAGAGCGTCGAGCGCCGAAATCGACCCGTCGACCTGACGCCCACCATGGTTGCTCACCACAATGCCGTTGGCGCCGGCCGCGACGGCCTCACGTGCGTCGTCGGGATGGACAATTCCCTTCACCGCGATCGGAAGTGTCGTCCACTGGCGAAGTTTCGCGATATCCGCGATCCGCACCGCGTGATTGCCGAACAACGACACCCACGTGAGAACCGCGATCTGCAGGGCTTCTGCACTCTCCTCGGGAGGCGTCGCCAATTTGGCGCGGAACACCGGATCCGACAGATAGTTGGCAATACCCTTCGCCTGCAGGAACGGAAGGTGACCGAGCTCGAGATCCCTTGGACGCCAACCCATACCGGGAGTATCGGCAGTCAGGACGATAGCCTTCGCGCCCGCCGTCTCCGCCCGACGGACAAACGACTCGGCAAGCTCGTCGTCGGCCGGCCAGTACAGCTGGTACCACCAGTTATCGCCCGAGGCCGCCGCTACGTCTTCGATGGTCGAAGACGCCGCCGTCGAGAGAATCGATCCGATCCCCAACTCGGCAGTGACCGAACCGACCGCAACCTCGGCGTCGTCGTGGACCAAGCCGAGCACTCCCACCGGAGCCGTCAGAATCGGTGCGGCCAACCGCGTCCCCAACACCTCGACGCTCAGATCGCGCGCGTCGGGCGCCGCAGTCCCCCGCAACATCCGCGGCACGATCGCATGCTTGTCGAACGCCCGCAGATTCGACACCGCGGTCCGTTCGGTCGACGCGCTACCGGCGATGTACCCGAAAGCCTCTGGTGAGAGTTGCTCGCGCGCGGCATCTTCCAAGCCCGCCGCAGTCATCGGCAAAGCCGGCTTCGCGCCGCTCAGTCCCGTCAGATAGATCTCGTTCTGCATGTTCCCGAAGTAAGTCACGTCCGCGACGGTAGCGGCAAAACACCCGTCAGCGGGGAGATTCGCTAGCGTCGTATCCATGTACGCCATAACGATCGATCAGCCCGGCGGTCCCGAGGTCATGAAATGGGCGCAGCAGCCCGATCCTGAACTACCTCGCGGGCACGTACTCGTCGAGGTCGCCGCGACCGCAGTCAACCGCGCCGACCTGCTCCAACGTCAAGGCTTCTACCCGCCGCCGCCCGGCGCGAGTGACATTCTCGGCCTCGAATGCTCGGGTGTGATCACCGAACTCGGCGAAGACGTCACCGGTTGGTCCGTCGGCGACGAAGTCTGCGCATTGCTGGCCGGCGGTGGCTATGCCGAGAAGGTTGCGGTCCCGGCAACACAACTTCTCCCCGTTCCCGCGGGCGTCGATCTCCGTGTCGCAGCGTCTCTGCCGGAAGTTGCGTGCACGGTGTGGTCGAACGTCGTAATGCGCGGCGGCCTACGACGCGGACAGGTACTACTCGTCCATGGCGGTGGCGGCGGAATCGGCACCCACGCCATCCAGGTCGGCAAAGCCCTCGGCGCCCGCGTCGCAGTTACCGCGGGTTCGGAGGACAAATTGAACCGCTGCCGCGAATTGGGCGCGGATATTCTCATCAACTACCGCGACAGCGACTTCGTAGCATCACTCGCCGAAGCCACCGACAACCACGGCGCCGATGTGGTTCTGGACAACATGGGAGCGTCGTACCTCGGGCGCAACGTCGACGCACTCGCCATGGACGGCCACGTCGTGATCATCGGAATGCAGGGTGGCCGCAAGGGCGAAGTCGACATCGCCAAGCTGATGGGAAAGCGCGGAAACATCACGTCGACGGGCCTGCGCGGGCGTCCGCTCACCGGCCCCGGCGGTAAAGCGGACATCGTCGCCGACGTCCGTGCGAAGTTGTGGCCGTTGATCGCCGATGGATCGGTTCAACCGATCGTGTCGACCGAACTTCCGATCACCGAGGCGCCATTAGCCCATCAGTTGCTGGATTCGCCGGAAACCGTAGGCAAGGTCATCCTCACCGTGAAGTGAGCCGAGCGGGATCGATCAGCCCAGGGCGCCGAGTTCGGCGACCAGCTGATTGATCTCGTACCGCGTCGTGTACGGCGCAAGGCCGACGGTGACCGCGCCGCCTTCGTCGTTGACACCGAGGGCGTCGAGCAGCCTGGAACCACCATGCGTACCGCTGACCGTTGCGATGCGCTTGTCGGCCAGGTGCGCGGCGACCTTGTCTGCCGCCATCCCCTCGAGCGTGAAGCTGAGCGTAGGCACCCGCGTGGGTGCGCCGCCGATCACCATCACGTTGGGCAGGGCTGCGAGAGAACGCATGAGGTGATCGAACAGACCGTCCTGGTAGTCCTGCAGCGAGCTGATCGAGGTTTCGAGGCGCTCACGCCTAGTTCCCGTTGCCGATTCGTCCAAGCCCGCCAGGAAATCGATCGACGACGTGAGACCGGACAGCAGCGCGAACTGATGACCGCCCACCTCGAGTCGCTCGGCGCCACGCGCGTACGGGTTGAGCGACACGGCCGGAATTCGGTCGAGCAGTCCGGGATCGCGGAAGACGAGTGCGCCCACCTGTGGACCGCCCCACGACGGCGCGCTGACGGCAACGATGTCCGCCCCGAGATCAGCCATGTCCACATGCGCATATGGCGCTGCACCGACGGCGTCGACCACCATCAGTCCGCCGAATTCGTGCAGACGATCAGCTGCGGCGCGAACGTTCGGAGCCGAACCGACGACCGGTGATGCGGCTGTCAAGGCCACCAAGCGAGTCGTCGAGGTGATGAGATCGTTGAACTGCCAACTCGGGAGCTCACACGTTTCGATTTCGACCTCGGCCCATCGCACCTGAGCGCCGTAGCGACTGGCCACACGAAGCCAGGGCGCGACGTTCGCCTCTTCGTCGAGGCGCGAGAGCACGAGACCGGTTCCGAGTCCCAACCGCGAACTCAGCGACTCGGCGAGCCAAGCCAACAGTACCGCTCGGTCTGATCCGAGAACGACTCCCGCAGGATCTCCGCCGACCAGATCGGCGACCGCGGTGCGCGCACTCTCGAGAATGGCAGCACTACGACGGTTCGAGACGTGGCGACCGGAGGAAGAAGATGCAGAGGCACGGAACGCGGTGGAGACCGTCCGCGAGACGGCGTCCGGGATCTGCATTCCGGCCTGCGGATCGAGGTGGATCCAGCCGTCACCGAGTGAGGGAATCAACCCCCGTACGCGGGCAACGTCGTAAGCCATGCTCGACACTCTAGGTGCAGACGCCCGCTTAGTCGAAGGCAGTCACCCAATTACCCGTCAGTACAGTTATTCGATAGCTAACTTTTTGGGGGTTACGCGGCGTTTGTCGCCCACACACGACAAGATGGAAGCATGACGAACCCCGACAAAGAGCAGGTACTCGTTATCGGACCCGACGGTCGACCCGTCGCGATGCCGGTGGCCGAGGCAGAGGCCGCCACCTCCGGCACCACCGAAGGCGCGGAATCCGAAGCCGAGTCCGTCGCCGAGATGGTCGAGCAGCCGGCCAAGGTCATGCGAATCGGCACGATGATCAAACAACTCTTGGAAGAAGTGCGCGCCGCACCGCTCGACGACGCCAGCCGCAAGCGCCTCAAGGACATCCACACCTCGTCCATCCGAGAACTGGAACAAGGCCTGGCACCCGAACTCCGTGAAGAACTCGAGCGACTGAGCCTCCCGTTCACCGACGACTCCATTCCCTCCGACGCCGAACTGCGAATCGCGCAGGCCCAACTCGTCGGCTGGCTCGAAGGACTGTTCCACGGAATTCAAACCGCACTGTTCGCCCAGCAGATGGCAGCGCGCGCTCAGCTCGAACAAATGCGTCAAGGCGCACTGCCTCCCGGCATGAGCATCGGGGCTCCGCATTCGCCTGCACATCCGGACCAACAGAGCCCAGGAACCGGCCAGTATCTGTAACCCGGACCACCACTAGGTCCGAGGGAAATCCGGCGCCGACGCCAGGCCGGTAGGCTCGACCTCCGTGTCAGCATCCGCAATCGAATCCGAGACGCCGGACGCACCTGCGCCCGTGTCCGACTCCCAGACGTTCCGTCGTGCGTTCAAAGACCTTCGCGACGGTCTGAATCAGCGTGAGTTGTGGCTCAGCCTCGGCTGGCAGGACATCAAACAGCGCTACCGCCGGTCGGTGATCGGTCCGTTCTGGATCACGATCGCCACCGGCGTCCAGGCCACCGCCATCGGCATTCTGTACGCGGCCCTGTTGGACATGCCACTCCAGGAGTTCCTGCCGTATGTGACGGTGGGCCTGATCGTCTGGAACCTCATCAATGCCTCGATCATCGAAGGCTCCGAAGTCTTTGTCGCCAACGAAGGCCTGATCAAACAGCTGCCATCAGCCTTGAGCGTGCACATCTATCGACTGGTGTGGCGGCAGATGTTGTTCTTCGCACACAACCTGCTGATCTACGTGATCATGGTGATCGCGTTCGGGGTCTGGCGGAACCTGAGTTGGGCGTCGTTGGCTGCGATCCCGGCGTTGGGACTGATCGTGCTCAACGCACTGTGGGTCTCGATCGTGTTCGGAATCTTCGCCACTCGATACCGTGACATCGCACCGATTCTGTCTTCGCTGACGCTGCTGCTTTTCGTGCTGACACCGATCATGTGGACAACACAAAGCCTCGAGGCTCAGGGCGGCGCGGTCCGAGATCGTGCAAAGATCGCCGAACTCAATCCGCTGTTCCACTACCTGGACATCGTCCGCGCGCCGATGATCGGGCAGCCGCAAGAGCTTTACCACTGGTACATCGTCATCACGATCACGGTGGTCGGCTGGGCCGTCGCATTGCTGGCGCTTCGCAAATACCGGGCCCGCGTGCCCTACTGGGTTTAGGGACATCGCAATGACCGAACATGTGAACATCTCAACGCACAACGCCTGCGTCGACTTCCCGATCTTCGACGCGAAGTCCCGGTCGATGAAGAAGGCATTCCTCGGTAAAGCGGGTGGCGCCATCGGCCGCAACAGTTCCGACGTTGTGGTCGTGGAAGCCCTGAAAGACATCACGATGACGCTCAAAGAGGGCGACCGTGTAGGGCTGGTCGGCCACAACGGCGCCGGAAAGTCCACCCTGCTGCGCTTGCTCTCCGGGATCTACGAACCCACCCGGGGATCCGCCACCATTCGCGGACGCGTCGCACCTGTTTTCGACCTCGGAGTCGGCATGGATCCCGAGATCTCCGGCTACGAGAACATCATCATCCGCGGCCTGTTCCTCGGTCAGACCCGCAAGCAGATGCTCGCGAAGATGGATGAAATCGCCGACTTCACCGAACTCGGCGACTATCTCGACATGCCATTGCGCACGTACTCCACCGGCATGCGCGTGCGCATCGCTATGGGCGTGGTCACCAGTATCGATCCCGAGATCCTGCTACTCGACGAAGGCATCGGTGCCGTCGACGCCGAATTCATGAAGAAGGCCAGAGTTCGGCTGCAAAAGCTGGTGGAACGCTCCGGCATCCTGGTATTCGCCAGCCACTCCAACGAATTCCTCGCTCAGCTGTGCAACAGCGCGATGTGGATCGACCACGGCCAGATCCGCATGCAGGGTGACATCGAGGATGTCGTGCGCGCCTACGAAGGCGACGACGCCGCCGAACACGTGCGCCACGTCATCAAGGAGATGGAACGGGAGAACACCCTGTGAGCGCACCCGAGAAGATCATCGGGGTTGTCGTCACGCACAAGCGTCGTGAACTGCTGGCCGAATCCTTGAAGGTCCTCAGCACCCAGTCGCGGTCGCTCGATCACCTGGTTGTCGTCGACAACGCCGACGAAGCCGATGTGAAAGACCTCGTCGACAACGCTCCACTGCCGACGAGTTACATCGGTTCTCAGCACAACCTCGGCGGTGCCGGAGGATTTGCTCTGGGCATTCTCTACGCACTTTCGCTCGGCGCCGACCGCGTCTGGCTCGCCGACGACGACGGGCGTCCGGAGGGCCCCGAGGTCCTGGAAACCCTGCTCGACTGTGCAATTCGGAACGACCTGGCCGAGGTCTCCCCCGTCGTCTGCGACATCGACAACCCAGACCGCCTCGCGTTCCCCTTGCGCCGCGGCACGTCGTGGCGCCGGTTGCGTTCCGAACTCGGCGACGAGGATCTCCTGCCAGGCATCGCGTCCCTCTTCAACGGTGCACTGTTCACCGCCGATGCGATCGATGCTGTCGGAGTTCCGGATCTACGCCTGTTCGTCCGCGGCGACGAGGTCGAGGTACATCGTCGCCTCGTGCGCTCCGGCCTGAAGTTCGGCACCTGCCTGCAAACTGCTTACGTCCACCCCAACGGCGCGGACGAGTTCAAGCCGATTCTCGGCGGACGTATGCACACGCAGTACCCCGACAACGACACGAAGCGCTACTTCACTTACCGCAACCGTGGATACATCCTCGCCCAACCGGGAATGCGGAAACTGCTTCCGCAGGAATGGGTTCGGTTCGGCTGGTACTTCCTGATCACCCGCCGCGATCCGGCAGGACTACGCGAGTGGATGCGACTGCGCAAACTCGGCCGGGAAGAAAAGTTCGAACGCCCGAGTTAAATCAGTTGCACAGTCGCGTCTGCGGCTGAGACGATTCTGATCCGACGCATGGTGCGTCCTGAGAATTACGAGGAGTGAGTATTGATGACTGTCGTGTTCCGCAGTTTCAGCGCCGTCAACGTTCACACTTCTTCGTACTCGAGGACACAATCACCATGCCGGAAAACAGCACGCCCCTGACCGAATACGGTTGGAACGCAACACTCTCGAACACATTCACTACCCTGGCCCCACCGGACTCCGCACCCGGGCGCGTTCTTCGCGTCGACCGCGGCCGGTGCGACGTGGCCGTCGCCGAAGGCACAGTTCGCGCACTCAGCGGCAGCGATCCACGCGGTGCCAGCCAACTGTGCACGGGCGACTGGGTGACCGTCGCCGAGGTACTGAACTCACGCGAACCCGAGATGCACACGGTCACTTCAATACTCCCCCGATCAAGCAGCATCGTTCGATCCTCGGCGTCCGGAAAATCGGAAGGCCAGATTCTGGCTGCGAACGTCGACACCGTCGTCATCGCCACGGCGTCGGACGGCGACGTCGATCTCGGGCGCATCGAGCGACTACTCGCACTCGCCTGGGAAAGTGGCGCAACACCTGTCGTCGCACTCACCAAATCGGATGCAGCTCAATATATCTCCGACACTCTAGCTGAGGTCTCTGCCATTGCGCCCGGCGCAACAGTGCTGGCCGTCAGTGCCGAGACCAACGAAGGAATGGATGTACTCGATGCAGTTCTGGACGGCACCGTGGCGATACTCGGTCCATCCGGCGCCGGTAAGTCGACGCTCGCGAACGCACTCCTCGCGGACACCACAGGCGCCGATCGACTCGAGACCGGCCGCGTTCGAACCGGCGACGGAAAGGGACGCCACACCACAGTCACGAGAGAACTGATCCCCTTCTCCGGCGCCCGGACGTTGATCGACACACCCGGCCTGCGAGGGGTTGGCATGTGGAATGCGGCGGAGGGAATCGACAAGACGTTCCCCGAGATCGAGGAACTGATTGCAGAGTGCCGGTTCTCGGATTGCGCACACAACTCCGAGCCGGGATGCGCAGTCCTGACCGCACTCGGGCGCGGCGATCTGGACGAGCGGAGACTTGCGAGCTACCGGAAACTACAGCGAGAGAACGCGTGGAACGCCGCCCGAAGCAATGCTCGGCTGCAGGCAGAGAGGACGCGGGAGATCAAGGTGATCTCCCGCCATCTCAAGAGTCACTACCGTGGTCGGGACCGGTAGCGAAGAAAGCCTGGCAGCATGGGGGGTGATCCCGACGAGAGGTTGTCATGTTCGAGCGGTTCCGTTCCAGCGCCAGGACCAAGCTTCAGCGTGCGGTATCCGAGGTGGTCGAGACCGCCGACCGTCGCAACGCCGATCGCACGCAGCAGATCCTCGACGCGCTGGCACTCTCACGTGACGAACTGGCCGAGGCCCGCGTTGACATCGCGGGCCTCCGGTCCAGGATCGACGAGCTGGAATTTCGCCAGCGTCGGGATCTGGCCTACGCCGTGGACCTCGAAGCGACGGCATCGACCGCCGAGTTCATCCTCGAACACCTTCGAGTCACCGACACATTCGGCCACCCACACGACACGCTGCGCCACGCATTGGGCTTGATCGAAATACCCGGCATGGCACTCGAATTCGGCGTCGCCAGCGGAACCACACTCAGGATCGTCGCGGAGGCTTTCACCGAACGTGAGGGGACCGTCGCAGGTTTCGACGTGTTCTCCGGCCTTCCGGAGACCTGGCGCACCGGGTTCCCGGTCGGCGAGTTCGCACAGGAATCCATCCCCGAAGTGCCTGGAGCGCAACTTGTTCCGGGCCTATTCGAGAACACCTTGCCCTCGTTCCTGAACGACGAATCCGGCCCCGTTGCGTTCCTGCACCTCGACGCCGACCTCTACTCGTCCACCAAGACCGTGCTCGATCTCCTCGGCGACCGACTGGTCCCCGGGTCGATCGTCGTCTTCGACGAGTTCTTCAACTATCCCGGATGGCAGCAGCACGAATACCGGGCGTGGACGGAGTTCGTCACACGCACCGGCATCTCGTTCGAATACCTCGGGTACACCGTCGACAACGAGCAGGTCATCGTCGAGATCACCAGCTGAGAATCACTTCTCGTACAGACGTGCCCAGTTCTCTCGACTCGTGAGTTCCGGCATCGCAGCACGGTACTTCGCCGACACGGCAGGTGCTTCCTTCTGGAATCGACGCAGTAGCTTCACCGTTCGGATCAAGAGAGCACGCGCCGTAGCCTTGTCTCGCTGCCGGATACGTACCCCCGACTGCGAAGCATCGGTGACGACTACATGGTCGAACTGCGAGATGTGCCACCAGTGCGCATCCTCGCGCGGAATATTGACCAAACCGCCACGGGTGCGCCCCAGCCACTGATTCAACCCACGTTTGGCCAGAATCACTCGCATCAGGCTCGGTTCACCACCGGCACGCTCGGTGTGGAGTTCGTTCGAGGCGATCGGGGCGGTAGCCGCATCGTGTTTGATCGTCTCGGCATACTGCGCTCGGCCGGCACGGATGCTTGCCATGGCCTCGATGCCGCCGTCCCGCAACGCTTCCGGACCGTCGAGATAATCCTCGATGCCCTTCAACGTCGTGAAGGCAAGGCCGTATTGCATTCCGACGAGGAATTCGGAAATCTGGCGGAAGAACTGACGTGAAAGTCCCTTGGTGTCGAGATCGCTGTGCAAAGACCCGACGACGAGGGAGTTACGCGTACTGAAGTAGCGGGCCCAGTCGTCGAAGTCCTTCCAATAGAAATCGGCATGCCACACAGCGGCGTTGGGCAACGTGACGGTGACAAACCCTGCTTTCCGGGCCCTGATTCCGTACTCGACGTCATCCCACTGAAAGAAGATCGGAACGGGTAACCCGATGGCTTCGACAACTTCGGCGGGGATCAGGCACGTCCACCAGGCGTTGTATCCCGCATCGACTCGACGCTCTTGACGCTTCTTGAGCATGCTCGTGTTGATGAGAGCCTTGGGCACTCGTTGCCCGTGATGGAGAGTCTTCAGATCTACGTCTTCGGCACCGACATTGAGGAAATCGGGATTGAGCAGATACATCATCTGCGCACCCACCAATGTCGGTTCCACCGTCATATTCGCAAAAGCGTTGAGGCGCAACACTGTTTCTGGTTCACAGAGAATATCGTCGTCCATCAGGATGACGTCGGCGAGATCTGCCCCCTCGGATGTAGCCTCGAAAAGCCCACGTGAAAAACCGCCCGCTCCGCCGAGATTCGGCTGCTGCAGATATTTCAGCTTCTCACCGAGCTTGTCTGCCGCCTCGACGAAGCGCGCCCGATCTTTCACCAGGTCGTTACCCTGATCGACGACGTACACGGAGCTGACGAGGTCACGCACAGTGGCATCGGAAGCCAGTGCAGCAACAGTCTCGGCACAATCGTCGGCCCGATTGAAGGTGCAGATCGCCACCGAGACCGGGCGAACCGTCTCCGGAGCGGCCACGGTCCATTCCAAGTGGTCGATCGTCATCGGAGCGTCGACAGAATCCACCTCGAGCCAGAGGGCGCCGCCGTCGACGAACTTGTCCAACGATGTGGTCAACGTGACCTCCGAGGACCCCGATCCGTCGCGGGTCTCGAGAATACGGCGATGCCCGGCGATATCCGAAGCAACCATCCGGACGCGGAACCGACCCTCGCTCTCGATCCGCAGCGAAGCCTCGACCTCAGTGACAGTCGTCCACCGCTGCCAGTAGCTGGCAGCGAAACGCCCGAAATAGGTGTTGGTGCTGATACGTGCGCCCTTGTCCAGAGCGACTCGGTGCCGGGTCCGCTCACCGGAGCCCTTCCGGAACTCGACGTACAGGTCGTCGTTGACTATCGGCGACATTCCGACGAACACGCCGCGCTGGACCACCAAACGGCGAGCCATGACCTGCCCGTTCTCCGGCACCCCCACCTTTACCTGCTCGGGCATATGACTCCTACGTGAATCTTGAAAAAGCTGTACCTGTCACTCGCAGGGTATCCGAGGTGGAATTACCCCCGAAACTCGAAAACACAGCCTCGGCTACTGTCTCTGGTGCATCCACCCGTGCGACCTGGAGATCCCTTGACACTCGAACTACCCGCTCCCACCCGTCGGGAACGCTGGAGCTGGGGCGCTGTGATCCCAGCAGTCGTGTGCCTCGCATTCTTCGCGATCGTCACGGTGGACCCTCGCTACTTCTATGTCGACGACACCGAATCCGGTGCGGTCGGCAACTGGGTTCAGCTGGGCCATCTGATGCGAGAGGGACAATTCCCCTCGCTGGTTCTGGATCAGTGGATGGCTGGAAACTATCCGGTCGAGGGTCAGGGTGGGCTGTGGAACCCGGTCCAGATCTTCATCAACTACATCGCACCGTCCGTCGACAATCTCGCTTTGCTGGCCACGCTGGTGAAGTTGGCATTCGCGATCATCCTCGGATGGGGCGTCTATCGAGTCTGCCTCGAATACGGCGCGCGCCCCTACTGGGCGGCCGTCGCCGGAAGCGCAGTGCCCTTTGCCGGGTTCACCCTGTACTTCGAGTACCCGTCGTGGGTTACGTCGGTGATCGGAATGGCCTGGGTGGTGCAGGCGTGGGCCAGCGGAATTCGCTATGCCCGCGGCCGGTCGGGGCCGATACCCGTCTTCGTCTTCCTCTATCTCGCGATCAGCGTCGGATACGTCCATGCGGCATTGATGGCCGGAGTGACCGTCGGGGCACTGATGGTGGGCGAATACGTCCGCAGTCCGCAGTGGCGGACAACAGTGAAGCTCGGACTGGTCGGCGTCTCGGCCGCAGCCTGCGGCGCGATCACCTTTCTTCCCGGTCTGCTCTCCTCGGCCGTCACATGGCGCACCGGCGAAGAAGGTACGTTCAACGACAATTTCCTGACGGCACCGTGGTCGGAAACACTGACGGCGAGTATTCCGTCGTCCGTCTCGAGCATCGAGTCCTGGACGGGCGAAACCACCTACGCACCGATCACCTACATCGCCTGGTTCGCGATACCGGCACTGGCATTCATCGGCTGGCGGAAAGCACAGGGTTCGCTGCGAGAGTTGGTGACCCCGCTGCTGCTGTTGGCCTTCATTCTGCTGTTCACCGCGGGCCCCAGCGACATCGGCCAGATTCGGTGGCCGGCACGACTACTTCCCTTCGTCGCGGTGTTCTCCCTGGTACTACTCGGTGTGCTGCTGAGCCGATTCGGGACTTTGGACAAACTGCGATCACGCGTCATCGCTGCATCGTTGATCGTGTTCGTCTTGATGATTCGCGCCAGTTCTTCGGGTCCGCAGTACTTCATCCGGCATCTCACCTGGGCTGTCGTGATCATCGCCGTCGGAGCACTCGCCATCTACCTCGGTCGTAGATACGGCGCCCCGGCGATCGCAGGTCTACTGATTCTCACCATCGCTCCGGTGACTCTGTATCAAGTGATCGCGTATCCCCAGGCGCTGAACAAGTGGTACCTGCCGACCAGCCAATCCGAAGCCAAGGCGAACTTTCCGGATTTCCCGGGCACGACCCTTCAGCTCGGCAATCGCGCGCTGATCCGAATCGACGCCGAAACAACAGAACTCCCGTGGACTTCGCAGGTGTACGGAAACTACGCCAAGGTGCTCGATCTCGACTACGTCAACGCGTACACCCCGGTCGGCCACGCGGACTTCGCTTCGCTGCTGTGTATGGGATTCGACGGGTCGACGTGCGACGACGCCTACCGAAACGTGTTCAGGCCGGATGAATACACCGGTCGAACCAGCGCAGACCTGATGCTGCTCGACCGCGTCGTCCTTCAACTGAAGCAGTACCCGGGCGCTGACAACGAACCCGCCCCACCCGGGTGGCACTGGGCAGAAGTGCCCGAGGTCGCCCAGGACCAGATCTACATCCTCGAACGCGACGCCGGCCCGATCTCCGGTCAACCGGGCCGTGTGTCGGCAACTGTCAATGCCGACGCACAGTCCGAGTACATGAGCGTCAAGAACGAGCGTGTGCGAGTCAGTTCACCGGGCGGTGGCAGCGTGGTATTCGCACGGTTGGCATGGCCGGGCTACACCGCGACCCTCGACGGCGAACCCATCCCGACCAAGGGCCTTGGCGGAACGTACCTCTACGTCGATCTGCCGCCTGGCACCGACAACGCGGAACTGGTGATCAACTTCCGTTCCCCAGGACAGAGGATCGGCTATGTCGGTATGGGCTTCGGGCTCGTTATCCTTGCCGGCCTCTCCGTGATCTACTACCGCGACAGGCGTCAGAGCCGGGACGGGACCTCCGCGATCACCACAGACTCGTTGTAGATGAACGGCTTTCCCATCCACCGCGGAAACGGGAACGACAGCGAGCGCCTGACTACAAGACCGTTGTCCGCACAGATCTTTTCGAGGTCGACGCCGTCGAGGAAGACGGTATGCGTGGGATCGCTGGCGAAGCCACGTTCCTGAGGGCAGATCAGCATGACGGTCGCACCCGGTTCCAGGAATGGAAGGTACTCGGCGACGATGCCGGAAGCTTCTCCCGCCGGCAGGTGCTCGAGGAGATGCGCCATCAGCATTCCGTCGAAGGTTCGCTGATCGCTTTCGGAGTGAAATTCCGCAGAAGAGTACGCCTCGAACCCGAGCGATCGACAGAACTCCACCGAATGTTCGTTGTGGTCCACCCCGACACTGCCAGGGGGAAGATTTCGCAGATTTCGGCCGATCCCGCAGCCGACGTCGAGCACCTTCCGGCCGCCGAGGAAACGTCGGATATTCCACTGATACGGCGCTTGCACGTTCAGAACGCGCTTCCATTTGGCGCCTTGAAGCTCACGCAACCGAGCCGTGTACTCGGTGTCGGTGGTATCACCGCTACCCGTATCGGCTCTCCCAGGAAGGCCTGTGTTCTCGCGATTGTTCTCGCGTCGATCGTTGGTGTGATCTTCGAACTCGGTCACTGGAGACTCACTTTCGTCGAGTGATCCGGATCATAACTTCACGATTCTCCGACATGTACGCCCCCACGCCGAGAAGCCGACCCTCGGCGACGTATACACTCCCCGCCTGTGAAGACCGATGGCACACCCGAGTCGGTGCAACCGCACCGAATTTCCGTCGTCGTGCCGGTTTACCAGGGCGAACACACTCTCAATGCACTCATCGACGAGATACTTCCCCTGACGAAAACCCAGACCACTCCCGGCGGGCGGCCGTTGGTCGTCGAAGAAGTCCTTCTCGTCTTCGACCACGGTCCGGACGGATCAGCTGCGGTCATCCGTGAACTCGCGAGACAACATGACTTCATCCGACCCATCTGGCTCTCGCGCAACTTCGGCCAACATCCGGCAACACTGGCGGGAATGGCGTCGAGTGGTGGCGAATGGGTTGTCACCATGGATGAAGACGGCCAGCACGACCCGGCCGACATCGGTGGACTCCTCGACACTGCACTGGATCAACAGGCCACCCTCGTCTACGCGCAGCCCGTGAACGCGGCACCCCACGGTGCGCTACGCAACGCGGCGTCGAAGTCGTCGAAATGGTTGACCACCAAAATTCTCTCGTCCGAGAACTCCGTGAAGTATCAGAGCTTCCGACTGGTCCTCGGAGAGGTCGGACGGTCGGTCGCCGCATACGCCGGATCCGAGGCTTACCTCGACGTGGCTCTGGGCTGGATCGCGGGAGAGGTCACCACCAGCCCGGTTCAACTGCGTGAGGAACGCGGACGCGCATCCGGATATCACCTCAGAAGCTTGCTGTCGCATTTCTGGCGAATGGTTCTCTCCAGCGGCACCAAGGGCCTGCGAATGGTCAGCTTGATCGGCTTCCTGTTCGCTGTCGGCGGTCTCGTCATCGTCCTCTACGTGTTGGCGTCGTACGTGTTCTTCGACGCCGGCGTCGAGGTACGAGGATGGGCGTCGACGATGATCGTGATGCTGTTCGGTTTCGGGGCAGTGCTCTTCTCGTTGGGTGTGATCGCCGAATACATCGGTGTCGCAGTCAAGACGGCAATGGGAAAGCCGCCGTACCTCATCGTCAGCGACCCCGCGTCAGGCCCGTTGGGGCGCCGGAACGCCACCGAGCCACCCGCGTAACAATGAATGTCCCCACGTGGGTAGTCGGCAGCGGCGGCCTCCTCGGCAGCTCCGTGGCCCGCGAACTCGAGCGCCGTGGGGCCGACATCCGCACCAGCCGCGTCCCGTGGGGCGAACCCGCTCTGGCCAGAGAAATCCTGTTCGCCGATGCCAGGAAACTGGTTACTGACGCCGCCGGCGGCCCGTGGCGAATGGCGTGGTGCGCCGGTGCAGGTGTGAACGGTACGAGCAGTGACGAATTCGCTCGCGAGAACCAACTCATGAAGGACGTTCTCGACGAGCTGGGGACGGCGGACGCAGGCGTCGGGACCGTCTTCCACGCTTCGTCTGCCGGCGGCGTCTACGCCGGAGCTCCCGGAGCACCGCACACCGAAACAAGCGCGACCAATCCACTGGCCGACTACGGGCGAGCAAAGCTCGATGCCGAATCGATTGTTCGCGAATTCGGCTCCAGAAGCGGAACCCGGACTGTCATAGGAAGATTCGCAAATCTCTACGGCCCGGGTCAGAATCTGGCGAAACCCCAAGGCCTGATTTCGCACCTCTGCCGAGGCTATCTGCTGTCGATGCCCATTTCGATCTACGTTCCCATGGACACGCTTCGGGACTACGTCTACGTCTCCGACGCGGCCGAAATGGTGGTCGACAGCTTCACCCGAGCGGAAGCGTCGCAGGAACCGACGGTCACCAAGATCTACGCGTCCGGACGCAGCGTCACCATCGGGGCGATCCTCGGCGCGTGCCACACCGTCTTCAGAAAACGCCCCAACGTTGTGCTCGCCAGTTCTCCACTCGCTTCGGCGCAAGCCCGAGACCTACGGCTGCGATCGATCGTGTGGACTGATCTGGACCAGCGCACACATCGCCCGTTGCCTGCCGGGATAGCGTCGACCCTCGACTCCATCCGCCGCAATCTGGCTGCACGCTAGGAAGTGGTCTTCTCGCCGGCTGCCACGTATGCCTGCTCGGTCGCGTCCTTCTGCGGACGCCACCACTGTTCGTTGTCGCGGTACCAGTCGATCGTCGCTTCCAGACCACTGCGGAAGTCCTCGTAGCGCGGGGACCAGCCAAGTTCTTTCCGGAGCAGACTCGAGTCGATCGCGTACCTCACGTCGTGCCCCGGGCGGTCGGTGACAAAATCGAACTCGTCGGCGCCACGGCCCAATATCTGCAGAATCGACTCCATGACAGTTCGGTTGTTCACCTCACCGTCAGCGCCGATCAAGTAGGTCTGACCGATCCGGCCACCGTCGATGATCGCCCAGACCGCGCTGTTGTGATCGTCGACATGGATCCAGTCACGGACGTTCAAACCGTCGCCGTACAACTTGGGACGCAATCCGGCGAGAACATTGGTGATCTGCCGCGGGATGAACTTCTCGACATGTTGATAAGGGCCGTAATTGTTCGAGCAGTTCGACAGGGTGGCCCGGACGCCGAACGAACGGGTCCACGCGCGCACCAACATGTCGCTCGATGCCTTCGTCGACGAGTAGGGGCTCGACGGGTTGTACGCGGTCGACTCCGTGAAACGGTCCGGATCGCCCAGTTCGAGGTCTCCGTACACCTCGTCGGTGGAAATGTGGTGATACCTGACGTCGTGCTTGCGCACAGCCTGCAGGAGCGTGAAGGTTCCCACGATGTTGGTCTGCACGAACGGCCACGGATCAGCGAGCGAATTGTCGTTGTGGGACTCGGCAGCAAAATGAACGACGACGTCGGCAGCGCCCACCAGTTCGTCGACGAGAACTGCGTCGGTGATGTCGCCGTGAACAAACGTGATGCGGTCGGCTATCGAATCGAGCGAAGACTTGTTGCCCGCGTAGGTCAGCGCATCGAGCACCGTGACCTCGGCGTCGGGGCGCTCTGCCACCGTCTGATGGACGAAATTGGCGCCGATGAAGCCTGCACCGCCAGTCACGAGAACTCTCACGTTTGCGCCTCCACGATCACCGAATCGAACCGATCTATCTACCGGCCACGCACGATACCGTGCGCCCGAGATTTGTTTCTCCAGCGAACACTGGAACACTTCGAGGCATGCGCGGAATCATTCTGGCGGGCGGCACGGGGTCGAGGTTGCACCCCATCACGCTCGGCGTGAGCAAACAGCTGGTCCCCGTCTACGACAAACCGATGATCTATTACCCACTCAGCACCCTGATGCTGGCCGGGATTCGCGACATCATGATCATCACCACAGAAGACGACGCACCGCAGTTCCAGCGGTTGCTCGGCGACGGCTCGCAGTTCGGCGTCGACCTGACCTACCAGATCCAGCACGAGCCGAATGGTCTCGCACAAGCATTCGTACTCGGAGCCGGCCACATCGGTTCGGAATCCGCGGCCCTCGTCCTCGGCGACAACATCTTCTACGGCCCAGGTCTGGGCAGTAAGCTCACGCGTTTCGAGAACATCGACGGTGGCGCCGTATTCGCGTACTGGGTTTCGGACCCCACGGCTTACGGAGTCATCGAGTTCGACCGCGAAGGCAAAGCCGTCTCGCTCGAGGAGAAGCCGGCGAACCCGCGCTCCAACTATTCGGTGCCTGGCCTTTATTTCTACGACAACGACGTTGTCGCCATCGCCAAGGACCTCGAACCATCGGCACGCGGCGAGTACGAGATCACCGACGTCAACCGTGCGTACCTCGAAGCTGGTCGCCTCCAGGTCGAAGTACTTCCTCGCGGCACCGCGTGGCTCGACACCGGAACTTTCGATTCGCTTCTCGACGCATCGAACTACGTGCGCACGATCGAGGAGCGTCAGGGACTCAAGATCGGCGCGCCCGAAGAAGTTGCGTGGCGGCACGGATTCATCACCGACGACGAGCTACGCATTCGTGCTGAGAAGCTCCTCAAATCCGGATACGGAAAATACCTTCTCGAACTTCTCGACCGCGGCAAGGACTGGTGACATGGCAGATACTCACGTGATGAGCCAGTATCGCGAACTGAAAGTGCCAGGGGCCTGGGAATTCACACCCAAGCAGTTCGGCGACGACCGCGGAGTCTTCCTCGAGTGGTTCCGTGAACCCGGATTCTCCGAGATCACCGGCCGCACCCTCGACCTTCAGCAAGCCAATTGCTCGGTCTCGGCTGCCGGCGTCCTACGAGGCATCCATTTTGCCGACGTCCCTCCCGGACAGGCCAAGTACGTCACGTGTGTCAAAGGCGCGATACTCGACATCGCCGTCGACCTCCGCGTGGGATCGCCGACCTTCGGCCAGTGGGATTCGGTCCTTCTCGACGACGTCGACCGCAGAGCGATCTTTCTGTCCGAAGGGCTCGGGCACGCCTTCCTGTCCCTCGAGGACAACTCGACAGTGGTTTACCTGTGCTCGACGGGATACGCCCCCGAACGTGAGCACGAAGTTCACCCCCTCGATCCCGACATAGCGATCGACTGGCCCACCGTGGGTCGCAGCGGTGAGCCCCTGAACATCACGCTCTCCGCGAAGGACACAGCGGCACCGTCGCTTCAAGATGCCGTGTCGGCAGGGCTGCTGCCCACGTTCGGCGAAGGCTGATGGCTTCACCGGATTCGACTGCAACACCCCCCGCCGGAATGACCGGCAGGCCGGGTCCGTTGATGCGCGTCGTCAAGAATCAGGCCCTTGCCTTTCTGCTCGTCGGTGGCGTCAACACGGCGCTCGGAACCGCCTGGTTCATTGCCTGGCAGATCGCGCTCGGCGATGAATTCGGCTACCACTTCGCGATCGTTGCCGGGTACGTCTGCAACCTGCTGTGCGCTTTTGCGATGTACCGCTACCTGGTCTTCGAAGTTCGCGGTCACTTCCTCCGTGACTTCTGGCGATTCGTCGTCGTCAATTTCGGAGCCTTCGTGATCAACCTCGCGCTGATGACCGTCGCGGTCTCGGTCCTGCACTTTCCTCCCATCCCGTCACAACTCGTCATCACTGCGGTAACCGCAACAGCAAGCTTCTTCGGTTACCGCGATTTCTCGTTCAGTCGAAACAAGAGAACAGGCAACTCATGACTCCGCGTGTTTCCGTCGTCGTCCCGGCTTACAACAATGCCGACTACATTGCCGAGACGATCGACTCGATCCTGAATCAGACCTACCAGGACTTCGAACTGATCATCTCGGATCATTCGTCGACCGACGACACCGTCAAGGTCCTGGCGCGATACGCCGACGATCCGCGGATCGAGATCCTGTCGACCGAGGCCGGCGGCGGAGCGAAGCGAAACTGGGACCGGGTCAGCGAAGCCGCGAACGGAGAGCTCCTGAAACTGGTGTGCGGTGACGACACCATCTACCCCGAGTGCTTGGCGGAACAGGTCGCGGCTTTCGACGAGCACCCCTCGGTGGTACTCGTGGCCTCGCAACGCAAACTGGTCGATGCAAACGGAAAGACCATCCTCTCCGCGCGCGGACTTGCAGGGCTGAAGGGACTGGTCACCGGGCGCGACGCGGCCCGAAAGACGGTAACGGCGGGAGCGAACATCTTCGGCGAGCCCGGATGTGTACTCATGAAGCGATCCGCCTTGAAGGCCATCGGATGGTGGGACGACACCAACCCGTACGTCATCGACGAAGCCACGTACACCGCCGTCGCACTCCAAGGCGACGTCTATGCGATCGCCAAGCCCCTCGCGTCCTTCCGCGTCAACGCCGGACAGTGGAGTGTGCGTCTGGCCAAGGATCAGGCACGCCAGGCAGCGGCATTCCACAAAGATCTCCGGGAATCGGATCCGACTCTCGTCTCCGCAATGGACGTCCGAATCGGCGACGCACGCGCACTCGCCACCTCCTTCATGCGTCGCGGCGTCTACATGCTGTTGCGCCATCGCATGTCTTGATCGTTGCCGGTTGGGTAATCTTCACCTTTCACACTCGATGGGATGACGACCGGCGGGACGGACGGCTGGATGACCAAACGTGCGGGCAGACGCGGTCTGTGGACGGCCGCCGTTCTCGCAGCCGGACTCGGCGCCCTCGCACTGGTCGCACCGCCTCTGACGCCTGGCACGATCGAGTCCGCCCCCGTCACCGTCATCACGACCACCCCACCGGCGCCGGTTGTTCCGCTCACCCCGGAGGAGCTCTCGGCCCAGGTGGTCCCCACCATCGTCACCATCACCGCGCCGGCCGGATTCACCACCACCGCCGGAACCGGGATCGTGCTCTCCCCTGACGGAGTTGTGCTCACGAATCACCACGTCATCAGCGGAGCCTCGGACGTCACTGCCGTCAGCATGTCCAACGGACTGATCTACGACGCCGAGATCCTCGGGTACGACAGCGTCAGCGACCTTGCCGTCCTTCGACTCGCGGGCGCCACGGATCTGCCGGTGGCTGTGGTCGGCAAATCAGCAGAAGCCACTCGTGGGGATGCCGTCACCGCAATCGGAAATGCGGAAGGCGGCGGAGTGCCCGTCCCAGCTCCCGGCGTCATCACCAACCTCGGTGTCACCGTCAACACCCGCAACGTGTCCGACGGATCGCGAAACCAGTTGAAGGGCCTCATCGAGGTCGACGCGGACATCCGGCCTGGCGATTCCGGTGGCCCCCTGGTCAACGCCGTTGGCGAGCTGATCGGCGTCAGCAGTGCGGGCAACGCCGTCACCGACCGCACCGAAACCTCGCCGGCGCCTCAGTCCTACGCGATACCGATCGACACCGCGCTACCGATCGTCGAGCAGGTACTCGGTGGCCGCTCCTCCGAAACCGTGCGTGTGGGACCGACACCCGTGCTCGGTGTCGCAGTCAAGGATCACGCGGAGATGCCGGCCGGCGCGGAAGTTGTTGCCGTGAGCTTCGATTCGCCAGCCGAGCGGGTGGGGCTGACCAAAGGTGCGGTCATCACCGAGTTCGGTGGCAGCCGGATCGCGTCGTCCGCTGATCTCAACGCGGCGATGAGCTCGCGCCGCCCCGGCGACACCGTCGCAGTGACGTGGGTGGACGCAACGGGGCAACCCGGGACCGGTTCCCTGGTCCTCGACGAGGGGCCACCTCGCTAGTCGTACAAGGCGCCAGCCGTGAAAGCATCGTGGCATGACCACGGTTCTCCTGCTCACCTGTGACGGCGCCGCCCGCGAGGCGGATGTCGAAAGCAAACTCGTCATGGAAGCTCTCACCTCCTACGGCATCGCGTCGACGATGGCGCCGTGGTCGAGCCGGTCCCTCCTCGATATCGACGCCGACCTGGTTCTGATCCGGTCGACCTGGGACTACACCCAGCGCCTCGACGAATTTCTTGCCGTTCTCGATCAGCTGACCGCCCCGATCGCCAACCCGCTCCCGATCGTCGAGTGGAACGCCCACAAGGGATACCTCACCGAACTTGCCGCGGCCGGCGTACCTATCGTTCCAACCGCTGTGATCGCTGCCGGAAAGCGCGAAACACTCACCCTCCCTTCGTTCGAGGGTGCCGAGGTCATCGTCAAGCCTGCAGTGTCCGCCGGCGCTGTCGGAGTGGGAAAGTTTGCCGCCGGGTCCGAACAGGCCCACGCTCACCTCAGCTCAATCCTCGAGAGTGGCAACGACGCGTTGGTCCAGCCCTTCATCTCGGACGTCGTCGACGGCGAGCGCTCGATCATCCACCTCGGCGGACGCTACTCCCATGCCGTCCGGAAGATCCCAGCCACCAACGACTTCCGTGTGCAGGAGTTCCACGGCGGAACCAACTACCTCCACGAGCCTTCCGCCGCCGAACTCGCGGTGGCCGACGCGGCACTGGCCGCGACCCCATGCGGCCCCGGCGAATTGCTTTACGCGCGTGTGGACGTCGTGGGTCCGGTGGATCAACCACTGCTCATGGAAGTGGAACTGATCGAGCCCGAACTCTTTCTGCCATTCGCCCCTGGATCTGCCGACGCCCTCGCACGGGCAGTTGTCGCGTCTCTAGGTCTGTGAAGCGCCTCGGAGTGCCTTCTTGTCGACCTTCCCCAAAGCAGTGAGCGGCAACGCTTCCACAATTGAAATCTCCTTGGGCGCCCAGATCGGGCCCTTGTGTGATCTCACGTGTGCGACGAGCTGCTCGGGCGTGACCGACCATCCCGTCTTCAGTACGACTGCCGCGGTAACCGCTTCTCCCCATTGAGGATCGGGGACACCGAATACTGCACAGGCGGCCACTGCGGGATGATGTCCGAGTGAGTCCTCGACTTCGCGCGGGTAGACGTTGAATCCACCACTGATGATCGTGTCCTTGATGCGGTCGACGATCGAGATGAGCCCAGTTTCGTCGATCCGAGCAACGTCGCCGGTGTGCAACCACCCATTCGCGAGCGCTGCAGCGGTTTGTTCAGGTTTGTTCCAATAGCCGTCCATCACGAGCGGACCTCGCACACAAAGCTCGCCGGGTACGCCCGTCGCGGTCTCGTTTCCCTGCTCGTCGAACAACACCACTTCGACACCTGGCATCGCGCGCCCACAACTCCCCAGAACTGCGGGATCGTCCGTGTGCTCACGTGTATCGAGCACCGTCAACGCATTCGGGGCTTCGGCCTGACCGTAGTGCTGGCTCAGGATCGGCCCGAACACCGCCCCTGCCTGCGCGAGCCTGGTGGGGTCGATGGGTGCAGCACCGTAAAGCATCCAGTTCAGCCCGGACAGATTCGCATCCGACAGGCGTGGATGGTCGAGCAAGGCGTAGAGCATCGTAGGAACGACGAATGTAGCTGTGACTCCGTCATTTTCGATTGCGTCGACAACCCTGTCCGGGTCGAACGACCTGTGCAACTCGAAGCTTGCACCTCGCTGCAGACCGGGTGCGACGAGCAGACCGGCAGCATGAGACATCGGCGTGGTGAGCAGCATGGTGGTATCAGCCGGCCACTCCCACGTGGTGCAGGCCCAGGCATTGGCGACCAAAGATCGGTCCCTGAGCATGACGCCCTTCGGCTCACCGGTAGTTCCACCGGTGTAGAAGAGATACAAAGCTCGACCCTGACCGCCGAAGCCTGAACCTGTTCCCGCCGTAGCCAATTCACACGCTGATTCGAGGGCTGACAGTGACATCACTCGAGTCTGCGCCGCTTCGGCGCGCGCCTGGAACTGTCCGTCGGCAACCAACAGGAGATCGGTACCACTGTCTTTCAGCACCATCCTGTCGTTCTCTTCGGTCGCGAGCGGATGGAGGGCCGTGTAGCGCACGCCTGCCAGACACGCCGCGGCCATGACCGTGAATGCTTCAGGACACGGACCCGCAAGCAGGGCTACCCCGCCTCCGTCCGGCAGAGCGAGGCTACTGAGGACACCTGCAATCCGCTCTATCTGTTCAGCGGTCTGCCGATACGTCAGCTCGGCCCGATCACCGTTCCGATCCGTGAATCGAAACGCGATGTGGTCTGGTCGGCGTCGCAGCGCCGACAGAATCAGATCCGCATATCCCGCTTGCTCGTGCAAGCCTGGCGCCATCGGTTCATCGTTCATCATGTCCGCGTTCATCGTGGCCCTCCCAAGATCGTGACCGCGGCGACGGCTTCCTCGATGCCGTAGAGACCTCCGCCGTTCTCTGCGACCGCGATTCGAGCCCCGGGAACCTGTCGCCGCGCTGCTTGTCCACGCAACTGCGTGACAAGTTCGAAGACCTGCGCTAGTCCCGTTGCCGAGACCGGATGACCACGGGATTCGAGCCCACCTGACGGATTGACCGGACGCACGCCTCCCAATGAACTCGCACCGGACGCAGACCACGCGCCGCCCTCACCGATCGGGCAGAACCCCAAATTCTCGACCTGCTGTACTTCACCGAAGGCCGTGGCGTCGTGGACCTCTGCCACATCCACATCGCCTGGCCCGACTCCGGCTTCCTCGTATGCGCTCATTGCCGCTCGGCGACCGATGTGACTCTCGACGTCACCTGCGGCCCGATCCGTGCCTGACACCAAGCTGCAACCGAGTACCCGCGCCGCCCGCCGAGAGGAATCATGCCTTCGCGCAAAGTCTGCAGTGGTCACAACAATTGCCGCCGCACCGTCACTGACGGGCGAACACATCGGAACGGTCAGAGGCCACGCGACTCGCCTCGCGGCAAGCACCTCGTCGACAGTGAAGGGTTTGCGAAAGTGCGACCACGGATTGTCTACGGAATGCGCATGATTTTTGGCTGCTACGAACGCGAGTTCGAACTCGGTCGTTCCGAATCTCTCCATGTGCGCCCGAGCAAGAGAAGCGTAGATCTCCATGAACACCGACCGCTCACCCTGCGATCCGAGTTCACCCGGCACCGGAGCGGAGAGTGAGGCAAGGCCGGCGAGCGTCTCGTCGCGATGCGCAACGTCGAGTGCACCGTCGAACACCTCCAGACTTCGAGCGGGATCCGAGCACACCAGCTTGTCCACCCCGACCGCCAATGCGACCTCGGACAGACCGGCGCGAACGTGGGCGATCGCCAGCCAGAGTGCCGTTGCCCCGCCGGCGCAGGCATTTTCGACATTGACGACCGGGACTCCACCGAAACCGTAAGGCCTCAAGGCAATCTGGCCTGGGATCATGTGCTGCCGGTCGATCGCCTTCTGACTGACGGTCGCGTAGAAGACTGCACCGACGTCACCGCGGGTCAGGCCCGCGTCTTCGACGGCGTCGATCGCTGCACGCCCCGCCAATTCCGAGGCCGAGGTATCCGCGTGCCGCCCGAAGGGAGTCGCGCCGACACCGAGAACCATGACTTCGCCGCTCACGCCACCACTCGATTCCTCAATACACCGAGGCCGGCGACCTCGAGTTCGACTACGTCTCCCGGTTCGAGGAACCGCCCGTGTTCCAAGCCGCATCCACTCGGCACGGTGCCGGAACAGAAGACTTCACCCGGGTACAGCCGCGTGGAAGTCGAGGCGAACGAAATCACGTCCTCGAAACGATGGTCCATGTCGGCGCTGGTTCCTCGGCTCACCTCGTCTCCGTTGATTCTCGCGGTCATCTCGAGCTGGTACGGGTCACCGACTTCGTCGGCCGTCACGATCCAGGGGCCGAGGACATTCGCGTTCGAAAAGTCCTTGCTCTTACTGAGACCGAGTCCGGTGGAGATCTCCTCGAGCTGAGTATCGCGGGCGCTGAAATCGTTGAAGATGGTGTAACCGAAGATATGCGCAGGGGCATCCGCTCGTGAGATGTCGCTTCCACCGCGCCCCAACACACAGGCGAATTCGAGTTCGTAATCGCGCAGGCTCGAGTACTCGGGCCACACGACCTCAGATTCGTGTCCGGTCACCGCCAATCGGTTCGCTATGTAATACAGCGGGCGCTCCAACTGGATCTTCGGCAGTTCGACGTCCTCGAGTGCGACCCCTTGAATTCGGGCGCGAGCGTTGCGGAAGTGATCCATGAAGCAGCCGAAGTCTCGGATCTGGACCGGCTGAGGTAGCGGCGACATCCAGCGCACGTCACCCGCGTCGACGATCGCACTTGCCGGCTGCTCGTCTGCGAGCCGATCCAGGATCTCCCGTGCCGCCGGACCACCTTCGATGATTGTTTGCATGGTTTCCAGTTCTGGAGCCGGTTTACCCGTCACATCATGATGAGCTCGCTCGAGTAACAACAGTTGCTCGCCGCTGCCCGTCACCAGAGCCGTCTGCTGGGTCTTTTCGTACTCGACGGTCGCAAGTTTCACTGTGAATCAATACCTTTCACTGAATTGTTCGTTAGGTGAGGCGGGAATTCTGCTCAGACGAACGCGACCACACGAGCCGGGGCAGCGCTGGCTCGCGCAAGCTTGATCGGGAAAAACGCCACGTGAAATCCCGAGGGCGGAAGCACGGCGAGGTTCGCCAGTTGCTGAACGATGAATACTTCACGTTCGCGTCCGGCCCGGTGCCCGTCCCAGAGAACCGAGTTGTCGCCGGTGTCTCGAAATTTCTGTGCCATGACTGCAAAGCTCAAGTCCCAGCCGGCAGCGTCGGTGCCCAGCACCTTCGCGCCTTGCTCGGCGAGAAACAGCGTGCCTTCGCGACTCATCCCTGGATACTGAAAGAACCCTGGATCAGCTAAGGTGAAGCTCTCTTGTCCGGTACGGAGCAACACGGCACCACCCTGGGGAACGGACGCACCGTTTTCCGCCAGGGCAGCCTTCAGCGCGTCCACCGAGATCGGCTGATTCGCCTCACACCGGCCGCGCAGGTCGAGCACCACTGTCTCGCAGAATAATTCATCCAACGCGATGTCTGTGATCGTGCGAGAAGGCTTACCCTCCGAGGTTGATCCGTAGTGCAACGGCGCGTCGACGTGTGTGCCCAGATGGCTGTTGAACTCACTCAACATCTCCGATCCCCACCCCTCACCGTCCGGAAGATCATGAACTCCGCACTGCAGTGCTGCCGCGAACTCGTCGCGTCCGGCACCTGCGGGGTGCGAGTAGGTCACCGAGGGGGCAACGACGGAAGCCAGTGCCTTCAAACCCTCGGGGAGCAATTCCCGATCGGCCGGATCGAGAGTTCTAGTCAGATCGATGAGTTCCATGTCCGCCCATTCCGTTAAGTTATTGGACGCTCAGCATAGAACTGGACGATCAACATAGGCAAGAGGGTGTCGCGAGAGGAATACGGCCGGTCGATGGCCGGCCTCGTAGCATGAGTGCGGTGCGCAGGTCTCGGCCCCGACGGGCACGTCGACGTCACCGCGTGCCGGAATTGGCTGCACTCGAGAACGAAAGAAGGCAGGAACACCGAATGGCGTCGACACGCAAGCAGGAGATTTCCGAGGAAACCAGACGGCGACTGGTGAAGGCCGCGGCCGAACTGGCTGCGGAAGGCGGGTCGGCCGCTATGTCCGTACAAGCCGTGGCGGAAAGATCCGGCATCAGCCGAGGGTCTGTGGCCTGGCACTTCGGATCGAAAGACGGGCTTCTACGAGCCGTCGTCGAAGACGCATTCCGGTGGGGCATGGAGAAGTTGCGCGCAGAGTTGGCATCATCCTCGGCGACCGGAATCGAAGCATTGATCGAAGCCAACTTCGTGTTGATGTCGTACCCCGAGGCACGAATTTTCTCGACCATCCTGATCGAAGCCGTGATTCCCGGGTCCACCATCCGCGAGACCTACGCAGAGCAGTACGTCGCAATGCGAACACTGTACGCGGACTACCTGCGTTCGATCGACACACCGGTCGCCAATCCGGAGTTGGTTGCCGTCACCCTTCTGGCCGGCACTCTCGGGATCAACCTCCAACATCGCCTCGATCCCGACAACGTCGATCGACGTTCGGCGGTAACCGAACTCGAATCGATCTATGCCCGCGCGATGGCATCTACCGCAACGTCAGGGCACGAGAATCCGGCAGCACACGAGAATCCATAGGCGAACCGGAAGTTCAACTTCCCGAACAACTTTCGCCCGCAGCCTGGGGCGGGATCGCATCGAGCCTGGAGCGAATGAACCTGGCGACGTCACGTAGCGCGGCGCGGCTCTCCGGCAAGCCAGGCCAGACGGCGGGAAATGCGTGAACCTGGCCGTTCCAGATCTGCAGCGAGCACGGCACCCCCGCGGCGGCGAGCCGTTGCGCCATCACCTCCGAATCGACTCTGAGCACCTCGGATTCGGCGGCGATCAGCAACGACGGCGGCAACGCGGCAAGATCGCCGTCGACGGGCGAGTTCGTCTGTCCGCCAAGCTTTCCGATCGCCATCAATGCCGACACCGGGGCGATCACGTCGCGTCGAGCGTTGGCATGGACCGATTTGGTGGTGCAATCGAGATCGAGGAGCGGTGAGAGGCCGACAAGACCGGCCGGAACCTCGAGCCCCGCGGAAACTGCTGCAAGCGCCGTCGCGAAGACCAGGAAACCTCCGGCCGAATCACCAACGAAGACAACCTTTTCCGGCAAGGCTCCCTGTTCGAGGAGCCACCGGTACGCATCCAGACAGTCGTCGACGGACCCGCTGATGCTCGTGCTCGGCAACTGCCGATACGCGATGTGCAGGACCGGAAGGCCGGTTCGCTTGGCGATGCCGGCAACGACCGGCCGATGCGTGTTGAGCCCGCAGCACATGAACCCGCCGCCGTGCAGGTAGAGAACTACACCCTCGCGCAGATCAGCCGTCGAGCCTGCCGTCCGGACGAGTTCACCGTCGAAACCTGGAAAACGAATCGCTTCCCGATCGATCCCGGACGGAATGCGTACACCCGCGGCCGAGTCCAGAACTGCGGCGCGGCGCATGGCGCCAGGCGTCAGCGGCGCGATCCCGACCACGGGCCGAAGCATCCATCGACACGCGTTGTAGAGGACCTGCGATTCGATACTCGGCCTGCCGTATCGAGTTCCGGTCCTACGACTGACTGTCGGCAACAGAGACATCTGTCCAGATTAGAAGCGATCAGGCACCGAAGAGGTCGACTTCGTCGAGATCGTCGACGATCGTGACCTTTCGTTTCCGCCCGCCGATGACCTTGCCCAGACCACGCAGTCCACCGGACTGAGCTTTCGGGGCGGGCTCGATGCGCTGCGGCGCAACTCTCGTCCGCGCTGCACGCTGTACGGGCTTGGGTGCGGGAGCTGATGCCGGTGCCTCCGGAACGACGGGCGCCGCCGGAACCTCGGGTTCGGGAATCTCTGCTGGAACGACCGCTTCCGGCTCCACGAAGCCCTGAGCAACCGGCGCCTCGGGCGCGACCTCAGCGACCTCAGCCACCTGCTCCACCTGCACCGGTCCGTCGATCACCGGGATGTCCGACGCCCAGCGGACCCGATACTCGAGGCCGCGCGATGCCAGTTCACGCGCGAGATCCGCGTGCCAGACCCCGTCTTCGCCTTCGCCGTATGCCCGTGCGTCGGAACTGACCCAGATGACGTCGACCTCCGGGTTGCGGTCGGCGAGATCGAGCACGGTCAGCCAGTTCAGCGTCGCCGGGTAGCCGTCTCGCTTCTTCTTGTCGGTATAGGGCCGACGCAGCGAGATCGCCCTCTCGGCCACCTCGAGATGCGACACGTCGACTGGATCGACCACTTCGACGCCGATCGCCACGAGGTCTTCGATCACGTCGTCGACATAGCCGTCGGCCTTGTCGTGAGCTGCGTCGACGAATCTGGTGAGGTCGCGCCGCAATCCCAGTCGGTCGTACATGCGCGCCTGGACGCTCAGGGCCGCGATCATCTCCGCCGATTCCTCGCGATAGCGACTCGCAACTTCGAGAACGACCAATCGCGGCACGACGACGCGGTGTCCGAGTGCGCGAGCGTCGGCGATGGCGGCGTCGAACCGTGCGCCCCTGGTCAGGGCCGAAGAATCGAGAACGATGATCATGGGCTCGATTCTCTCCCACGAAACCGGACGAATGCGCTAATCCACCCCGAACCGTTACTTGATCTTGAAGATCACTGCCCGCTGAACGATGAAGTTGATGACCGTCGCGGTGCCCTGTGCGATGACGAAGGCCAGCGGTGTCCGCCACCAATGTTCGTCGAAGACATGGACCATCACTTCGTTGAGTCCGACCTGGACCGCAAAAGTGATCGCATACAACGCGACGACAGCGATGAAGCGGGCGCGAGAAGGCTCGGCCTTGAACGTCCACCGACGATTGATGAGGTACGCCGTCGTGGTGCCTGCGACGAAGCTCAGCGATTTTGCGGCGACGCGCGGCAATCCCAACGCAAAGAGCAGTACGTACAGCCCGTAGTCCACGACCGCCGACAGCCCACCCGTCGCGACGAACCGGACGATCTGCGTTTTCAGGTCCATCGCGTCGTCGGCGATGTCCGTCGTGACAGGAATCTCGACGGGCAGCGGGACGTGGGGTTCGTGCTGGTGACTTGCAGGTGTTTCGGGCACGACGACGAGAGTAACCACTCGAGTCGGAGCCGTCGGCACTACTCCCAGGTAACCTCTACCTTGATGTCCACGACAGCAGAAGAGACGCCGAAGCCGGCTCTCCACACCCAAGCCCGCACCCTCACCGGTTGGGGACGCACCGCCGCCACCACCGCACAGGTGCTGTCCACCCCCGACGTGGAAGTGATCGCGAACGCGGTCGCCCAGGTTGCGGAACAGAACGATTCCAAGCCCTCGCATCTGCGACGCGGCGTCATCGCGCGCGGCCTCGGCCGCTCGTACGGCGACCCGGCGCAGAACGCCGGCGGGCTGGTCATCGACATGAATGCACTCAGCCGCATTCATCGCATCGATCGCGACACCGCTCTGGTGGACGTCGACGCCGGCGTGAATCTGGACCAGCTGATGAAGGCTGCTCTGCCGTTCGGCCTGTGGGTTCCGGTCCTGCCGGGTACTCGCCAGGTCACGATCGGCGGCGCCATCGGCTCGGATATCCACGGCAAGAACCACCACAGCGCGGGCAGCTTCGGCAACCACGTCGTGTCGTTGGATCTGCTGACGGCCGACGGCAAGGTTCGCACTCTCACCCCCAAGGGCGGGCGCAACGATCCCAAGGCCGCGCTGTTCTGGGCCACGATCGGCGGCATGGGCCTGACGGGCATCATCCTGCGCGCCACCATCAAGATGACACCGACCGAGACGGCGTACTTCATTGCCGACGGCGACGTCACCAACAGCCTCGACGAGACCATCGCGCTGCACAGCGACGGCAGCGAGGCCAACTACGAGTACTCGAGCGCCTGGTTCGACGCGATTTCCGCGCCCCCGAAGCTCGGCCGTGCGGCAGTCTCGCGCGGATCGTTGGCGAAGCTCGACCAGCTTCCGGCCAAGCTGCAGAAGAACCCGCTCGCCTTCGATGCGCCGCAGTTGCTGACGTTCCCCGATGTCTTCCCCAACGGGCTGGCCAACAAGTTCAACTTCACCGCGATCGGTGAGGTCTGGTTCCGCAAGTCCGGCAAGTACCGCGGCAAGGTCCAGAATCTGACGCAGTTCTACCACCCGCTCGACATGTTCGGTGAGTGGAACCGGGCGTACGGATCCAACGGATTCCTGCAGTACCAGTTCGTGGTTCCGCCGGAGGCCGTCGACGAATTCAAGAAGATCATCGTCGACATCCAGCGCAGCGGGCACTACTCGTTCCTCAACGTGTTCAAGCTCTTCGGCGAGGGCAACCAGGCGCCGCTGAGCTTCCCGATCCCGGGCTGGAACATCTGCGTCGACTTCCGCATCAAGCCGGGCCTGAACGAGTTCGTCACCGAACTCGACAAGCGTGTCCTCGAATTCGGTGGGCGCCTGTACACGGCCAAGGATTCGCGGACGTCCGCGGAAACTTTCCACGCCATGTACCCGCGCATCGACGAGTGGATCGCGACGCGCCGCAAGTACGACCCCACAGGCGTTTTCGCCTCCGATATGTCCAGAAGGCTGGAACTGTGATCAACGCTGTAGGTAACCCGCAAACCGTTTTGCTTCTCGGTGGAACCTCCGAGATCGGCCTCGCCATCTGTGAGGAATACCTGAAGAAGGCGCCGCTCCGCGTCATTCTTGCGGCACTTCCCGGCGATCCGGGACGCGAAGCTGCGGTCAAGCAGCTCGAAGCGAAGGGTGCCACCTCGGTGGAGCTCATCGACTTCGACGCCGTTGATTTCGAATCGCACCCGAAGGTGATCGACCAGGCGTTCTCGAACGGGGACGTCGACGTCGCGATCGTCGCCTTCGCATTGGACGGTGACTCCGAAGAGCTGTGGCAGAACCAGCGCAAGGCGGTTCTGGTCGCAAACGTGAACTACACCGCGTCCGTCTCGGTCGGTGTTCTTCTCGGCGAGAAGATGAAGGCTCAGGGCTTCGGCAAGATCATCGCGATGTCGTCGGTTGCCGGCGAGCGCGTCAAGCGTGCCAACTTCGTCTACGGCTCCACCAAGGCGGGCCTCGACGGTTTCTACCTCGGACTCGGCGAGGCTCTCGCGGAATTCGGACCGCAGGTCACCGTCGTCCGTCCCGGCATGGTGCGCACGCAGTTCAGTGCCCACGTCAAGGAAGCTCCGCTGACGGTCAACAAGGACATCGTCGCGAAGCTCGCTGTTGCCGCCTCGGACAAGGGCAAGGAAATCGTCTGGACTCCCGGCCCGTGGCGTTTCGTCATGATGGGTCTTCGCCACGTGCCGCGCCCGATCTTCCGGAAGTTGCCGGTTTAAGCTCCTCCCGTGCCAGAAACAACGACTGCTCCGAGTACAGAACTTTCGACCCCGTCGCCGTGGCGTAATGCCGCGGCGACGGTGGTGGAAATGGCCCTCGGAGCGCTGGTCGCCGCTGTTGTAGCCGCTGTCGGGCTCTTTGCTTTCGGCCGAGTGCAGTGGCCGGCGTTCACGTCTTCCAACGTCACGCAGGCCGTCACGACGGTGCTGCAGGTGCTCTGCATCGCAGTGGTCGGTGTTGCGGTTCTGATGTTCCGCGCCCGCAAGGCCGAGCGGGTCGCAAAACTCCTCTCGTGGGCCGGGCTCTCCGGTTTCGTCACCACGACGCTCGGACTTCCCCTGGCCGCGACGAGTCTGTATCTGCACGGCGTCTCGGTCGATCAGCAGTTCCGGACCGAGTACCTGACCCGGCTGACGGATTCGGCTGCGCTGCAGGACATGACGTACGTGGATCTGCCGCCGTTCTACCCGGCCGGCTGGTTCTGGATCGGTGGACGCGTCGCGAACCTGCTGGGCATGGACGGTTGGGAAGCGTTCAAGCCCTACGCGATCGGCTCGCTGGCTGTCGTCGCCGTCGTCGCACTCGTGTTGTGGACCAAGCTGATTCGACGCGATTGGGCCGTCGTTGCAGCGTTGGCCGTCACTGCCGTCGTGTTGGCGTACAACTCCCCCGAGGCGTACGGCGCCGTCATCAACCTCCTGATCCCGCCGGTGCTGATCCTGGCGTGGGGGGCTCTCGATCGCCCGGGTGCCTCTCGATTTGCCGGAGCCGGCGCAATTCTCGGGACGGGCCTGTTCCTCGGTTTCGCCGCAACCGTCTACACGCTGTACCTCGGATTCGCCGCATTCGCCGTGACTCTGATGGCAGTCGTTGCCGCAGTACTTGCCGCCCGCGCTCAGAACACGTGGAAAGCCGCACTGGGTCCCCTTGTCAGGCTCGCCGCAATCGCGATGATCTCGGGTTTGGTCGCTCTGACGGTCTGGGCGCCCTACCTGTTGAAGGCACTCTCGGGTGCCACTGCAGAATCCGGCACGGCAATGCACTACCTCCCCGATTCCGGTGCGGTACTGCCCTTCCCGATGCTGAGCTTCACCCTCGTCGGCGGACTGTGCCTACTCGGCACGGTCTGGCTGATTTCTCGTTTCCTCTTCTCCCGCCGCGCCCGGGCACTCGGTATCGGTGTCATTGCCGTGTATCTGTGGGCACTGCTGTCGATGACGTTCACCGTTGCCGGCAGTACGCTCCTCGGTTTCCGACTGGAGCCGGTTCTGATCGGACTCCTTGCCGCCGCCGGCGTGTTCGGATTCTTCGAGTTCGCCGGTTGGATCGTCCTGGCCACCAGCGAAAATCCCCGCGTCAAAGCGGTACTGGTTGCACTCGGTGCCATCGGAGCCATCGCCTTCGCGCAGAACATCCCGCAGGTGCTGGCGCCGGATATCGCTGTGGCATACAGCGATACCGACGGCAACGGCGAGCGCGGGGACAAGCGACCTCCCGGGGCCGAAGCCAATTACGCGGACATCGACCGGATCATCCGCGAACAGTTGGGACGTGAACCCCATGACACGGTGGTACTCACCGCCGACATCGGCTTCCTGAGCTTCTACCCGTACTTCGGTTTCCAAGGTCTGACGTCGCACTACGCAAACCCCCTCGCCGATTTCCGTGCCCGCGCCGCACTGATAGAGCAGTGGTCGGAACTGAAGACCCCTGACGAACTGATAGCTGCGCTGGACGCGTCGCCGTGGCGAAGTCCCGACGCCTTCGTCTTCCGCCAGGGCGCCGACGGGTACACGCTGCGGTTGGCCGAGGATGTCTACCCCAACGACCCGAACGTCCGCCGCTACACGGTCACGTTCCCCAAGGAACTGTTCGACGATCCTCGTTTCACAGTCACCGAACAGGGTCCGTTTGTGGTCGTTACCCGCTCTGACGCGAGCTAACCAGGAGATACGTCACAAAAGGCTTACCGTCGGGGTCGTTGACGCGACCCCGACGCACCCCTAACTTCATACCGTGACCCGAACCGATGCCCGAGCGGCAATGATCGATGCAGCCGAGCGTCTGGTTGCCGAACGAGGTCTGGCCGCTCTGACGCTTCGTGATGTTCAGACCGAAGCCGGACAGGCCAACAAATCGGCTGCGCAGTATCACTTCGGTTCACGTGAAGGTTTGCTGGCGGCCGTCGTCGAGTCCAGAATGCGACCTGCCGGTGAGCGTCGACGCGAGTTGCTCGACACGATCGATCTCGACGCGAATCCACCGACGATGCGTGCCCTCGTCGAGGCTCTCGTGCTGCCGTTGGCGGAACAGACAATCTACCGCGAGGGCACGTTGTACGCACGGTTCCTGGTGCAGTCGATCTTCGACCCGGCCATGTCGTCGACCATCCGTGATCACATGCAGGCCGAGAGTTTCCGCGAAGTTCAGCGGCGGATAGTCGCTGCGTCCTCGTTGCCGGCAGAGATCGCCGAACTTCGGGCGGCAACTCTGACCGTGCTCGCCGTCGTCACTTTTGCCACGTGGGAGGGTCGCGTCGACAGCCGAGAACGTGCTCACGTGATTGTTGCCGACCTGATCGAAAGTTGCCTCGGAGCACTCTCGGCCCCGGCTGCGCAAATCTGACACGCTGTCCGGCGAGTTTGTTTCCGAAACTGCCGGGGTACTCAGCCCCTCCAAGCGCAGTCGAGCAAACGGCCGCATCAACCACCGGCGGGGTAGGTGATGACAGTGAGCGAACTCGTTACGCAAAGCCGCGAGCTTGTACCGCATCGTGCAGTTCTCGATTCCGCAGAACATGTTCTGGTCATTGCGCGCGGCAAACCGTTCGGGCGCGAGCAGGCCTTCCACGAAGTGTTGAGCGTCGCGATTCGCAATCGCATCGAAGTACTCACCCTGGCAAGGGCTCTCATCGACGTTTCCGAGTCCCGCGACTACCGCGCGATCCCGACCGACACCGCACACACCGTTGCGGTGCTCGAATGGGGTGAGCTACTCGAGATCCCGACCGAACACCACGAGAAGTCCAGAGCCGAATCGGCTGGAGACGCCGATGAAACGAACGACTTCGACGATCCGATCGAGCCGGAGTATCTGGTCGAGACCGACGTGGGCGGACGCGTCGTCTTCGTCGCCCTCGCGTTCACGATCGGCGGGATAGTCGGATTCTTCGCGCACGACTGGGCGCTTCTGCTTCTGATCACCGCCGTGTACCTCGTGTGGATCGCGGCACGGCTGGTCGCGAAACTCGTCAGTGTTTCCCGCAGTGCCCATTGGGCGGACGCCGAGCCTATTCGTGGCACCGATTCGACAACTCACAACTCGGAACGCTCCCACCACCACGCTGTTGCAGCGTGAGGGCGGGAGCGCCGGTACTGCACTACAACCGTTGCGGCACACCGTAAGTGACGACGGTATCGCCATTCGACGTGACAGCCTTCGCGTAGGGCCTGATGGTTACCGGCCCGATTGCTCCCTGTACGTATCCGTGAACTCCGGAGAGCCGGACGGCTGCTTCAGGTCCGTCGAATTCCTGGTCTTCGAGTAGCGCGACGTCGGTGATACCGCCCGGCGCCAGATCGACGTCCAGTTCCTGTGAAGGAATGATGTCGCCGCCGATGGCGAACCCGTTCGAAATGTCCAGGCCCAGTTCGAAGTCCGGAACCAGACCGATACCGAGGTTCGTTCCGCTCTCGACTGCCCAGTCGAGGCCGGGACTGTTGAGAACAACCGTCGCGCCGGTCAACGCGATCGGGTAGCCGATTTGATAACCGATCGTCAGCTTCGTTCCGGTGAAGCTTGCCGCGTCCGGCCCGTCGATCTTCACGCCGGCAACCCCGTCGTGGAAGAACTCGACGCTCAGCGGTGAGCTGTCGAGAGGCGGAAAGACGTGGATAGCGGTATCAGCCTGATAGACCTCTATCCGATTTCCTTTGACGTCGGTGATCGAACTGGTGTTGTCGACGCCTGCCGACGCCGTCCCACCCCCCAGGACAACGGCCAGTAAGGCCACTGCTCCCACTGCGCTACTGCGAACTGCTGTCTTCGACATGCACAAGCACCATCCCATCCGGTATAGGCCCCGGACGTAGGTTCCAACTCTTCGTCGAGGATGGGATTCGTCGGGGCTGCCTGAACAAACGCGAGCAAGATCCTTGTTGCGATACCCCGGTCACGAACCCGTCAAACGATGCACGAAAACATTACTTTCCGGACAAGTCGGGTGGCCCGGTTTGTCCCGTCGACTGCGCCCGCTCGCGGACGCGAACCGTTTTGTTCGTTACTCTGACAGAGGAAGTTATCGAATCGAGACCTAAATAGGCCACCCCGAACTTCTGAGAACTGCCACTTCAGGGATGGGCGCCAGAACCGAAAGGCACCGACTGCATGACCGAGACCTTGCCCGACGTCCAACTGCTCGAAGAAGCACGTCCAGGGCGAGTCCGTTCAGCAGTGCGGCGCTCGGTCGTCCAGCGCGGGCGTCTTGTCGACCTCGCGATCATGGCGACGTTCACCGTTGCGGCGATCTACGTGATGTCGAACCTGTGGAGCGATCTGCAGTCCGGCTATCTGTTCAACGCGGGCCGCGACCAGGCCATGTGGGAATGGTTCTTCGCCGACACCGCCCACGCGCTCGCCCAGTTCCGCAGCCCGCTGTTCAGTGACCTGCAGAATTACCCGCTCGGCGTGAACCTGATGGCCAACACCGCGATGTTCGGCATCAGCATCCCGCTGGCCCCGATCACGCTGATTTTCGGACCGACGGCCACGTATGCGATCGGGCTGACCGCCGGACTCGGCGGCACCGCCATAGCTTGGTACTGGGCATTCTCGCGGCACGTACTGACCGGTGTCTCCGTCCGCTCCAAGATCGCCGCCGCCGTCGGAGCGGGGTTCTGCGGATTCGCGCCCGCCATGATCTCGCACGCCAACGGTCATCCGAACTTCGTCGCTTTCTTCGTACTCCCCTTCATCTTCTTGCAGGTAGTACGCATCTCGAACGGCAAGCGTCCGGTTCGCGACGGAATCGTTCTCGGCCTACTCGTCGCGTGGCAGATCTTCCTCGGCGAAGAGCCGCTCCTCATCTTCACGATGTCAGCCATGGTGTTCGGCGCCGCCTATGCACTGCCTGACCTGGCCAAGTCGCGCCAGGCGATCAAGCGCGCGATGCCCGGTCTCGTGATCGGCGGCGCGGTCACACTCCTGATCACCGCGGTGCCGCTGTGGTCGCAGTTCTTCGGCCCTGCGAGCTACGACGGCGTCTCACACGGTCAGGCCGGCAACGACACCGCTGCACTCACCACGTTCCCGACCGAATCGGTCGCGGGCGATCCCGAGGGCGCGGAGTTCCGGATGAACCCGACCGAGGAGAACGCGTACTTCGGATGGCCGTTGGTGCTCCTGCTTCTCGGCGCAACGGTGTGGCTGTGGCGCATCCGTCTGACCCGCGCTGCCGCCGCCGTGATCGTGGTGATGGGTGTGCTCTCGCTCGGTTCCGAACTGACCATCGACGGTGACAAGACCGGCATCACCCTGCCGTGGAAACTCCTCGCCGACTTGCCGTTGTTCGAATCGGTGCTCGAATCCCGATTCGCCATGGGCGCGATTCCGGCGATCGGGCTGCTGCTCACCCTCGGCACCTACCGCGCTTTTGTCGAACTTCGTGGACCGCGCCGCACGGCAGCCGGTGTCTGGCTGGTGGCACTCGCCGTCGCGATGATTCCCCTGATCCCGACCCCCATCGACGCCGATCAGCGATCTGCGACGCCCGAATTCATCACCAGCGGCTCGTGGGAGAACTACGTCAGCGACGGCACCCTGGTGACGGTCCCCGTCGCGAGCGCCGAAGACGCCCGCGCACTGAGCTGGCAGGTCGACGCCGACTTCGGCTTCCCCATCGCCGGCGGGTACTTCGTCGGCCCGGATTCGAAGACCCGCGCCGGAATCTACGGCGCCGAGTCCCGGCCCACCTCGACCCTGCTGGTCAATGCCAAACAAACCGGCAAGGTCCCGTTGATCGATGTGGGCACCAGAGCGAACGCCCTGACCGACCTGCGGTACTGGCACGCCGACGTACTGGTGCTTCCCCGATTCTCCGGCGACGACGCCCTGCGCCACACGGTCGACGAGCTGGTCGGCTTCGACGCCAAGCGCGTCGACGACGTGTGGGTGTGGGACGTACGAGACCTCGTGAGCGGCAAGACCTCCAACCAGAGCTGAGCGGGTTGATCAGCGGGTCATGATCACCGGACCGTCTTCGGTGATCGCGACAGTGTGCTCACTGTGCGCAGCCCTGGCGCCCGAAACGGTGCGAAGGGTCCACCCGTCGGCGTCGTGCCGGTAGTCGTCGGTTCCGTCGGCGATGAGCATCGGTTCGATGGCGATGACCAGGCCGGGCCGTAACCGGAAGCCTTTGCCTGCTCGACCTTCGTTGGGCACATCCGGCCCTTCGTGCATCTCGCGGCCGATGCCGTGCCCACCGTGATCGGCGAGCATTCCGTATCCGAGGCCGCGCGCGTACTGTCCGATCGCGGCACCGATGTCGCCCAATCGGTTTCCGGGCTGGGCGGCGGCAATGCCACGGGCTAGTGCCTCATCGGTCGCGTCGATCAGTGCCTGATCCTCACTACTTCCCTGTCCGACGGTGAAGCTGATGGCGGAGTCGCCGCACCAGCCGTCGAGTCTCGCACCGCAGTCGATACTGATCAGGTCACCGTCACGGAGTCGGTACCCATTCGGGATACCGTGCACCACAGCATCGTTCACACTGATGCAGGCGACGCCGGGAAAGGGTATCGGCGCCGTCGCCGGCCGGTAATTCAAGAACAGCGCCGAGGCGCCGGCAGCCGAAATGACCTCCGCGGCAACGGCGTCCAATTCGAGCAACGTCACTCCGACGCTCGCCGCCTCACGCGCCGCAGCCAGAGCCTGCGCGGTGATTCTCCCCGCCGCCGCCATCGCGTCGATTTCCCCTGCGGTCTTGATTTCGACCATCTCGAACACCTTCCTTGTCGAATAACTATACCGGTATTACTATAATCACATGGTGCGCGTGCCGCTGACGGCGGAAGAACTCGAACGAGGACTAAGACTGGGTGAACTCCTGCGATCGGCGCGGGGGGACCGAAGCATGGTTCAGGTAGCGCTCGACGCCGGTATTTCCGTCGAAACGCTGCGCAAGATCGAAACCGGACGCATCGCGACACCCGCCTTCTTCACCATCAGCGCGGTCGCGGAAGTGTTGGGTATTTCACTCGACACCATCGCCCGAACACTTGAAACACCACAATCCGAACAGGAAGTTGCATCCTGAGTAGTTCTCTCAGGATGTGTGGGCCCGCACTCGCCTAACATCGTTCCTTGTGCCGTCTGAAGTAGTAGTGCCCCCGAAACCCGTGCCCACTGGCCCCGACGCTCCCCGAGAATCGGATTCCCAGAGAGTCCGGACGGCACGACTCATCGCGATAGTCACCGGCCTTCTTGGCCTGCTTCTTGCACTCGCGACGCCGTTCCTGCCCGTCAAGCAGGAAGCCGCGAGCATCGACTGGCCGCAGGGTGGGACCGTCAACAGCGTCTCGTCGCCGCTGATCTCCTACTCGCCCACATCGCTCGACATCAGCATTCCCTGTTCCACCCTCGGCCAGTTGGGCGGCAGCGGCGGCACACTGCTCTCGACCATGCCGAACGGTGCGCCGGACCGAAACGCCCGCGGCCTCACCGTCCGCACCACTGCCGACCGCCTGGAAGCACTCACTCGCGATTCGGTGTTGATCTCGGCTCCGCTCGATCAACTGAGCGGGTGCACGGCGATCACCATCACGACCAACTCCGAGCAGACCGTCGCGGCGGTCACCGGAATCGACGGCGTCGGCACCACCCTGACCGGTGACTACCGCCCACAGGTTGTCGGCATCTTCACCGACCTGCAGGGCGCAGCGCCCGCCGGACTGTCCGCCCACATGGACGTCGACTCGCGGTTCTCGTCCAGCCCCACACTTCTCAAACTGTTCGCGATGATCGTCGCCGCACTCTCGACCGTCGTCTCGCTGTACGCACTGCACCGGATCGACGGCGTCGACGGCCGTCGTGCCCGGCGGTTCCTTCCGGCACGGTGGTGGAAGTTCACCGGCATCGACGCCCTGGTGATCGGCACGCTGGCGCTCTGGCATGTGTTCGGCGCCAACACTTCCGACGACGGTTATCTGCTCGGCATGGCCAGAGTCTCGGAGCACTCCGGGTACATGGCGAACTACTTCCGTTGGTTCGGCGTCCCCGAAGCGCCGTTCGGTTGGTACTACGACGTGCTGGCGCTGTTCGCGAAGGTCAGCACCGCGAGCATGTGGATGCGCCTGCCCGCGTTGATCGCCGGCATTCTGTGCTGGATGGTCATCAGCCGCGAGGTGATACCGCGACTCGGTGTTGCGGTGCGCCGCAACAAGGTTGCCATCTGGACGGGAGGGCTCGTGTTCCTTGCCTTCTGGTTGCCGTACAACAACGGCCTGCGTCCCGAACCCATCATTGCCCTCGGCGCCCTGCTCACGTGGTGCTCCATCGAGCGCGCCATCGCCACCGGACGTCTGTTGCCCGCCGCGATGGCCGTGCTGATCGCCGCATTCTCGCTGGCCGCCGGGCCTTCCGGGCTGATCGCCATCGGCGCTCTGATCGCCGGAGCCCGGCCGATCCTGCAGATCCTGATCGCCCGCGGCAAACGCGTCGGCTTCCTGTCCCAGGTCATGCCGATCCTCGCAGCCGGAACCGTGGTTCTTGTCGCAGTCTTCGCAGATCAAACCCTCGCAACGGTTCTCGAATCCACCAGGGTGCGAACCGCCGTCGGGCCGAACGTTCCGTGGTTCGAGGAGCGGTTGCGGTGGGACGCACTGATGACCATCTCCCCCGACGGCTCACTGGCCCGCCGCTTCGGCATGTTCGTCATGATCGTCGGACTCGTCTTCTGCGTCATGATGATCCTGCGCAAGGGCCGGATCCCCGGTACCGCGATCGGGCCCTCGCGCCGAATCCTCGGCATCGTGTTCGCGTCGCTGCTCCTGATGCAGTTCACCCCCACCAAGTGGACTCACCACTTCGGTGTGTACGCCGGTCTGGCCGCTACGGTTGCCGTGCTCGCCGCCGTCGGCGTGAGTGCGTCGAGCATGCGTTCCAAACGAAACCGCGCGCTGTTCGCCGCGGGCATCCTGTTCATCCTCGCTGTGGCGTTCACCAGCTCCAACGGCTGGTGGTATGTCTCGAGTTACGGCGTCCCGTGGTGGGACAAGCCACCGTCAATCGCCGGCAAGGGATTCTCGACGGCCTTCCTCGGCCTCACGATCCTCACGCTGCTGTTGGCAGCTTGGTACCACGTCATGGAGCCGCGGGAGCGAAACGGTGCGGAAGACAGCGTCAAGAAGACAAGGCGACTTCGCCTTCTCGCCCCGTCACCGTTGACCATCGCGGCCGGAGCCGTCGTGCTCTTCGAGGTGCTGTCCCTACTCAAGGGAGCGGTCGCTCAGTACCCCGCGTACTCGATCGGCAAGTCCAACATCGAATCCGTCTTCGGCGGAAGCTGCGGTCTCGCGGGCGAGGTACTCGTGGAGTCCGATCCCAACACGGGCGTCCTGCAATTGGTGGACAGGCCCACCGACCTCGCCGGCGCCGGAGCTTTCGGTGCAAGCGAATCGACCGGATTCTCGCCGGACGGAGTCGCCGGCGACCTCACCGCAGACGCCGAGGACTCGACGGCGGGCAGTGCAAACAGCCTCGACACCACGACCTCTCAGTCCGGCACCACCAGCACGCCCGGAACCGGATCCGGAACCGCTGGCGGCTCGCAGTCGACCTCGGGCGTCAACGGCAGCAACGTCGCGCTCCCGTTCGGGCTCGACCCCGCAAAAACGCCGGTGCTCGGTAGTTACGGAGCGCCCCAGAACGCGTCGCTGACCACCGGTTGGTACTCACTGCCCGAGCGCAACGACGCCGCACCGCTCCTCACGGTCGCCGCGGCCGGACGAATCCGCTACGTCAACTCCGACGGCATCGTCACCCCCGGCGCGGTCTTGCAGGTCGAGTACGGCAAGAAGCAGGCCGACGGAAGCGTCGACGCGCTGGGACGAGTCGATCCGATCGACATCGGCCCGTCGCCGTCGTGGCGCAACCTGCGCGTTCCGATGGATCAACTGCCCGCAGACGCCGACACCGTGCGTCTGGTGGCCAGTGACACCGACATCAGTGCCGACCAGTGGCTGGCGGTGACACCGCCGCGAGTGCCGACCATGCGCACGCTGCAGGACGTCGTCGGATCCACCGATCCGGTGCTGATGGACTGGGCCGTCGGTCTCGCCTTCCCGTGCCAACGTCCGGTCGATCATCTGTACGGCGTCGCCGAGATCCCCGAGTGGCGCATTCTGCCCGACCGCATCGGCGCGGAGTCCACCAACGCCTGGCAGGACCACTACGGCGGCGGACCGCTCGGTTGGACCAGCGAACTGCTCTCGGCCAGGGCATTGCCCACCTATCTGGACAACGACTGGGATCGTGACTGGGGTTCGCTCGAGCAGTACACACCGCTCGATCCGGACGCAGTTCCCGCGCAAATGAACGTCACCACCGAGACCCGTTCGGGCACCTGGACACCGGGCCCGATTCGTTACCAGTCGTAACTGTTACGCGTGGACCTACCAACCACCCGGTCACGGTAGGTCCACGCTCAGCCCTGACATACCATCGGTAGCCGTGCCCGACGCCGTGACAGCTTCACCCCAGACTTCGAGTTCGCCGCCTCCTGCTGGTCAGGATGCCCGCGAGCGTTTCCATCGCACTCGATGGGTTGCGATCATCGCCGGCTTGCTCGGCTTCGTACTCGCACTGGCAACTCCTCTGCTTCCTGTCGTGCAGACGACGGCGACGGTCAACTGGCCACAGAACGGCGTGATCGGCGACGTCGAGGCACCGCTGATGGCGCAGGTTCCCATCGACGTCAACGCGTCGATCCCCTGCACCGCGGTCAGCTCACTCCCCGAGGGCGGCGGCATCCTGATGTCGACGGCACCTGCTCAGGGCGACGGTGCCGCGCTCTCGTCGATGTTCGTCCGCGTGTCCGCTACCAGCGTCGACGTGCTCGATCGCAACGTCGTCGTCGCTTCGGCAGCGCGCGAGGACGTCGAGTCGAGTCGCTGCGGCGCCATCGCGTTCAGCTCTGACGTCAACCGGACCTCGGCAGAGTTCGTCGGCCTGACCTATCCCGACGGCAACCCGATTCGTGGCCAGCTCGACGGCGACTTCCGCCCGCAGGTGGTCGGCGTCTTCAGCGACCTGCCCGACGGCGCTGCCCCCGAGGGCCTCGGCTTCTCGATGACGATCGACTCACGTTTCTCGTCGAGCCCCAGCGTCCTGAAGCTGGTCGCGATGATCGTGGCCGTCCTCTCGACCATCGTCGCGCTGGTCGCCCTGGCTCGCCTCGACGGCACCGACGGCCGCAAGCACCGACGCTTCCTGCCCGAACGCTGGTGGAAGTTCTCCGGTATCGACGGAGTTGTGGTCGGCACGCTGGTCGTCTGGCACTTCATCGGCGCGAACACCGCCGACGACGGTTATCTCCTGACCATGGCCCGAGTCTCGCCGGACGCGGGATACATGGCCAACTACTTCCGTTGGTTCGGCGTTCCCGAGGCCCCGTTCGGCTGGTACTACGAAGTCCTGGCCGTGATGGCGAAGATCTCGACGGCGAGCCCGTTCATGCGTCTGCCCGCTCTGCTCGCCGGAATCCTCTGCTGGATGGTGATCAGCCGCGAGGTCGTCCCGCGTCTCGGCCGGGCGGTTCGCCGGAGCAACGTCGCCCTCTGGACCGGCGGTCTGGTATTCCTGTCCTTCTGGCTGGCGTACAACAACGGTCTTCGCCCCGAGCCCATCGTGGCTCTCGGCGCACTGCTCACCTGGTGCTCCATCGAGCGCGCCATCGCCACCGGACGTCTGCTGCCCGCGGCCACGGCAATTTTGATCGGCGCCTTCACTCTTGCCGCGGCACCCACCGGATTGATGTGTATCGCAGCCCTTCTCGCCGGTGTGCGCCCGTTGGTGCGCATCGTCGTCAAGCGTCACCGACTGGTCGGCACACTGCCGCTTCTCGCTCCGATCGCCGCTGCCGGAACTATCGTGCTGGTGGTCATCTTCGCCGACCAGACCTTTGCCGGCGTCATGGAAGCCACGCGCGTCCGAACGATCATCGGGCCCAATCTCGAGTGGTTCCAGGACTTCCTGCGCTACTACTACCTCTTCGTCCAGACGGTCGACGGCTCGGTTGCCCGACGCTTCGCGTTCTTGACGATGATCCTGTGCCTCTTCACGACGCTCTTCGTGTTGTTGCGCCGCGGCCGCGTCCCCGGCGCGGCAACCGGTCCGTCGTGGCGCCTGGTCGGCGTCGTCTTCGGCACGATGTTCCTGATGATGTTCAACCCCACCAAGTGGACTCACCACTTCGGTGCGTACGCGGGCATCGCCGGTTCTCTCGCCGCGCTGACCGCCGTGGCTGTGTCCGCGTCTGCCCTGCGCTCGCGTCGTAACCGATCGGTGTTCGTGGCCGGACTGCTCCTGATGCTCGCGTTGACGTTCGCCGGCATCAACGGCTACTGGTACGTCTCGAGTTACGGCGTTCCGTGGTTCGACAAGACCATCTCCTACGACGGCCGTGAATCCAACACACTGTTCCTCGCGCTCTTTGCTCTCGCCTTGGCCTTTGCCGCCTGGCAGTACCTGCGTGAGGGATTTGCTGCCCCGCCCGAGAAGCCGAACACGGCCAAGGGCAGACGAATTCGCAAGTTCGCGGCCGCTCCGCTCACCGTGATTGCCGGTCTGATGGTCCTGTTCGAGGTGCTCTCGCTACTCAAGGGCGCAGTGTCGCAGTACCCGGCGTACTCGCTGGGCCGAAGCAACATCGAGGCACTCGCGGGCAGGACCTGCGGCATGGCCGAGGACGTTCTGGTCGAGACCGACGTCAATTCCGGGAATCTGCGGCCTCTGCCCGCTCCCGGATTCAACGCGGAGGATCCGTTGTCCGGAGTTGATTCGAAGGGCTTCTCCCCCAATGGGGTTCCCAGCGATCTGACTGCGGATTACATCGAAGTCAAGCAGGGCATGGGTAATACCGACAGCCAGAGTGTCGGCCCCACCTTCGCCACCGGTTCCGGCGCCGGAACCAGCGGCGGCACCGGTAACCTCGGCGTCAACGGCAGCACGGCCAAGCTCCCCTTCGGCCTCGATCCGTCGAAGACACCGGTCATGGGCAGCTACCAGCCCGGCGTGCAGGAACCTGCTTCCCTCATCTCGAGTTGGTACGGATTGCCCACTCGCAGTGAAGAATCACCGCTGGTGGTCATGTCCGTGGCGGGCCGCGTGTGGTCCGTCGACAACACCGGTGCGATCACGTACGGCCAGTCGCTTCTGGTCGAGTACGGCAAGACTCAGCCCGACGGAACCGTGCAGGTTCAGGGTTCGTACATGCCGCGAGACATCGGCCCGGCGCCGTCGTGGCGCAACGTCCGTATCCCGATCGACGAACTCGCGCCAGATGCCGATGCCGTTCGGGTGGTCGCGTTCGATCCCAACCTCACGGGCGATCAGTGGATGGCGTTCACGCCGCCGCGCGTGCCCAAGCTCGAGTCCCTGGACTCGTACATCGGCAGCGAGCAGCCGGTCCTCCTGGACTGGGCTGTCGGCCTTCAGTTCCCGTGCCAACGTCCGTTCACACATCAGAACGGTGTGGCCGAGATGCCGAACTTCCGCATCCTCCCGGACCGTCCCCTGGCCGTCAGCTCCACCGATACCTGGCAGTCCGCAGACAACGGTGGACCGCTCGGATTCACCGAGGTCCTCGCCGGTGCTACGACGGTTCCGACGTACCTGAAGGACGACTGGGCACGGGACTGGGGATCACTCGAGCGCTACGACCGGTACTTCCCGAATGCTGTTCCGGCAGAGGTGGAGACGGGCACCGCAACCCGCTCGGGCATGTGGATGCCCGGCGAGATGCGAGTGCACTAGCCTGCGCTACCTACTCGGGTGACTGCTCGGGTGCGACGTATGGAGACGGCCGAGACCGCTCCGACAACGACGACGCACCCGAGTAGTTGCCCAACGCCTGGCCGTTCGCCGAGCAGCACAACCGCCAGCAGCACGGCGAGGACCGGTTGCATGAGCAGGAGCGTCGCGCCCACCTCGGCGGGAAGCCGAGGGAGCGAGTGCCCCATCAGCATCCAGCCGAACACCTGGCCGACCAGCGCCAGTGCCGCGAGCCAGCCGAACGCTTCCCAACCCGGGACGAAATCGATCCGGCCCCACAGTGATCCGATGACGGAGCCGGCGATGCCCGCGGACGTCGTCGAGATCAACACCTGGCTCGCGGCCCGATCCGCCTCGCCCGTACGACCGACCACGAAGATGTAGCCGCCGTACGCGATTCCGGAGACGAGCGAGAGCGCCGTTCCCCACAGCAGGTCGTCGCCGGTTCCCCCGCCCCCGAACACGCCGCCCGCCAAGGCGATTCCCGTGAACATGAACGGTAGGGCGAAGACGAAGCGCATCGGCACCCGATTGCCGAACACCAACCAGGACAGTGCGGGCACCACAATCACCTGCACGTTCACGACGACGCTCGCCATACCCGCGCCGATCATCAGAATCGACTGCGACCACAACGCGAAATCCAGTCCGAGCAACAGACCGCCGAGCACCTGCAGAACGGCTGCCCGCCGGCTCGGTTTGCCCACCCGGCGGTACTCTCGCCACGCCAACCACAACAGCGGCGGCAAGGCCAGGAAGCAACGGAAGAAGACGGCCGTCGAGGGCCCGACATCGGCCAGCTTGATGAGGAGCGAACTGATCGAGATCGCGGCTGCGCCTCCGACGACCAGCAATCGAGGGTCGATGCGCCCCCGAGGAGTTCTGGTGGGTTTCGGTGTCTGCGCAGTCACGGAGGTCAGAGTGGTCACTCGACAATGTTCCTGCCGCTAACTATTCAGCACAAGCAAATGTTCAGACCGTATATTCGGTAGCATTACTACTGTGTTGAATCTCGAAAGACTTCGCGCCCTGCACGCTGTCGCCGAGAACGGATCAGTAGCGGCTGCCGCCCGCACCTTGCATGTCACACCCTCCGGAATTTCGCAGCAGTTGAACAAGCTCGAGCGCGAGGTCGGTGTTCCGCTCCTCGAACCGCAGGGCCGCGGTGTACGACTCACCGAAGCGGGCCGGATCCTCGCGCGCCGAACCGCAGAGGTTCTCTCGACGCTCGCCCAGGCCGAGGCGGAAATCGCGTCGCTGCAGAGCGAGGTGACGGGCCGCGTACGCATCGGGGCCCTGGTCTCCCCCAGCAGGACAGTGCTGCCGCGAGCCATCGCCGAGATCAGGCACGCGCACCCCCAGCTCGAAATCACCTTCAACGAAGGCGAATCCGAAGAACTCCTCCCCGCACTGATTCGCCGCGACCTCGACGTCGTGGTGGTCGACAGTTGGAGCACTCTGCCCGTCGAACTTCCCGACGGAGTCTCCTTCACGCCCGTGTACGACGACGTGGCGCTGCTCGCTCTCCCCGCGTCACATCCGCTGGCGGAGAACAAGGTCGTCGCGCTCAGCGAGCTGTCCGAGCATGCCTGGGCGACGTGGACCCGGGGAACGGACTTTCACACCTTCACCGTCAGGACCCTGCGCGCGCAGGGGTTCGACCCACGAATCGAGTACGAGGTCGCCGAGTTTCCCACCCAGGTCGAATTCGTAGCTCAGGGCCTCGCCGTCGCTTTGATCCCGCGCCTCGCGAGAGTTGTACCACCGGAAGGTGTTCGAATGCTCGACACCCTTCCGCCGCTGGGCCGCGACATCTACCTCGCCTGGCGGACCGACAGCGAAAGACCTGCCGTCCTGGCGGCGATAGAAGCGCTACGCCGCCAGTTCGACGCCCTCGGTGACAAGAAGAATTAGAGCGGCATCAAGTTGTGCTTGCGCGGGTTCTTGAAGATCGTCTTGTCCTTGAGCAACTTCAGAGCCTTGCGGATTTCGAGACGCGTCTGCGAAGGCTCGATCACCGCGTCGATGTATCCGCGCTCAGCCGCGATGTACGGCGTCGCGACGAACTCGTTGTAGAAGTTGATCAACTGAGCACGCACCGCGGGTGCGTTCTCTCCCGCCTCGGCGAGCTGACGACGTCCCATGATGTTGACGGCACCCTCGGCACCCATCACGGCGATACGAGCGGTCGGCCACGCGAGGTTGATGTCGGCACCGAGCTGCTTGCAACCCATGACGGCATAACCGCCGCCGTACGCCTTACGAACCACCACAGTCACCTTCGGGACAGTGGCTTCGATGTACGCGAACAGGAAACGCCCGCCGCGCTTGATGACACCGACCTTTTCCTGATCGACGCCGGGAAGAAAGCCTGGTGTGTCGACGACAAAAACGAGCGGGATGCTGAAAGCGTCGCACAGGCGCACAAAATGGGCAGCCTTGTCGGAGCTGTCCGCATCGAGGGCGCCGCTGAGGTACGTGGGCTGGTTGGCCACGACACCGACGGGCAGGCCGTCGACGCGGGAGAACCCGGTTATCACGTTGTGCGCGACCTGGGCTCCGATTTCATGGAAGGTTCCGTCGTCGAAGATCCGCAGAATGATGTCGTGCATGTCGTAGCCGGCATTGTCGGCATCCGGCATGAAGGCGTTGAGTTCGAGATCCGACTCGGTGATCTCGGGTTCGAGACCCGGGTTGATCAACGGCGCCTTCTCCGTGCACGAGGACGGCATGAAGCTCAGGTACTCACGCACCCAGTCGAATGCAGCCTTCTCGTCGGGAGCGACGTGATGGATGTTTCCGTACTCCGCCTGCTTGCGCGCTCCGCCCAGATCCTCGAGGCTGACCTCTTCGCCGGTGACCGACTTGATGACGTCGGGTCCGGTGACGAACATGTACGACTCTTCGGTCGCGACAACGACGTCGGTGTTGATCGGTGCGTACACGGCACCGCCGGCGCACTTACCGAGGATGACCGAGATCTGCGGGCAGACGCCGGACAAGGGCTCCTGACGTGAACCCATGTTGGCGTACCAGGCCAATGAGGAAACGGCATCCTGGATTCGAGCTCCACCGGAATCGTTGATACCGACGACCGGGCAGCCCACCTTCAGTGCAAAATCGTTGACGGCGGCGACCTTACGGCCGAACATCTCTCCGGCGGCACCGCCGAACACAGTCTGATCGTGCGCGAACACGGCAACCGGACGCCCGTCGACAGTTCCGTGACCGGTCATGACGCCGTCGCTGTACGGGTTGTCCTCGCCCGCCATCTTCACCAGGGCGCCGACCTCGACGAAGCTACCGGGATCGAGCAACATGTCGATGCGCTGGCGCGGCGTACTGTGCCCTGCTGCATCGCGCTTCGCAATGGCCCGAGCCGAGCCGGGTTCCTTTGCCTTCTCCAACTTTTCGCGGAGTTCAGCGAGCTTCTCCGCGGTGGTTGTCGTCACTTCTGAACTCCGGTTTCCGCTGCTTTGGTCTGAGCTGTCTCGATCTGGGCCAGCTTGGTGGTGAGGTCTGCCGCAACCTTCGCGATGTACGGCTCGTCGACGATCTGCAGGTGGTCCCCGCCGATGTAGACGACCTCGAGGTTCTTCACGTAGTCACCCCAACCACCATCTGCCTTGCGGGTCTTGAATGCGGGCTCGAGCGTCATCAGCTCGTCGTGGTACTTGTCGGCCATGTAGAGCACGACGTCGCCGTCGTAGCTGCTGAACTCGGCCGTCTGGATGGCGCGGTTGTCCAACCACGACGTCCGCTGATGCTCGATGATGCCGCCGGGAATCTTGGCGCCGCTCATCTTGATCATGTCCATCAAGATCTGGATCTGATCCTCGTCCGCTTCGGTGGAGGCCAGAACGTCAAGCGGCAGCGGAACATCCAGGTTGTAGGTGCGCTTGGCGAACTTGCCGTAGCGCTCCCAACGCTTGCGTCGTTCCGCCTCGGTGTCCGGCACGACCTCGCCGGCCATGACGGTGTCGAGAAGTCCAACCACACGCACGTCGGCGCCCTGCTCACGCAGCAACTTCGCGACCGCATACGACATCACGCCGCCGAACGACCAGCCACACAGTACGTACGGTCCGTCGCCCTGGATCTCACGCAGCAGCGGAACGTAAGCAGCAGCACGGGTTTCGATCGAGCCCTCGACCCGCTCGAACCCGTACATCGGCGTGCCGGCGGGCAGGCGCTTGAGCAAAGGCTCGTACGTCACCGTCGAACCACCGGCAGCATGGAAGACGAATACCGGTACGGCAGTGGAACCTTCGGGACGGGCACGCAGAGTGCGTACGAGTCCGTCGATCTTGCCGTCGTCCTCGAGGTACTGGCGCACGACGTCCGCAAGCTCTTCGATGGTCGTGGAATCGAGAACGTCGTCGAGAGTGATCTCGCCGCCCGCACGCTCGGAAAGCCGAGCAGCAAGCTTCTCGGCGACCTCGTCACCGACGATCGGCAGATCGTTGAAAATACCCTTGGCGGACTTCCCGGTGACGACGGCCCACGTCGCAAACGTCAAGCGCTCGGCCGCATCTCGCGGCGGAACATCGGAGCCGGCATCGTCGGCAGTTCCGGCCCGAGAAGGATCGGAAGGCGCAGCAGCAACCGGAGCAGTCGCCGGCAGTTCCACCGACTCCTCAGCGGGAGCAGCGTCCTCGTCAGCCGCATCGGCCGCCAACTTCTCGGCAGCCTGCTTGTCGGCCATCGCCTGAACCTCTTCGCGATTGTCGATCGCGTAGCGCAGGTACTTGTTGACCTCGTTGAGGCTCGCGTCCTTGACTGCCTGGAGCTGGAGCTGCGGAATGTCGAACTCGTACTCGACGCGGTTCTTGATACGCATCGCCATGAGCGAATCGAGACCCAGTTCGATGAGCGGAACCTCGGCCGGAAGATCTTCCGGCGAGTACCCCATCGACTCGGCCACAACGATCTTGAGGCGGTCGTCGAGGCTCTGCGAACCGTTCGGATCCCACTTGTCTCCGGCGTCTTCGACGACCTCGGCCAGGGTTTCCATCGGCGCGCTGGTCTTGACCGGCGCGCTGACGACCAGCTCGGGCAGCGGCTCACCGGACGTGACGACGGCGTCGAACAGCAAACGGAACGTAGCGCCCTCGCGTGCGTGCACCTGCACCGACGCTCCACCCGGATGCGGGTTGAGGGTTGTCGTCAGGGTCGCAGCGCCGGCCAGTTCACCGTGCGGAACGGCAGCGGTGAGAGCGACATCCGAGAGCACCTGTCCGGCAGCAGCGCTCACGAGCACAGCCAGATCGGTGACGGCGGATGCGTCGACCTCCCACACGTGGCGGCCGTCGGGCAGAGCGACGTGCGAACCGGGTACGCGAGCCGAACCGCCGGCACTGACGCGAATGTCGAGCCAGTACGGCTTACGCAGGAATGCAGTACGCGGAACCGAGGCGAAATCGCCTGCAGGAAGCAAGGACTCGAGGTTCACGGCATGGCCGTGCACGTACAGCTGTGCGAGAGCGGCAAGCACACCCGCGGACTCGTCTTCCTTACGCTTGAGCGTCTGGATGAGTTCCATGTCGTGCAGGCCCGAATCGAACGCGGTAGCCGCCACCGACATCAGCGTCACCGGGTTGGGTGCAAGCTCGACAAAAGTGGTGTGGCCGTGGGCAACTGCACCGCGTACCGCATTGGTGAAGTACACGCTGTGGCGAAGACCCTTGACCCAGTACGCCTCTTGATGGATCGGCTCGTGACCGGGACGGTAGAAAGTGTCCTTGTCGACGGACGAGTAGACGCCGAGCTTCAACGTGGTCGGCTCGATACCGGCCAACTCCGCGGCAAGCTCGCCGAGCAAAGGATCGACCTGTGAGGTGTGGCTGGCGCCCTTGGTCTGCAGGACACGCGCCATCTTGCCGTCGGCCTCGGCGGCCGCGACGATCGCCTCGATGTCCGGCTGCGGTCCACCGATCACCGTGTGCGTCGGAGCTGCGTAAACGCAGACCTCGAGCTTGGGGTACGTGGGCAGCAACGCCTCGATCTCGGATGCGCTGTACTCGAGCAGTGCCATCAGACGGATGTCGTCACCGACGAGTGCGCCCTCGGCCTCACCCATCAGCCGTGAACGTGAACAGATCACGCGCACAGCGTCTTCCAGGTTCAGACCACCGGACACGTATGCGGCAGCGGCCTCACCCATCGAGTGCGGAACCACGGCTTCGGCTTCAGCGCCGTGGTGACGCAACAACGCAGCCAGACCGACCTGGATGGTGAAGATTCCCACCTGTGCGGTCTCGACGTTGTACTCGATCGAATCGTCGAGGAACATCTCGACCATCGAGTAGCCGGCCTCGTCCTGGATCAGCGCATCGACCTCGTCGACGGCTGCCTTGAAAGCCGCGTTCTCCGTGTAGAGCTGCTTGGCCATCTTGCGGTGCTGCGAGCCGAAGCCCGAGAACACCCACACCGCGCCCTTGGGCGACGGCGAGTCGGCCGAGAAGACTCCTTGAGCCGGCTTGCCTGCGGCGACGGCGCGCAGCGAGCTGATGGCCTCGGACCGCGTCTTCGCCAGAACAGCGGCGCGCGAGCGTCCGTGGTTGCGACGCGCGAGTGTGCGGGCAACGTCGGCGAGGGGCGTCTTGCTTCCCTCTTCGGTTTCGAGCCAGTCGGCCAGATCTGCAGCTGCGCGGCGACGACGCGAAGGCAGCGCACCGGACACAGCCAGCACAACGGTGCTCTCGTCTTCCACAGGTGCATCGGCGACAGGGGCATCCACTACCGTCTCGGCAGGCACGTATTCCTTGACCACGACGTGCGCGTTGGTTCCGCCGAAACCGAAACCGGAAACGCCGGCGACGGCCTTGCCGGTGTAGCGCGGCCAGTCGGTGGCCTCGGGCGTCACCTGCAGGTGCGCCTTCTCGAAGTCGATGTGCGGGTTCGGGCCCAGGTAGTTGATCGTCGCGGGAATCTTGTTTTCCTGCATCGCCAGAACGACCTTGATCAGGCCGGCGGCGCCCGCAGCTGCTTCCAGGTGCCCGAAGTTGGTCTTCGCACTACCGAGCAGAGCCGGCTTGTCGTCGTCACGGCCACGACCGACGACACGACTGAGCGCGTCGGCCTCGATGGGATCACCGAGATCGGTGCCCGTTCCGTGCGCCTCGATGTAGTCGACTGTGGTCGGCAAGATTCCGGCGTCGCGGTACGCGAAACGCAACACGTCGGCCTGGGCGTCAGGGTTGGGCGCGAGCAGACCGTTGGAACGGCCGTCCTGGTTGACCGCGGATCCGGCGATCACCGCGAGGATGGAATCGCCGTCACGCTCGGCGTCTTCGAGACGCTTGAGCACGACGAGTCCGCCACCCTCACTGCGAACGATGCCCTGAGCGTGTGCGGAAAATGCACGCAGTTTTCCATCGGGAGCGAGCATCCCGGTCTGATCGAAACCGAGGGTTCCGGGAGGGGCCAGCAGCATGTTGACGCCACCGGCCAGCGCGATGTTGGAATCACCACTGCGCAGCGAACGCACAGCCTCGTGAACGGCAACCAGCGAAGACGAGCACGCGGTGTCCAGAGCGATGGACGGTCCACGGAAGTCGAAGAAGTACGAAACCCGGTTCGCGACGATGGCCGTCGACGTTCCGGTCAGTGCGTACGGGTGCGCCGTCGTCGGATCACTGACCGCGAGCAGCTGGTAATCGTTGGCGGAACTGCCGATGAAAACACCGACCTGCTTGCCCTTGAGCCCGCTGGCCGGAATGCGCGCGTGCTCGAGCGCTTCCCACGCGAGTTCCAGGGCGAGGCGCTGCTGCGGATCGACGTTGACGACCTCGAGCGGAGACATCGCGAAGAACTCGGCGTCGAAGCCCTTGACGTCGTCGAGGTACCCGCCCTTGGTGTTGGCGTTCTCGACCGCGGCCTTGATGGCGGGATCCGACATGAACTCGGCCCAGCGGTCCTCGGGGAGGTCGCTGATGCCGTCGCGTCCGGCCGCCAGCATTTCCCACATGTCCGAAGGCGTGTGCCCGGCACCGGGGAATCGTGTGGACAGACCGACGATGGCGATGTCGTGGGCGTCCGTCGTGGCGCCTGAGACGTAGTACGACGCGTCGACGGTCTCCTCCGGCGCCTCGGGCTCACCTTCGATGATCCGAGTAGCCAGCGAGGCGATGGTGGGGTGTTGGTAGACGATCGTGGCGGTCAGCGTGACACCGAGCAGATCCTCGATGTCTCCGCTCAGAGCAACTGCGTCCCGCGAGGCGAGTCCGAACTCGTCCAGCGGCCGGTCGTCCACAATCGTCGACACCGGCTGACCGGTCGCGTCGGCGATCCAGTTGCGAAGCCACTCACGCAACTGCGCGACACTCATTTCGCTCACAACGTCTTTGCTCTGCACACCATCTTGTTCAACCATCAACTCACCAAGCCACCGATCATGAAGGGACTGCTCCTCAAACGCTATCGGGGAATGCGGTCTGCTGATAGCCGCCTCGCAACGTTCCCTCGATATAACTCGCCTTACACGCGCGGCGAGCGATCTTGCCGCTGGACGTACGCGGAATCGAACCCGCGGGGACGAGCAGGATGTCTCGGGCCGTAACACCGTGACGGGAAGAAATCGCCGCACGCACGGTGTCCGCGATCGGCTGCGGATCGGCCTTGCCTGCGCCGGGAGCACGCTCGGCCACGATGACCAACTGCTCCGACGAATCGTCGTCGTCGAACTTCAGACCGGAGTGCGTGTTGGAGAACACGACAGAAGGCAGCTGGTTGGCCGGCACGGCAAACGCAGCGATGAAGCCGGGGCGCAGGGCGGGGCTGGCTTCCTGAGCCGAAGCCTCGAGGTCCTGCGGGTAATGATTGCGACCGTCGACGATCACGAGGTCCTTGACGCGGCCGGTGATGTACAGCTCGCCGTCGACGTAGACGCCGAAGTCGCCGGTACGCATCCAGTTGGCATCCGCCGGCGTGCCCTCGGTGTGGCTGTCTTCGCTCAACCGATTGTCCAGCTTGTTGTGGAAGGTCTCCGCCGTCTCGTCGGGGCGACCCCAGTAGCCGATGCCGATGTTCTCGCCGTGCAACCAGATCTCGCCGACGTGATTGTCGGGGACCTCGGTCAGAGTTTCGGGATCGACGATCGCCGCCCACTGACTGCGCGAGACGTACCCACAGGAGACCTGTGCGATGGCGTTCTCGGAGTACTGGTCGACGATGACCATGCGGCCCTTGTTGAGTTCCGTGCGGTCGACGTAGATGACCTTGGCCTCGTCGGAATGCTTGGTCGAGGAGACGAAGAGCGTCGCTTCGGCCATGCCGTACGACGGCTTGATCGCAGTCTTGGGCAGACCGTACTGAGCAAAAGCGTCGTTGAACTTGCGCATCGACGACGTCGTGACCGGCTCACTGCCGTTGATCAGGCCGATGACGTTGCTCAGGTCCAGGGTCTCGCCGTCCTTCGGCAGGCCGCGCGCGGCAGCGTGCTCGAAAGCGAAGTTGGGAGCGGCGGCAAAGGTGCCTGCGCCGTCGGAAACCGCAGCCAGTTCCTTGATCCACCGGTACGGCCGCTGCACGAAAGCGCGCGGGCTCATGATGGTGATGTACTTGCCGCCCAGAGCAGGCAGGATGACCGTCAGCAGGCCCATGTCGTGGAACAGCGGCAGCCACGTGACGCCGCGTGAGTCCTCGTTGAGTTCGATGGAGTCGACCATCTGGAGCGCGTTCGTTCCGACAGCGCGGTGGGTGATCTCCACGCCGGCGGGAACTCGGGTCGAACCGGAGGTGTACTGCAGGTACGCGATGTCGTCGAGTTCGATGTCGGGACGAACCCACGTTTCACCGACGGTGTCGGGAATCGCGTCGACGGCGATGATGCGCGGACGCTCGGCAGCGGGAAGCGAGCGGAACAACTGACGAACACCGGCTGCCGACGATGCGGCAGTCAGAATCGCAGTCGGCTTGCAGTCACCGAGAACAGCGTGAAGACGGTCGGTGTGGCCGGGCTCGTCCGGATCGAAGAGCGGCACCGCGATGGAACCTGCCTGAATGGCGGCAAAGAACGAAATGACGTAGTCGAGCCCCTGCGGCGCAAGAATCGCGACACGGTCGCCACGCTTGGTGACCTGCTGCAAACGGGCTGCAACAGCGCGCAGACGCACACCGAACTGCTCCCAGGTCAGCTCCAGGGCTTCACCGTCACGCTCGCGTGAGTAATCGATGTACCGATACGCGAGCTCGTCCGCGTTGACACGCGAGTGTTGCTCGACGTAGTCGACCAGCGTGAAGCCTGGTTGCAGGCGGATCTGGCCCTTCTCGTCGAGAAAGCCATCGAACAGCGCGTTCATTCCATCTCCTCCGAAGCGATCACACAAGCACTGTCTTTCATGCCTGCGCCCCAGACTTCCTTCGCTCTCTCGGGTCCATCTTCGATCAATCGAATCGCACTTTGTGCGCAACTCACCTGAATCACTTCATCGATCCCAAACCATCGATATGTTACAGATTCGCATCGTCCGTATTCTCCGGCCTACTCGCCCGCCAGTAACGGGATGATCGGGGCGAACGCTTCCATCTGCGTCGGGAAGACCCCGACGTACGACATGGACGTCTTCTCACGGACCAGTCGAATCTGGTCTGCGATTTCCTCGAAAGTGCCCACAGCCAGGTATGGAGAGTTCAGCAACTCCTTCACGCTCAGCTTACGATCCACTTCGATGTTCGGCGGAAAACCTTGGTCCAGAGCGGCGATTGCCATCTCGGCAGCCTGCTCTCGATCGTCGGTGATCATGATCATGGTGATGGTCCAGTTGAGTTCGATCTCATCGAAACGCTCGCCGGCAGCTTCGCGGATCCGCTCGACACGTTCGATGGTCTTTTCCATCGTGATTCCGGAGAGCAGAAGCCGCCCGTCACGGTTGGTCGGTGTGGCGACCGAGATGATGTCCGCGTACTTCGCGGCGAGAGCGAGCATCTTCGGTCCACCGCCTCCGACGATGATCGGCGGCCGCGGGCCCTGCCGCGGTCGCGGGCTGCCCTTGAGGCCACGCACCTGATAGTGCTTGCCTTCGAAAGTGCATTCCTGCCCGCGCAGCAGTGTGTCGAGAATCTGCAGAGACTCCTCGAGTTTCTCGATGCGAACGCCGGGGCTTTCGTATGCGATGCCGCCCTTGTCGAACTCTTCCTTCATCCAGCCTGCGCCGATACCGAGTTCGAGTCGACCACCGGACAGCACGTCGATAGTCGCCGCGTCCTTCGCGAGCACAGCAGGATGACGGAAGCCGTTGGCCAACACGGCAGTGCCCAGACGGATCTTGTCCGTGGCCACTGCGAGCGCTCCCAGAGCGGCGATCGGTCCGACCTGATTACCCAGGTGGTCCGGAATCATGAACGAGTCGTAGCCGAGTTCCTCGGCCTTCTGCGCAAGCTTGATGAAACGTCGCGCACCACCCTCTTCGGCGTTGCCCTCGCCACCGGCCGCAAACCGGAATTTGCGTAGGGCATCGCTGCCGTGGGTGGAACTCATATAGCGATTCTCCTGTGATGGACACGTACGTCGTACTCGGACTTCGAAACCGGACAAATCGAACCTACTCGCCAGTCACTTACGTGACAGCACTGTAGAGGACGCCCCCGGACCGTGCAGCACTCTACCGGGACCAAACGAGCAGATTACCCGCGAGCGAACTCCCGAGACGCCCGATTGTGACGAATCAACAGTGCGGCGGTGACTCAACTGTGGGGCGGTGTCGGTGCGGCGTCGATCTTCTCCGCAGCCCACTGTGCCATCCATTGGGTGGCCGTCGTGCCGTTCGGATCGACTTGGAAGGAGTTGTACATCGCGTGCACAGGGTTGTTGTAGTACTCGAGAAGCCGCGGCGCCGAACTCAACCAGTTGGTCGGATTGAGAGCGGCGGCCGGAGCGTCGCAGATACCGTCGCTCGGCGCGCAGATCTGATAAGTCCGGTCGTTGAGGTCGCCGAATCCGCCTGGCCTCGGGCCGGTCATCGTGAGACCGGGAAGCTTCAGCCCGTTCAGCGACAGCTCGGCGCCGACACCGGCAACGCTCGGGCCAACCGTGTTCCCGAACGCCGGATCGCGCCGACCGTCGGCAATCAAGCCCACGCCCAGAACCAGATCGGCAGGCACCGCGCCGGTACCGTCGCCGATACTCGCGGCGACGTCACCCGCGATCACCGCGCCCTGGGAAAATCCGGTCAGGACGTAGCTCGTGAGCGGGCACTCGGCGTGCCGCTTCATCAGAAAGTCGTTAGTGGCAGCAGTTCCCGCAGCCCGGCTGTTGTTGTAGGACTGCTGTCCGTCCGGCGGGATCGCAACCGGATTCGAAAACTGTGCGACGTAAGGAACGGTGTAGACGTCGGCCCTCGAACTATCGAACTTCTCCTGAAGAGGACGGGTCACGTTCAGCATCAACGACGCCGGATTGGCCGTCGGGTTGTACGGGTCGTCGGTAGCGCTCGACTCCCACGTACCCGGTATGGCTACTACCTGGACATCGGGGCAACTGGCCGGCTGAGAGACCGGTGGCTCCGGACTCGGCGGGATCGGAGTCGGCGAAGGCACCCGCCCGGCCAGGATGTACCAACCGCCGATCACGACCGCTGCGACCACAAGAATGATCAGCAGCGGGATCAGGCACCCACGACGCTTTCCAGACCTCGCCATGACCCGCGCCTACTTGCAGTAGGTGGTGTTGGCGACGTCGATATAGATCTGAGCGTTCGCACCTGCCTGCTCGGGAGTGATCTGCTTGCCTTCCGCCGACGCTTCCTGGCCGACGAAGGCAGTCACGAAGGTCAGGACCTCGTCGTCGGTCTGAGGACCGGCAGCGCAGATGTAATTGGCCGTGTTGACGGCGATGCTTCCGTCACCGGCTGGGGTGATGCCCTTCGCCTTCAGTCCGTCGAGGAACTTCTGTGCCTCTGGACTGACCTCGACGACTGTGGGGCCCGGGAAGCCTTCGATGCTCTGCGGCTGCTCCGGCGGCGCGGTGGCTGCTGCTCCTGGACTGGTGGGTGCAGCCGACGCCGTCGTGGTCGCAGAGGCGGACGCAGACGCCGAACCGCTCGAGGACGAAGCCGCAGCGGACGTCGTGGTGACCGGATTGGAGGTTGCAGTGGAGTCGTCACTACCGCACGCGACAAGCGCGCCACCAGTGGCGAGCGCCAAGGCGCTGACCGCGATCGCGCGTGCACAAGTGTTTCGGTTACCCGAGAAAAGCGACATCAATGTCCGTCCTTGCCTTCAGTCGAAAGTCCATCAACAGGTTACGCAACGCACGCGGGCGGGCACCGATCCGTGATCGGGCCCGCCCGTCGTGCACCACTGTGAGTTAGTGAACTTCTGTCTTGTCACCGATCACCGTGATGTAGCCGAACTGGAAGTTCTGCTGGACACCACCGGGAATGTCGAATTTGTCACTGATCGGGAATCCGAGGCGGCCGCCTTCGTATCCGACGCTCTTCCAGCCGTCGAAGAGCGGGCCGTTCTCGACGGACCATGCACCGGTGCCGGGGCTCCAGTAGATGTTGCCGCCCTCGAACTCGGTGAAGCGCCCGTTGTCCTTGATGGGAACCTCGTTCGACTTCGGGAATCCGAGCCAGCCGTTTTCCCAACCGAGTTCGCCGTACTTGCCCATGATCATTCCGAGAACCGCGTGAGTTCCGTTGGCGCTGCTGTACATCGCGCCGATCTCGAATCCCTGAACCTTGCCCGGCTTGCCGGGGGTCGCGATCTCGTCGGCAGTCGGGTAGCCGAGCGGGCCACCTTCCCATCCCTGTGCGGACCACTCGGCGAGAATGTCGCCGCTGACGGGGTGAGCGCCGGTCTGCGGGGTCCAGTAGATGGAGCCGTTCTGGAAGTGGTTGAAGCGTCCGCGTCCGTCGGGGGTACCGAGCTCCGGAGTACGCGGGAAGCCGAGCGGGCCGGCCGCTGCTCCGGTGTTCATGTACGCGCCGGCGATACGACCGGCGACAGGCTGGGCGCCCGTTCCACTGGTGAAGTAGATGCGACCGTTGCGGAAGTCCTGTGCCAGGCCACCCGCGACGCTGTACTCGGGGGTGATGCAGTCGCCGATCCAACCGTTGGCTGCAGCCGTCGCACCGATCTCACCCGAAGTGCCGCAAGCCGGCTTCTCCACCTCGACGCCGATGGCGTTGGCCAACTGCGGCCACAGCTGATGAAGCTCGAACTGCCAGTACGGCCACGAGTGGGTTCCGGACGGGCGGTAGTTGACCTGCGCGGGGATGCCGAGCTGGTTGAGTTTGGTCGCGAAGGTCTGCGAGGTCAGGCGAGCGAGGATCTCGAGGCCCATACCTGCGTAGTTGGTGCTGACGCCGGGAATTCCCGACGGCTGGTCGTACGGGCCGGTCGTACCGCTACCACTCGAGACGTACAGGCTGACGCCCTTGAGCTTCTCGGCGAGCGCATACGGATCGTGTGCAGCCCACTGTGCGTTGGACGGCGGTCCCCACATCGCGGCGGAGTTGTATCCACCGGCGTCGGTCATCGCGAATTGGATTGCCTGAGGCATGCCGAGCGAGGTGGTGGTGAGGATGCCGGACAGCGAAGCCGCGAACTTGAAGAAGCCGGGGTTTCGCGCCGTGAGAAACATCGCGGACGTGCCGCCCATCGACAGTCCGACGACTCCGCGCGTCTGCGTGGTCCGCCAGTCCTTTTCGAGGATGGGGGGCAGTTCCTTGGTCAGGAACGTCTCCCACTGGTAGTTCTTGCCGTTGTCGGGCTCGAGCCAGTCGGAGTAGAAGCTGGACTGACCGCCGACGGGAAGAATGACGTTGACGTTCTTGTCCGCGTAGAAGGACTCGGCGTCGGTTTCGTAGGTCCAGGCGTTCTCGTTGTCGGTCGCGCGAAGACCGTCGAGCATCCAGACCGAGGGGAAGCTGGCCGACGGATTGACGTTCCAATCGCGAGCCAAGAGGATCTGCACCTGAATCGGGGTGCCCATCGCGGGAGAGTTCACCCACAGCGCGACGCGACGCTCACTGAGCCAGTCGACCTTCGTGACCGCTGCGCCGGTGGGGTTCTGGGTCACGGCCGGTGCGGCCTGAGCAGGTGCCGGCGCGGCTGCCGCGGTTCCGGCCGTCGTCAAGCCCGCGGCGATCGGCAGTACCAGCATCGCTGCCAGTGCGCCGACGACCTTTGTCCGGAAGGTTGCCCGGGACCGGCGACGGTCCTCCGTGGCAAGGCCTACTCGCATGAGCTCACTCTCTTTCCTTACGTTCGGTCCGCGCGTCGATCGTGTAGCCGCCTGAGCAGCCAGACCCCCGTTGAAACTATTTCTACACGCAAACGATCCCCGCTTGGGGTAGCCGCGCTGTTACTGGTGGTGCAATTGTTACTGACCTCAGGCGATCGTGCAGCACCTGAATACACAAGTGCCGTCCCGGTTTCCCTTGGAGGGAGTCCGGAACGGCACTGGTGAAGTGACTAGGTCACGGGATGGCGCACGATCACCAAGCGTTCATGGTGTCGAGGATCTGGCCGCGAGCCTTCCACAGCTCTGCCGACCAGTACGGCCACGAGTGCGTGCCGTTGGACGGGAAGCTGTAGGTGGCCGGGATACCCAGCGAGTTCATGCGGATCTGGAATGCACGGGTGTTGACCAGGGCGAGTGCTTCGAGGCCCATGCCGTTAGCCGTGTTGTAGTAATCGATCGGTGCGCGCGGGTGGTCGTATTCACCGGGCAGGCCGCTTGCCGACGAGATGTACATCGACAGGCCCTGCAGACGCGGTGCGAAGACGAACGGGTCGTTGCGCAGCCAGGACGGGCTCCACGGCGGTCCCCACATGGAGTCGACGTTGAAGCGACCGGCATCGAGCATTGCGACGCGGATTGCCTCGCGCATGCCGGGAGCCGAGATGTTCAGGTAGCCCGACAGCGAGCCGGCGAACTTGAACTGGTCACGGTGGTAAGCAGCCAGCGTCAGAGCAGCGCTGCCACCCATCGAGAGACCGAGAACCGCGTTGTTGTTCGGCGAGACGCCGTAGTTCGCGAGGAAGTTGGGGAGTTCCTGCGTGAGGAACGTTTCCCACTTGTACGTGATCTGCTGGCCGTTGAAGTTCGACGGTGCATACCAGTCGCTGTAGAAGCTGGACTCGCCGCCGACGGGCATCACGAGGGTGATGTTGTCGTTGCGGTACTGGTCCATCGCGTTGGTCTCGAAGCTCCACGCGTTGGCGTCGTTGCGCGCACGCAGGCCGTCGAGGAGGTAGAGGGCAGCGTTTCCGCCGCGTGCGGCCCACTGGACCTGGACCTTGATGTTGCCCATCGAGGAGGGCACCCACAGCTCGTCGTATCCGCCGGAGGGGGCGGTGTGGCTGGGAGCAGTGTGCGCGGGCGCAGCAGAGGCGACAGCACTACCGGCAACTCCTGCAGCAAGGGGTAGCACAAGTGCTGCGGCACCGATGGCCAACGCTCGGTGCTTGAGGCGCTGGGTCAGCCTCTTTCTGGCAAAACGCATGGATACTGCTCTCTCTCTTCGTCTGCGGCACTCACTCGGTGGAGTGGCTCCGGCGGATTCCGTCGGGGAACAGGCTTTTCTGCCAGCCCGAACAAGTTCGGGTCGGCAGCGGACCTCTTCCAAGTCACACTGCGCTCGCTGGACTTTATGTCACAGGTTCAGCTGTGACAAATAGACAGACCGTTACGTCTCAGTCCGCGGGCGACGCCGTCATCACCCCTAGGGAGTGATTCAGGTTAGGTGAATCGTCTTCGAGTACATCGTGGCCAATCGATTCGGTGTTACTGAATCGAAATATTCAAACCTTCAACGGTCGGTGATGCTGATCACATCACTTCGACGGCTCCGGCGGAACGAGCCCGCAGCGTTCCAATTCGTAGGCCGGAACCCGGTCGAATCGGTACTTCGCGAAGTCGAAAGCCTGCTGGAAGTTCTGTTTGAATCTGGCCCAGGTCAGCTCGGAGCGATACGACGTGAGCAGCTCCTGCGTTTCCGGGCACGTGATGGCCAGCTTCGCGTCGGCAACCCAGTCCTCGTCGAGGAAGAACGGCAGCCAGGGGCGAACGTCGATCATTCCGGTATCCGCGACCACCCAGTCCGGGTAAAGGTTCTTGTCGTGGCCGATCCGGCCGTCCTCTAGTCGCTCGGTGTGTGCGGCCAGGGGGTACGCCAGCCCCATCTGATCGAGCACCCGAACGTCGAGGCCCACGTTCATGCTCGTCATTCCGAGGTTGAGGAAGAAGACGACGTGCTCGGCAGGCTCCTCGAGCGGCCCTGGCGGTGGGACGACGAACCAGGAGTCGTAGCTCGCCGACGGCAACAGCAGCCCACCCTCCGGAGTCCGCGCGATGGTCTCCACCATGGCACGCATTCGCGGATAGTCGAGGTAGTCCTCGGCAAGAATCGGGTGCTTGTGACCGGTGTTGAGTGCATAGAACGCACGCTCGTCGACGATTCCCGAGCGACCCACCACGGAGCCTTCCGGCATGCCCGTCGTGTTGGCAGCGAAGAAGGCCCAGATGATCGTGCCGATCCACAGCACCGCCGAGACTCCGAAGATCGCGGTGTCGCGGTTACTGCCGAACGCTGCCCGCGCCGGAACCCGCAGCGGAATGACGGCGACCGGGATGAGCAGGCAGAACAACACCGGCAACAGGACGCGGCCGTGCATGAAGTCGCCGCCGACGCGCAGAGAGTAGATCCCGAGGATCAGCCCACTGCCGAGGATGAACGTGACGACGGCCCGCGGCGTGCGCAGAAACTGCTGAAAGCGCTGCCACAGCGAGCGTGCGGGTTGATCGGAGGCGGTAGCAGGTGCGTCCGCTCGGCTTCGCCACACGAGCAGCAGCGCGCCGATGAGCAGGAACAGCAGCGGCAGCCAGAGCAGGTACGGCCCGACGAGGTTCCACAGGTACGCAAAACCCTGCGCCCACTTCGCGCCACCGGCGTCCTTCGACACCGCGGTGTTCGGGTACGGCAGGGCGTAATAGCCCATTCGCCAGATCTGATAGCCCACCGGCACAAGTCCGGCGACGACCACGATCAGTGCACGAATCTTCCAGGTCAGGCCTGCGGAGAGAACGATCATCATCAACGCGGCAGCACCGGGAATTGCCATCTCGGGTCGAACCAATGGTCCGAGGCCTGCCACGAGCGAGAGAGTCAGGATCGACGCCGTGGACGGCGTCGACGCCTGCGCCCACCGAACGAGCAGTAGCCACAGGAGCGCGATCCAGAAGATCACCAAGCAAGTCTCGAGCCCGGAAGTGGCGAAATCTCGCGCAGGCGGAACCGCGATGTAGACGAGAACACCTGCCGGTACCAGCAGGATCGTTCCGCCCGCCGACGGCCGAACGCCGCGGTACAGACGACCGGTGCCGAGCATCGCCAGCACGACGGCAGCAGTCGATAGCACGAGCGCGATCGTCAGAACGACGTATTCGAGGCGGATCTGCGTGAGCCAGCTGAACGCGTAGACGATGTACGTCCACGCGGTACTCGTGTTCGCCTCGACACGCTCACCCGCATTGAAGACCGGGCCGTTCCCCGCGAGCAGGTTGCGGACGGTTCGCAAGACGATGAGTCCGTCGTCGGCGATCCAGCGACGCTCCCACGCCCCCCAGAACATGAGGGCAGCAGCAAGCACCACCCCGCCGAGAAAAACTCCTCGACTGAGGGTGGTGCGATTCGCCGCAGTGTCGACGTGCGGGTCGGCCTCGGTGCGTGGCTCAGACGAGGTAGACAGCGACACCCACTACTCCGATCCACGCAATCGCGAGGAGTTGCAGCACCCGGTCACCGAGCGCGATCTCCTCAGGCTCTCCGGCTTCGCCGCCGTCGACGTCCACCGCGTATCGCAGCACCGCGATGGTGAAAGGCACCATCGAGATGGCATACCAGTTGGTGCCCTTGATGGCGTCCTGTTGGAACGCCCACAGTCCGTAGCAGAGGACCAGCGTCGTCGCTGCCATCGTCCACACGAAACGCAGGTACGTCATCGTGTAGCTCTCGAGGGACTTACGGATCTTCGCGCCGGTCTTCTCGGCCAACTGCAGTTCGGCGTAGCGCTTGCCTGCCGCCATGAAGAGTGAGCCGAACGCCATCATCAGCAGGAACCACTGCGAGAGATCGATCTCGGCGGCAACGCCACCGGCGATCGCTCGAAGCAGGAAGCCGGACGAGACGATGCAGATGTCGATGACGGCCTGATGCTTGAGACCGAAGCAGTAGGCGAGCTGAATGACGATGTACACGCCCATGACCACGGCGAGTTGCCAGTTGGCCAGGAAGGACAGCCCGATCGCACCGGCAAGCAGCACGACTGCCATGCCGTACGCGATGTTGACGGGTAGAACTCCGGCCGCGATGGGACGGAATCGCTTCGTGGGGTGAGCACGGTCGGCTTCGACATCCATCGCGTCGTTGACGAGGTAGATGCCCGATGCAGCCATGCAGAACACGACGAACGCCAGCGCGACGGGCAGGAGCACGTCGGCTTCGGTGGCGGTTCCGGCCGCGATGGGCGCTGCCAGCACAAGGACGTTCTTGACCCACTGACGTGGGCGAAGTGCCTTGACGATGCCGGCGGGCAGGGACTTCGGGGGTCCGCTGACCGTAGCCGGTTCCTCGCTCATTTATCTCCACATTTCTGTTCGGCTCTGGCTTCTTCGACCCGGCGAACTACCGCCGCGGATGCGGCTCCCAGTGCCGCTCCGGCGAGTACGTCGGTCGGGTAGTGAACTCCCAGGACCAGACGCGAGAGCATCATCGGGGGCACCAGCAACGCCGGTAAGGGTAGCCCGGTGAGTCGACCGATCAGCACAGCCGCCGCCGTCGTCGACGTCGCGTGTGACGACGGGAAGCTGAGCTTGCTCGGTGTCGAGACGTTGACCTGCACCGAAGGGTCGGAAGGTCGCTTGCGCCTGACGACTCGTTTGATCACCACGGAGGCGGCGTGTGCACCGAATGCTCCGACGGCTGCTCCGGCCCATTCACGTCGACGCGGCTTGTCCACAGCAGCTCCGACGGCAGCGATCGCGATCCACCCGAGGGAGTGCTCACCGAAGTGAGACATACCGCGGGCGACCTTGACGGCTCCCGGCAGCTGCCCGACGGTCGATTGAATTCCGGCCAGAATCTGTACTTCAGGAGATGCCGAAGACACGTTCCCACCTTTCCGTGCTGGTCAGTGAAGGAACGGCGTCCTGGTACTGCTTCTTGAGTTCAGGGAAACGCGCGGCGAGTTCGCGGCGCAAACGCATGGCTTCCTTGAGCAGTTCGAGTGCCTGCTTGGGGTTGCGCTTGCGGTAGACGACGCCGCGGCCGTCGGCGGTGGTGACTGTGACGCCGTCGACCTGCGAGAGCAGGTACCACCTGGCGTCGATGGTCGGCACGTTGAGCTGAGGACGCTCGTGATGCTCAGGGTGCGCAGGCTTGAGGTTGTGTACCACGGCCTTGCCGACGCGGACGATCTTGGCGACGGGGTTGGTCGGCGCGCTGACGTCCCCGACCTCGGCGCCGGAGGGCAGCGGTAGTGCGGTTGCCGAGGGCACCACGACGGCGTCGGGGTACTCCTTGCGCTGGGCATGGACCTCACCGAGTGCGGTGGGCAGCATGTTCGCGACGTGTTCCGGTCCGGCAAGGAAGTCCGCGATGGCCTTGTTCTGGATCGCAACGGTGGAGTACTCGAGGCACAGCAGGTGCTTGAGAGTCGCCTTCACCGTGTTGACCACAAGGCCGCGGCCGTTGCCCGGCATATGGAGCGCGGCCACCACCAGACGGTTACGGAGGTGGAAGTACGCCTGCCAGTCGATGGCGTCGTCCTTGTCGCTCCACGCCATGTGCCAGATCGCGGCACCGGGCAGCGTGACGGTCGGGTATCCGGCTTCCTTTGCGCGCAAACCGTATTCGCAGTCGTCCCACTTGATGAACAGTGGCAGCGGCTGCTTGAGCTCTTCCGCGACCTGGCGCGGGATCATGCACATCCACCAGCCGTTGAAGTCGACGTCGATGCGACGGTGCAGCAGTTTCGAATCTCGCAGCGAATTCTTGGAGAAGTCGTGGTCGTATTCGACGTTCGGCGCCGCAGACCACATGAAGATCCCGCGGTTGACCACTTCACCCATCACATGAAGGTGGCTGCGTTCCTGCAGGTTGAGCATCTGCCCACCCACCAGCATCGGCGACTTCGCGAAGCGCGAGAAAGCAAGCGCGCGAAGGATCGAGTCGGGTTCGATCTCGATGTCGTCGTCCATGAACAGGATGTGCTGGCACTGCGTGGTCTTGAGTGCCTCGTACATGATTCGGCTGTATCCGCCGGAGCCGCCGAGGTTGCCCTGATCGTGAATGGCGAGCCGATCACCAAGTGCTGCAGCAGCTTCGGCGAACCCGGGCTCGTCACGCACCTTGCGGGTGCCCTGGTCCGGCATGATGACGGCCTTGATCACGTCGGACACCAGAGGATCCGAGGACAATGCAGCCAGCGCCTTGACAGCGTCGGTCGGGCGATTGAACGTCGGAATACCAACGGCAACAGTCGCTTCGCCGGGCGCCTCGACGGGCGCGTACCAGCCGCCGCTCTCGACGACTACGGCCGTATCGGTGGTGATGTCGAACCAGATCCAGCCACCGTCCTCGAACGGCGTCAGTTCCACCTCGAACTCGACCGCGGCATCACCGTCGGCAAATTCCTTGCCTTCCACGTGAATTCGCGAGGAGTCCGCCTTGGAACGGTAGACATCCACGCGGCCGTGTCCGGACAGTTCGAGTCGAAGGACCACCGATTTCAGGATGGACCAACGGCGCCAGTAGCTGGCGGGGAACGCGTTGAAGTACGTGGCGAACGAGACCTCGGTCTCGGCGCCGAGCGCGACGGACGTCCGCGAGGTGGAGTGAGCCCGACGACTGTTGGTCGAAGCTTCCTCCAAGTACAGCGTGCGGACGTCGAGAGGTTCGCCGGCGCGGGGAAGGATGATCCGGGAGAGCAGGGACTTGCCGAGGTAGGTCACCTCGTCGCCGGTGACGACTTCTTCGCCTTCGAGTAGATGACGTGCGTTCATTCGCTCTCCCCTGCCAATTCCGCACCCGTTTCGAGATGCGGGCGCAGGGTGTTCTCGAACATCGTCAGCGCGCTGGCGATCGCCATGTGCATGTCCAGGTACTGGTAGGTGCCGAGACGCCCGCCGAAGAGGACCTTGTTCTCCGCGGTCTCCTTCTTGGCGCGTGAGCGGTACGCACTGAGCTTCTCGCGATCCTCGGGCGTGTTGATCGGGTAGTACGGCTCGTCCTTCGCCTCCGCTGCACGTGAGAACTCACGCATGATGACGGTCTTGTCGGTCGGGTACTCGCGCTCCGGGTGGAAGTGACGGAACTCGTGGATGCGGGTGAACGGGACGTCCGCGTCGTTGTAGTTCATGACGGGGGTGCCCTGGAAGTCTCCGGTGGGCAGAACCTCGGTCTCGAAATCGAGGGTGCGCCATCCCAGTGCACCTTCGGAGTAGTCGAAGTAGCGGTCGAGCGGGCCCGTGTAGATGACGGGTGCGTCGGGGCTCGCGGCGCGCAGTTCGTCGCGGACGTCGAAGTAATCGGTGTCGAGACGGACCTCGATCTTCGGATCCTTTGCCATGTTCTCGAGCCACGCCGTGTAGCCGTCGACGGGCAGGCCCTCGTACGTGTCGTTGAAGTAGCGGTTGTCGAAGTTGTAGCGGACCGGCAGGCGGCTGATGTTCGCCGCGGGCAGCTCGGTGGGGTCGGTCTGCCACTGCTTTGCCGTGTAGTCACGCACAAATGCTTCGTAGAGCGGGCGTCCGATCAGGGAGATCGCCTTCTCTTCGAGGTTGGAGGCATCCTTCGAATCGATCTCGCTGGACTGCTCGGCGATGAGGGCGCGCGCCTCTTCGGGCGTGAAGTACCGACCGAAGAACTGCGACACGAGGCCGAGACCCATCGGGAACTGGTACGCCTGTCCCTTGTGCAGCGCGAAGACGCGGTGCTGGTAGTTCGTGAACTCCGTGAACTGGGTGACGTAGTCCCAGACCTTCTTGTTGGAGGTGTGGAACAGGTGGGCACCGTACTTGTGGACCTCGATGCCGGTCTCCGGCTCAGCCTCCGAGTATGCGTTCCCCCCCAGGTGGTGACGGCGATCCAACACCAGCACGCGCTTACCCAGCTGGGTAGCGGCACGCTCGGCGATGGTCAGCCCGAAGAATCCCGAGCCGACGACGATCAGGTCGTACTGGGCACGGGCGGTCTCTGAATTTGCAGCGGTCACGATGAACCAGGGTATCGGACCTGTTCGGACGCCGAGGGTTGGATGCGTCACCAGGGACGATGCGGCAAGTCAGGACGTTGCAAGACCGATCAGACCGGAAGCACTCGGTGCACCGCTCGAATCGAATTCGATGGTGATCGGTTCGTCGACGGGGAAGTGTGCGGGAAGTAGAAGCAGTCCCTCCGACGCGCAGCGTTCGAGAAGTTCGCGGCGGGTGACCCTGGCGATCTCGGGATCCGCGTCGCCGCCCTGGCTGAGGTCCGGGTACAGAAACTGGATCGGATGGTGGATCACGTCGCCGGCGATGACGGCGCCGCCGTCGGCAGTGCGGATCTCGATCACGATATGGCCCGGCGTGTGGCCGGGCGCGCTGCGCACGACGACGCGTGTGCCTTCGGACTCGGCCAGGACGTGGCCGTCGTCGACCGCCTCCCACTTCGCCCCGTCCAGAACGGGACGGACGCTGTCCTCGAAGGTCTGCGCCAGATCCGAGACCACTCCTTCGTGTGGACCGTCGGCGGCGAGTTGTTCGAGCGCGGCCAGTTCGGTGCGGTCGAAAATGTAGGTCGCGCGGGGAAAGGTGGGCCGCCAGGTTTCGGCCTCGAGGTTGGTGTTCCAACCACAATGATCGGGGTGCAGATGTGTGCTGACCACCAGATCGACGTAGTCCACGTCGACGCCGGTGTCGGCGAAGCGCGAGAGGTAGTCGGTACCGAACATGTGGTGCGGCAGGAGGTTCGGCCGGTGCTTGCTGTTCCCGTTGCCGGTGTCGACGACGATGGCCTTGCCGCCGATTTCCACCAGGTAGGTGTGGATGGCAAGTACGAGGTCACCGCTACCCGCGTCGAAGAACTCCGGTGTCAGCCGCGCCGACGCGTCCTCGATCTCCGCATCACCCGCGTGCGGAAAAAGCTCTCGCGGCGGAAACGGCCAGTGCGCCAGCTCCGTCAGTTGGGTGACGCGCGCCGATCCGACGTCGATGGTGAAGCTCATCAGTGATTGCCTTCCGAACAGCTCGATACCGCTTGTAGGCACACACAAAGGCACCCACCGAAATGCTCGGTGGGTGCCTGGTCGGTGTCAATGGTTTTCGACGCCGGTGATCAAAGACTCTTCGCGATGATGCCCTTCATCACTTCGTTGGCGCCGGCGTAGATCTTCTGGACGCGGGAGTCCTCGTACATGCGCGCGATCGGGTATTCACGCATGTAGCCGTATCCGCCGTAGAGCTGCACGCACCGGTCGACGACGGCGCACTGCTGTTCGGTGAGCCAGTACTTGACCATCGCGGCGTCTGCGCCGTCCAGCTCGCCATTGAGGTGATCCTCGATGCAGTTGTCGAGGAAGACACGGCAGGTGCGTGCGATCGTCTGGCACTCGGCCAGCTCGAAGGCGGTGTTCTGGAACTCGAAGAGGCTGTGCCCGAACGCTTGACGCGCCTTGGTGTACGCGACGGTCTCCTCGACGGCACGCTCGATGGTGCCGATGGCCTGTGCGCCGATGATGAGGCGTTCCTGCACCAGCTGCGCCATCAACTGACCGAAACCGAGCCCCTCGGACTCGCCGAGGAGGTTCGAGACGGGAACGCGAACATCGGTGAAGGACAGCTCCGACGTATCGGCGCCGTGCTGACCGACTTTGTCGAGGACGCGGCCGACCGCAAAGCCTTCGCAGTCACGCAGATCCACGATCAGGAGCGAGACACCCTTGGCGCCCGCCTTGGGATCGGTCTTGACGGCAAGCACGATCATGTCTGCGCTGCCACCGTTGGTGATGAAGGTCTTCGACCCGTTCACGACGTAGTGGTCACCGTCGCGGATCGCGGACGTGGTGATGGCCTTGAGGTCGGAACCTGTTCCCGGCTCGGTCATTCCGATGGCGCCGAGGATCTCGCCCGTCGCCATACCTGGCAGCCAGGCCTTCTTCTGCTCTTCGCTTCCGTACTCGAGCACGTAGTGGGCGACGATGCCACTGTGCACGGAGTTCCCGAGTGCATAGTCCCCGCAGTAGCCCTGCGCCTCGAAGACTGCAAGATCGTGCGCGAAAGTTCCACCGCCCCCGCCGTATTCCTCGGGAATCGAGCAGCACAGCAGGCCGAGCTTGCCGGCTTCGAGCCACACGGACCGGTCGACGCGATGCTGAGCGTCCCACTGCTCACGCTTGGCGATCAGTTCACGATCGAAGAAACCACGGGCCAGTTCGGCTACTGCGGTGATCTCGTCGTCATGCCACGACGGCTTGCGCTTGGTCGCCATGATCAGACCCGCTTCAGCAGGGCAGCGAGTGCCTGACCGCCGCCGATGCACATGGTGACGATGCCGAATTCGAGGTCGCGACGGACCATGTCGCGTGCCGCGCGCAGCGTGAGGATGGCTCCGGTGGCACCGACCGGGTGTCCGAGGGCGATTGCTCCGCCGTACGGGTTGGTCTTCTCCGGATCCAGGCCACTGTCACGGATGACGGCGATGGCCTGCGAAGCAAAGGCCTCGTTGACCTCGGCGGTGCCGATGTCGGACGGCTTCAATCCTGTTTGCGCAAAAAGCTTTTCGAGAGCGAGCACGGGAGCGTAGCCCATCAGGCCGGGCTCCATGGCTGCCGTCGTGACGGTTTCGAGCGTGACCAGTCCGGTGAGGCCGCGCTTGGCTGCCTCGGTTCCTGTAGCGAGGACGAGTGCGCCGGCGCCGTCGTTGATGCCCGACGCGTTACCGGCGGTGACGGATCCGCCCTCTTCGAATGCAGGGCGCAGCTTGGCGAGGGTTTCGACAGTGGTTCCGGGCTTGGGGTGCTCGTCTTCGGTGACGGTGACGGAGCGCCGACCACCGGTCTCGACGGGAGTGATCTCCTCGGCGAATGCTGCCTTGGCTGCGTCGGTAGCAGCGCGGCGCTGAGATTCCACGGCGAACTCGTCCTGCTGCTCGCGGCTGACGCCGTACTTGCGGGCGACGGCTTCGGCGGTGCGGCCCATATGAGCCTTGCTGAACGGGTCGGTGAGCATGGCGACGGTGCCGTCGACGAGGCTGCGATCGCCGAGCTTGTAGCCCGAGCGGGCGGCGAAATCGTAGAACGGCATGCGAGACATGCTCTCGTCGCCGCCGGCGAGGGTGATGGCAGCTGCGCCCCAGCGCATCTGCATCGCCGCAGACCACACGGCCTGCAGGCCGCTGCCACAGAGGCGGTTGACGGTGTAGGCGGGAACGTTCTCGGGCAGTCCAGCGGCGATGCCCACGCGGCGTGCGTTGTAGGCGTCGGGGCCGACCTGGCCGATGCAGCCCATGACGACCTCGTCGATGTCTTCGGGTGCAACGCCGGCGCGGCTCAGCGCGGCCTTGGCTGCTGCGGCACCCAGCTCGTGTGCGGGTACGTCCTTGAAGACGCCGCCGAAGCTACCGACGGGGGTCCTGGCCCCGTCGACGATGACGATCGGTTCGGGTGTGGTCATGATTGTCCCCATCTGCTGTGCTCACGTCGATTTCTCTGTCCGTGGCCGATACTAGGACATCTAAGTATCTCGCAGATGGGGACGTTGGTGTCAGGGTGTGGGAGCGCTCTCGGACACGGGTACAACCTCGGCGTCGGCGCCTTCGGCGTCCTCGGTCTCTTTGTGGTTCCGGTATCGGTAGAGCCCGATGCCCACGAGGATCGCTGCGAGCCCCAGGGACACGATCATCTGACTGCGCGTCGAGTCCAGGGTGAGCATGCCGATGCAGAGCGCGATGATGGCGGCGATCGTCGCGTAGGTCAGGTACGGGAAGAACCACATCTTGAGTTCCAGCTCCTGGCCCGAAGCTTCGAGCTTGCGGCGGGTGCGCAGCTGGGACACCGAGATGACGAGCCAGACGAACAGAGCGATCGCACCGGAGGAGTTGACCAGGAACAGGAAGACCTTGTCCGGGGAGAGGTAGTTCATGCCGACGGTCAGGAAGCCGACGATCGTCGAGACCAGGACAGCGCGCATCGGGACGCCGGTCTTCTCGATACGTGAGAGCGACTTGGGGGCGTCGCCGCGGCCGGCGAGAGAGAAGATCATGCGGCTCGCGGTGTAGAGACCGGAGTTGAGGCAGGACAGAACCGACGTGAGGACGACGACGTCCATGATGTTGCCCGCGGCCGGAATGCCGTAGGAGTCCATGACGGCGACGTACGGGCTGAGCGCGACCGATGCGCTATCCCAGGGAAGCAGGGTGACGACCACCGCGATCGAGCCGATGTAGAAGATGAGAATTCGCCAGACGACGGACTTGACGGCAGCGCGAACAGCTTCGAGCGGGTTGGCCGATTCACCGGCGGCGATGGTGGCGATTTCAGCGCCGAAGAACGAGAACACGACCACAAGGACTGCGGCGAGCATGGCTCCTGTTCCGTTCGGCAGGAAACCGCCGTGACCGGTCAGGTTGGTCATTCCCGGTGCTTCGACGCCGGGCATCCATCCGCAGATCGCCACGATGCCCATGCCGAGGAACGCGATGATGGCGACGACCTTGATGGAAGCGAACCAGAACTCGAACTCGCCGAACGACTTGACCGAGATGATGTTGGTCAGCGTCAGCACGATCATCAGAATCAGAGCCCAGGTCCACTGGGGAACGCCGGGAACCCAACGATTCATGATGAGGGCACCGGCGGTGGCCTCGATGCCCAGCACGATGATCCAGAACCACGCGTACAGCCAGCCGATCGAGAAGCCCGCCCAGCGGCCGATGGCCTTGTCGGCGTACGACGAGAACGAGCCGGTTTCCGGCGACGCTGCCGACATCTCGCCGAGCATGCGCATCACGAGGATGACGACTACGCCGGCCAACGCGTAGGAAACCAGGACACCCGGTCCCGTCTCCTGGATCGCCACACCGGAGCCGACGAACAGTCCGGCGCCGATGACGCCCGCGATCGCAATCATCGACAGATGCCGCTTCTTCAGCGTGTGCTGAAGTGCCGGCTGGTCTGTACTGGACATCAGTACTCCTTGTGGGCTGTTCGGGAGGGTGGATCTCGGTGACGCTCTTCTGGAGCGCATTTTCGATAGCGCCAGTGTCGGACCTTCGGCAAGCTCGCGTCAGGCTCCACTTTGTACAAACGTGACCGCAGGCACTACAAAGTGGCGAGTCCGAGGTGTCAGACTGGACCCATGCCCATCACGCTCCGCCAGCTTTGTGCGACCGAACAGTTCGGCCTTCGCGTCCTGGCGGGGCACGATCAGCTCGATCGCACCCTGACCTGGGCACATGTCTCCGAACTTCCCGACCCGACGCCCTTCCTCGACGGCGGCGAACTACTACTCATCACTGGAGTGTCGCTACCGACGACGGCCGCGGAAACGACCCGTTTCGTACGCACCCTGGTGGCGGCCGGAATTGCCGGAATCGGTTTCGGAACCGGCCTCGGATACGAGCAGGCGCCGCAGACTCTGGTGGATGCGGCCACCCGTTTCAGTGTGCCCCTACTCGACGTCCCATTGCGAACACCTTTCATCGCCCTGACCAAAGCGGTGTCGAAGGCGCAATCCGACGACGACATGAAAGCGCTGCGCAGCAACTACCAGAGCCTGCGGCGACTGCTTCAAGCTGCAGTGACGGTCAACGGCACCCGGGCAGTCGTACGACGGGTGGCGGAATTGATCGGCGGATGGGCGGCCCTGCTGGACTCGGCCGGCCATACCGTCGAGATCTCACACACCGCTGCTGCCGCAGGAATCGAGCGAACGGCTCCCGAGCGCGACGCCCGCCCGATGGAAGTCAGTTTCCTCACGAGTGAGAACGAGGACGTCATCTCGCACCCTTTGATGACGTCGAGGGGAAAGCTGATGGGGTATCTCGTCGCCGGCTGCCCCGGCGCCGTCGGCTCTCTGAATCAGGGCATCGTCATCGCCGCCGCGTCTCTGCTCACGTTGATGACGGCTCGAACCCGAGATGCGCAGTTGACGATGAACCACTTGCGTACCGTGGCGATGCATCAGCTGTTCGAAGGACAGAATGCGCTCGCCCGCAACATCTCCGGGGAACTGTGGGGAGGATTTCCGGTCGAACCTTTCCAGGTCTTCCACGTAGCGGGCCCGAGTGGCCTGCTCGAGAGCGTGTCCGTCTCACTGCTCGACGGCCTCAGCCGCGATCTGGCGTTCGGCATCACCGACGGAGCGTTGATCGCCGTCGTCTCGGCTACCGACAGCGGGCGAATCCTCGCCCGTGTCAACGAAATCGACGTAACCGTCGGCGTGTCGGACATGCTGTGGTGGGACGATCTCTCGCGCGCCAGACGCCAAGCCGCGCAGGCAGCAGCCGAGGCCGGCGCCCGCAACCTGCCTTCGATGCGGTTCGCCGAACTCTCGGAGAGCGGATTGTCCGCGTTTCTCGATCAGGATCGCTCGACCGCATTCGCGGCGGCACACTTGCGCCCGCTTCTGGAAGCGAAGGGCGGTAGCGATCTCTACCGAACCTTGGCCATGTGGTTGGCACACAACGGTGTGGGCGACGCCGCAGCCACAGCGCTGAATATTCATCGGCATACGTTGCGCAGCAGACTCGCTCGGATCGAGAGCCTTCTCCAACTGGACCTCGGCTCCCCCACGGAACGTGCGGAGTTGTGGCTCGAGTACCGCTTGCTCGGCGACGCTCCGACCATCTGACCGACAACCAATGAGCCCTGAACGACCTGAAGGGCCTCCGCCGGGTTACGGCAGAGACCCTTCAGAGTCGATACGTGCGAGTCGCTACCGACCGACCTTCCCCTAGCTTCCGCCCGTCGGTATCCACTCGCGGAGCACGTTGGCATCTACTACCTGCGCACCCAAAACCTTTGTCCAGATGATGGTTCCGTTTTCGTAGACACGGAAAGTGCCTGCTTCGGAGGGCAACTGCATCTCCGGGCCGGCAGGAGCACCGAGAGAGCCGCTTTCACCGCCGAGCTCCCGATACTTCTTCTCGATCTGCGTCTCCGTAACCGTACCCGATGGATCGCCGGATGGCGAATTGGATTCCGGCACTGTCGATTCCGAATCCGGTGCCACTACCACACCAGCGCCGTCGCCGACGGTAAACCAGTCCGATTTCAGGCCGAGTTTCTGACGGAACTGCATTCCGGTGGCGCCAACAGTTGCATCTGTTCCGACCACCTCGACTGCCGTCACTCGCCCGCCGTCGGTACCGAATCCGTTGCGCGAGAGAATCTTGAGCGATTGCAGCTCGCCCACATCGAAGGCGTCCGCAATCTCACCCGCGGTCAGATTCACTGTCCAGTCGTGATTGGGCGAAAGGGCGTCACCGAGATCCTCGACGGCCGGGAATTCACCGCCGGAGCTGTAACCTCCTGTGGACGAAGAGAATTCGGTGGCAACAATCTTGCCGTCACGCGACAGAACGGCGCCGGCGGTGGACCGAACGGCTTCAGTGGTCCGGGGATCTTCCTTGCCAGCTCCGCCGTAGACCTGGCAGTCCTGAGTGTCGCACGTGTCGGCGTACGAGCTGCGATGCTCGGTCGCAGCGTACGAGCGCGCCGCCACGGCTTGCGCCCGTAGTGCTTCGGCCCCACCGGAATCGGCCCATTCGGCTTTCGCCTCGACCGGCACCACGCCGAGCAGGTAGTCCTCCATGTCGAGGAGATTGACCGTCCGAGCCGAGCCGTTGTCGAGCACTACGCCGAGGGCGCCGCGATAGGGCGCGTCGTTGTTGCACAGCTTCAGGAACTGGTCGGCGGGTCGATCGGGACTGAGATCCACAGGATCCACCCACGGATGCTCGGTGACCGCTTCCCAGACAACCCCGCCACCACACCCGCTGGTGACAACCACCTGCGCACCGCCACCGGGCAGTGCAGTGAGATGGGCAGCCTCGCCCGGCGCGGTGCGCTGACCGTTGACCACGAGGCCGGCGTTGGAGTAGACGTCGAGCGTCGAGTTGTCCTGGGCTGTGAGCCGCACACTCATCTGGGCGGGCGGCAAGGAGTCCAGGACGGTTCCGCCGTAGTAGTGACTGAGGATTCGCTCGCCGGACCAGCCGTCGTTCTTGGCGTAGCCGTAAGCGCCCCACTGCCCCATTCCGCGGCCGTGTCCGTTGCCATGACCGGAGAGCGTGAATTGTGTATCGGCGGCGACGGCGTGCAGGATCGATGGCTCGTCAGCGCGGATTTGCGTGAAACCTCCGATCGCGACGCCGAGCGCAAGAGCCGGAACGAGACCGAGGACCGAGACCCGCATCAGCGAGGTTCGCCTCCCGGGTCCGCCCACCAGAAAGCGACCTGCGCGACCGGACACAGGCTTCTTACCTGCAGTTCCGCTTCTTCCGCTTCTCGCCATCAATGCTCTCCTCATCGCTACCGGCCTCACGAGTCCGCGAAGTCGGTACTTCGCGCGCAGGCCAGTCCACAACGATTTAACTAAAGTCTCACCCTAAGGTTGAGCGTTATGGACTTTTGTGACTAGTGTGGCAAGAGTGTTTGGAGTTAGCAACACCAGTCACACGAGTCACATCAGCATCACGAGTTGCAGACGTACGCGTCCGAAAACTGGAGTTCAACCCCAGAACATGGCATCCGACCTGCTCGGATCCGGTTTTGAAGGATTCCGTTCACGGCCGTCATCGGCCCTGAAGTTCGCTCGCAAGTAACTACAACCGAGGAGTAATCCCTTGCCACACCGTCGACCGAAGCCCTCGCTCGTACTCGGGGCTGTAGCCGCAGTGGCTGTCGCAAGTCCTTTTGCGGTCTACGGCTTCACGAGCACTACGTCCGATGTACGTTCCGCGAACGAAACGACGTCAGTAGCAGTGCCGACCCAGATCGCAGAGGTGCTCCTCGCGTCGGTGCCCGACATCATCATTCCGGTCAAGGAGCTGACCGGTCTCGATCTCCCCGACATCAACCTGGGCGATCTCAGAAACCTCAAGCTCCCGACCGAAATCCCGCTACCTCCAGGGATCACGTTGCCGACCGAGCTCTTCCCGGCACCCGCTGCTCCCGGTGCTCCGACCGAAACCGCTCCGGTCCCTTCCGAGGAAGAGCCAGGTGCCGTGGTCAAGGAAGTCACCCGCGACACTCCGTTCAGCATGGTCGCGTTGACCTCGGACACGCTCGCCTCGGCGCAGTCCAAGGTCCGCGCCCTGGCCGAGGACGGCACCTGGGGTCCGTGGTTCACCCCTGACGCCATCGACTCCGCCAGTTCGGATCAGGCCACCAACGCCGGTACCGCCACCGAACCTGTCTTCGTCGGCGCCACCAAGTCCATCCAGATCCTCACCCCGCAGGGTGTCGCTGCCCCCGCGGCCGAAGCTGTGCCGGCTCCGGAAGCCGCACCCGCACCTGCTGAAGCGCCTGTTCCTGCCGAAGCACCGGCCGAAGCACCTGTGCCTGCGGAAGCACCCGCAGCCACCGGCGAACTCGGGTACACCCCGGCTTCCGTGTCCAAGCCGCTTCGCCAGGCGACGACGGCAGCAGATGCCGTTACCGCAGTGTTGATCGATCCGGGTACCAGCGACGCGGACAGCAATCTGCAGGCAGTCGCGGCACCGCTCGGCGGCAGTGGACCCTCCGTCATCACCCGCGCACAGTGGGGAGCAGACGAGTCACTTCGCTGCGACTCCCCCACGTACGACGACTTCACCGGTGGAGCAACTGTCCACCACACCGCGGGCAGCAACAACTACACCAAGGAAGAATCGGCCGGCATCGTCCGCTCGATCTACGCCTACCACGCACGCACTCTCGGCTGGTGCGACGTCGGATACAACGTCCTCGTCGACAAGTACGGTCAGACCTTCGAAGGCCGCGCAGGCGGACTCGACAAGGCAGTTCAGGGCGCGCACGCCGGCGGCTTCAACGAGAACACCACCGGTATCGCGATGATGGGTGACTACTCCACCGTCGAGCCTTCGCAGGCGACGCTCAACGCCGTCGGCAAGTTCCTCGGTTGGAAGCTCGGCCTGGCCGGCCTCGACCCGAAGGGCCGAACGACGATGTACTCCGAGGGCACGGAGTTCACGCCGTACCCGCAGGGCGCAGCAGTGGATCTGCCGATCATCTTCGCCCACCGCGACGTCGGAAACACGGCTTGCCCTGGTGATGCCGCATACGCACACATGAACGACATCCGGAACATCGCGGCCGCGAATATCGGCGGATCGTTGAACCCGTCGAACCCCTCCAATCCGTCGACGCCTGCGCCCAAGCCGACCACTCCGGTCGACACGGTCACCGGTGGCACCGGATCGTCGATCCCGGATCTGGTCACCCAGATTCTGAAGATCACCGACAATTCGCCGCTCGCGCAGAAGTGGATCGCCGAAGGTGGTGACCTCGGACGCCTCGGCCAGGCGCTGTCCGGAATCCTGCAGGCGAAGCTCGGCAACCAGGGTGCGTTGTTCCAGAACGGCGCTGTCTACACCTCACCCAACGGCGGAGTGTTCACCGTGCTCGGCGAGATCTTCAAGTCGTGGCAGAGCTTCGGTTCCGACGCGGGTGAACTCGGATTGCCGATCTCGGACGAATACTCGATCCCGGACGGCCTGCGCAGCGACTTCGAGAACGGTTCGCTGATCTTCAACCAGATCACCGGCATGGTCACGAAGGTCCTCAAGACCTACAACGAGACCTTTGCCCAGGAAATGGCCAACAGCGCGCCTGTCGGCTGACACTCGAGCAGTACACGTCCTCGGGCGCTGGTGGGTTCTACGACCACCAGCGCTCGAGGACTTTTGCGACCCCGTGCGCCGAATTGGTGTCGGTGACCTCGTCGGCTGCGGCTTTGGCTTCGGGGTGAGCGTTGCCCATGGCAACGCCGAGTCGAGCCATCCCCAGCATCGGGATGTCGTTGGGCATGTCCCCGAAGGCAACCAGACCCGACAGGTCGAAGCCGAACCTTTCAGCGGCGGCAACCAGGCCGGACGCCTTCGTGATTCCCGGCGCCGAGAGTTCGATCAGTCCGTTCTCGGTGGAGTACGTCATGTCGGCGAGCGCACCGACGTGCGGGGCGAGCGTGTCGTACATCGCCGTGCTGGTCATGCCTGGACGGCGAATCAGGAGTTTGACGGCAGGTGCCGCAAGCACTT
>NZ_LEKE01000082.1:0-20288 GCF_001029585.1 Rhodococcus sp. ARP2 | reverse complement strand
CGACATCAACACCGCCTTCATCGCCGGTGAAATCGATTTCGGCGCAATCGGTTCGAGTCCGGTTGCTCGTGGCCTCTCGGCACCGCTGAACATTCCGTACCAGGTCGCGTTTGTTCTCGACGTGGCCGGCGACAACGAAGCCCTGGTGGCGCGCAACGCAACCGGAATCAAGACCGTCGCAGATCTGCGTGGCAAGAAAGTGGCCACGGCATTCGCCTCGACCGCGCACTACAGTCTGCTGGCAGCACTGAACCAGGCCGGACTCAGTGCTGACGACGTCCAGTTGGTGGATCTCCAGCCGCAAGCATCCCTCGCTGCCTGGCAGCGAGGTGACATCGATGCCGTCTACACCTGGTTGCCCACGCTCGACGAACTCCGTAAGGACGGAACACAGTTGATCGCCAGCCGCGAGCTCGCGACGGCTGGAAAGCCGACACTCGATCTTGGTGTGGTGTCGACCGCGTTTGCCAAGGACCACCCCGAGATCGTCGACACCTGGCGAAAGGTTCAGGCCCGCGCGCTCACGACAATCGCCACAGACCCGGACGCGGCAGCGGAAGCTGTTGCCGCGCAATTGGGTGCCTCGAAGGAAGACGCGGCAGCACAGCTGAAGCAGGGAGTGTTCCTCACTCCCGAGCAGATCTCCTCGCCGGAATGGCTGGGCACCGAAGGCGCTCCCGGGAATCTGGCAGTGAACCTGCAGAGTGCAGCGCAATTCCTGGCCGAGCAGAAGCAGATCGACAGTGTGCCTGATCTGGCGGTCTTTCAGAATGCTCTCTATGTGAAGGGGCTTCCCGATGTCCTTGACCAGTAGCGAGACCGCACAGCAGGCCGCGGGAGGATTCGCTGCCGACCGCCCGGGCGCGATCCGAATCGACACCGTCTCGCACAAGTACGGCCACGGTCGAGAGTCCGTCACGGCACTCGGGCCGGTATCGATCGACGTCGCCCCTGGTGAGTTTCTGGTCCTCGTCGGAGCGTCGGGTTGCGGCAAGAGCACATTGCTGCGGCTGATTGCAGGTTTCGAAAATCCTTCCAGCGGAACAGTTCAGGTATCAGGATCCGATCCGATTCCCGGGTCGAGTGCCGGCGTGGTGTTTCAGCAACCACGACTGTTTCCGTGGAAATCGGTGGGCGGCAACATCGATCTGGCACTCAAATATGCCGGGGTGACGAAGAGCGAACGCGGGCGAAGGCGCGACGAGCTTCTCGACCGCGTCGGTCTGGGCGGCACAGCGGACCGGCGTATCTGGGAAATATCCGGCGGGCAGCAGCAGCGGGTGGCAATTGCCCGGGCCTTGGCGGCCGAAACGTCGTTGCTGTTGCTGGACGAGCCCTTTGCCGCATTGGACGCCCTCACTCGCGAGCGTCTGCAGGAGGACCTCCGCAGTGTCAGTGCCGAATCGGGGCGAACAAGTGTCTTCGTCACTCACAGTGCCGACGAGGCGGCCTTTCTCGGCTCCCGCGTCGTAGTTCTGACAAGCCGGCCCGGCAAGGTCGCGCTGGACCTGAAAATCGATCTGCCACGAACCGGCGTCGATCCCGACGATCTCCGAGGCTCACCCGAATACGCGGCATTCCGAGCCGAAGTCGGCCATGCGGTCAAGGTTGCTGCTGCAGCGTAGGTACCCTGCGCGTCGACTACCAGGTGGCCGCGTCGATAATAGGAAGGAGAACGTGCAGGACACGACGAACAAGGAGTGGTCATGGCAACTGAGGTGGAGTCCGGTGACCTCGTGCAGGCAGCCGGCCATGCGGGTCCGTGGACGGTAGTCGAAGTTCGCCAGGGCATGGCGTTGCTCGAACACAGTGACGGGCACAGGTTGTCGCGTCGAACGACGACATTGACCGTCGTCCGTAAGGGCTCGGGCAAGAAGACGACGGCGGTCGACGACGGGAAAGACGAAAACGGGTCGCCTACCCTGTTCGACTGATCTTCTGTCAGCCCGAGACGGCGTCAGCTGGAGAAGACGTCGTCGACGCGTTTGTCGAAGTACTCGGCGATTCGGAACGCCAGCGACAGACGCGGGTCGAAGTGTCCCTTCTCGATCGAGATGACGGTTTGGCGCGTGATTCCGAGTGCGTCGGCGCACGCTTGCTGTGACAATCCGGCCGCCGTCCTGAGTTCTTGAAGATTGTTGCGCATCAGATCTCGATCGTGGGGGCGCGGTCCCTCGACACCGCCCAGTACCGAATTCCGAAGTCGACCAGGCCGAGGGCAGTGAAGATCAGGAGCGGCAGTTCGGGAGCGCCGAAGACATTGTGCGCGATCAGCGCGATTCCCATGGCAGTGATCAAGTCTGTGAACGCGCCGAATCCGGCCTTGCGACTCCATTCTGTTTCGACGGTGTCCTCGGGATAGGCGGGAGCCTTGTTCTTTTCCGATGGGAAAAGGGCCCATACCGATCCGATGCAAGCCGGCGCCATGACGATTGCGAAGACGACGAAGGTCAACGTCTTCTGGTCGCCGGCGGTCAGTGCTGCGAAAAAGCCGAGGGTCAGCGTTACTGCGACGCCGATGCCGATAACCAGGCTCCACCGTGCCGTGGTGCTCATGAAGCCTCCCGGATGTAAGAGTTCTTTGACAGGGGTTGAGCGTAGATTCACGCACGCCGTATGTCAAAGAACTCTTACATCGCGCTCTGGGTCACGCGATTCCGAAAGGCGCTGAGTATGAAAACTTCCCCGTCTGATCAGCGCGATGCGTGGTGAGCGTTCTGATCTGAAAGTGAGCGCCCCACTCAGCTTCCGGAGACTCCACTCCGACGTCCGTGCTGGTGACGAATCCGAACCGCGGGTAGTACTCGGTGCTGCCCAAGAGTGCGATCAGCGGCACGTCCAGGGCGTCGCACGCGCCGATCACCGCATGCATCAGTGCCGAACCAACCCCGCTGCGCTGGTTACCCGGGGTGACAGCCAGCGGGCCGAGGCCAACAGCCTCCACGGGACCGACCCATCCGCGTGTTCCGATCACGAAGCCGACGATCTCACCGCCGGCTACGGCGACCAGGGACAACTTCGGTAAGTAGTCGTCCGAGGCGAAGAGTTGGCGTGTCAGTTCGATCTCGTAGGGAGTCTCGCCGGGCGGTGCCTGGTCGGCAAACGCCGCCCCGAGCAGTGAATAGATGGCGTCACGGTCGGAAGAAGTTTCGCGGCGGATGTACATGGCCACGAAACTACCCGGTTCACTTCGGATTGCGCTCCCCGTTTTCGGCTTGACGTGCCACTCGCTTTTTGTAGTCCGCACGCCCGTTCGGATCTACCGATGTCAGTGCGCGGCGATCGTCGATCACCCGGCGGCCGATGTTGATGATCCATTCGGGGACCAGTGCGTCGACGAGATCCCAGCCCGCAAGGTAACGGGGAACTGCAGTTTCGGCTCGCCGATGCGCGACCGTGTCGACGACGGCCTTGGCCACTACCTCGGGCTCAACCGTCGGCATTCCCTTTCCGAGTGGCACGCCTGACGAGAGGCCGGTCCGCACCGCGCTGGGCAGGATCGCGCTGACGCTGACCCCGGAATCTGCGAATTCGACACGGGCAGAAGCCGAAAGACCCACTGCACCGAACTTGCTGGCGTTGTACACGGCCATCCCGGGTATCGGAAGTTTGCCTGCCATCGATGCGATGTTGACGACGTGCCCGCGTCGTCGATCCACCATGCCGGGTAACACGGTGCGCATCCCGTGAATAGGCCCCCAGATGTTGACGTCGAGGGTGACTCGACTGGTGGCGTCGGACTCGTCGAGGAAGCTGCCGAGCGGCATCACTCCCGCGTTGTTGACGAGAATGTCGATGTGGCCGAATTCGCCGATCACCTTGGAGGCGAACATATCCCAGGAATCGCGCGACGTGACGTCCAGCAGGTAACCGCGGGCACGTGGGCCGATGGACTCCGCTGTGTCGACGGCCGTCTCCTCGTCGAGATCGCCGACGCATATGAGTGCACCGCGAGTAGCGAACAACTTGGCTGTCGCCCGGCCGATTCCGCGGCCACCGCCCGAGATGACGACGACCGCTCCGTCGAGATCGATCGGCGGGTAGGTGGTGCCGAAGAGGCTCATGCGGTGTACTCCGGTTCCGGACTAGTGGTGGGCTCGGATGGCGTGGGTTCAGATGGCGTGGGTTCAGACGGCGTGGGTTCAGGGGGCGTGTTGTCTGACTCAGGGTTCGACGTGTGGTTGTAGGCATACGGATCGAAGTCCCGTAGCCGTCGACGCATGGCGCCGGACGACCACGGCCAGTTGAAACTGTTGCGGCCGTTGACGTCGAAGAAATAGCTTTCGCAACCACCGGCGTTGTAGACCGTGGTCCCCAATGCCTCCTGAACCTGAGAGTTGAAGGCTGCCTGAACTTCCTCTCGCACGTCGATGGTCTGCCAGCCGTGACGACGCGCGTGGCCGATTGCCTGCGCCACATAGTTCAGTTGGGCTTCCAAGATCATGAACGCCGATGTGTGCCCGGTGCCGAGGCTCGGGCCCAGCAGGATGAATGCGTTGGGGAATCCACTGACGGCGGAGCCGAAGTACGCCTGCGGGCTTCCCTGCCAATGATCGTCGAGTGATCGACCTTCTCCGTCGAATACCTTGGATGCGATGGGCATGTCGAGGATGTGGAAGCCCGTTCCGAAGATGATGGCGTCCACCTCCGCCTCCACTCCGTCGGCGCCGATCACGGTGTTACCGCGGATCTGCTCGACGGCGTTGGCATGGACGCTGACGTTGGGTTTGCCGAGGGCCGGATAGTACGAGTTCGACATGAGCAGTCGCTTGCAACCGAGGGTGTAGTCGGGAGTCAATGCCTTGCGCAGCTTCGGATCGCGTACCTGTAGGCGCAATTGGGCTGACCCGAGTTTCTGCACGATTCGCAGGATCCATGGATTACGGAATCCCAATCCGAGCGCTTCCATGATTCCGTATTCGATGCTGCGCAAGGCTTTCTGTGCTCCCGGCACGAATCGCATGACGGACCTTTCGATCCGCGGTACGTAGTGATCGGGTTTGGGGAGAACCCATTGAGCGGTTCGCTGGTAGAGGTGAAGGGCGGAGACCTGGGAGACGATGCGCGGAACGAACTGGACTGCCGACGCTCCGGTTCCTACGACGGCGACGCGTTTTCCGGTCAGGTCGTAGTCGTGATTCCACTGCGAGGAATGAAACACCTCTCCCTCGAACGCTTCCAGTCCGGGGATCGCCGGTGTCAGGGGTTCGTTCCATGGGCCGGCAGCGGCTATCACGAAGCGAGCAGTCAGTTCGCCGCTGGAAGTTGTTATCTTCCACAGTGATTGCGACGCATCCCATCGCGCGGAGAGCATTTCGACCCCGAAGCGAACGTGTTTGTCCACTCCGTGCGTGCCCGCCGTGTTCTCGATGTATTCGCGGATCTCCGGTTGCTCCGCGAACAAGCGCGTCCAATCCGGATTGGCGGCAAAGGAGTACGAGTACAGACCGGATGGAACGTCGCAGGCGCACCCGGGATAGGTGTTGGCGCGCCAGGTTCCACCGAGGGAGTCGGCCTTCTCGAGGAGTGCGAAGTTGTCGATTCCGAGACGCTGCAGGTGGATAGCCGCGCCGATTCCGGAAATTCCACCGCCGATGATCACGACCTCGAAGTGGTCAGATTCGTTGTTCACTGAGTCTGCGCTTTCACTGGTGGGAACGAGTGGGCTGGAACGGGTGCACATCGAGTTCGCGCTTGACACTCGCACGTGTTGTACGCAGCGATGATTCGAAGGTGGCGAGCCGTCGGCGGCCGTCCATGAAGTTGGCGCCCATCACGGCAAGGTCGTCGTCGGTGGCATCGATTCGTATGACTCTGGTACCCGCGGAGCGGACCAGTTCGATCTCCTGATCGAGCCCCTTGGACATGGCATTGCGCAGGGCACTGCGTTCGATACGGGCGGCGCCGCGCGCCGGCCTCAGGGTTCGAGAAGCCATGGGCGCCAGTACAACCAGCTCGTCCAGTTGAAGGGGGAGCAGAAGGTCTACCGAAGCCGTGGATGCGGCGCCGCCGTCGATGTACCTGACGCCGTCGATCGTGACGGGTGGAAACCAGCCGGGAATCGCCCATGACGCTCGGAGCGCTTCACCGACGGTCACTTTCGGAGCCCCCTGTGCCCCGAATGCGACCCGTCGCCCCGTTCTGTAGTCCATGGATACCATGTACGCGTTCGGATGTGGGAGCCACGAATCGCCCGGAGCAAGTGATTCGGCGAGCGTAGTGAGCCAGGACGGGTCGCCGCCACCAACCGGTGCGATGCCGCTCATCCGGCTCAGAACCGGAAGGTCTCGACGCGTGAGGAGTCGTGGATTGCCGACGCCCAGTCTCGGAAGTGGCGGGAGCTTTCCGGGCGCCGACGCGATGTGGGTGAGGAGCTCGGGGCGTGCGGCGGCGTTGCCGAGTTGCATGGCAACCAACTCGTCGACACCGACTCCGCTGCCGAGCATCGTCACGAACTCGGCGCCGGCGGACGTCCCGATGATGGCTGTGGCTTCCCGTGGGTCCCAGTCGAGTGCATCCCGGACCGAGGCGAGCGCGGCAACAGTCCAGGCAAAACCGAGAGTGCCGCCGCAGCCGATGGCCAAGCCGCGTCTCGGTGCGCTGTTTTGGCGCACGGTGGTACCGGTCACATCTGAAGTCATGTTTCGGAGACTATCAGTATCCGAATAACGTCGGTACCCCAAAAATTGGTTTCAGTACTCCACTCGACGACCGTTCGCGGTATTCGGCTACCGTGGGAATCTCGATACCGAGGACCACTGGGAGGTTCCGATGGCACGATTGACCAGGCAGGAAGCGCAGGCGTTGACCCGCGAGACCCTGTTGGCGACGGCCGTCGAGCACTTTCTCGATCGCGGATACGCCGCGGCCTCTCTCGATCAGATCGCCGAGGACGCCGGGTACTCCAAGGGGGCGGTGTACTCGAATTTCAAGAACAAGGATGAATTGTGTGCCGAAGTTCTCGGCCGGATCAGGCTGACCAAGGTCGGTGAGATCACTGCGCAACTCGGGGCGAAATCGACCCTCGACGATGCGGTGGCTGAATTCGCGCGGTGGGCCGAGCGAACAATCGGGGACCAGAGGTGGACGCTGCTCGAGGTCGAGTTCTCGGTGAGATCGCGGCACAGCGAGGACATTCGGGAGAAGATCGCGGCGGGTGCCGACCAGGTGCGCGGACTGATCGCCGGATTGGTCCAACACCTCACGGAATCCAACGGGGTGACGCCGACGCTGGATCCGGACGCAGCCGCGCTGCGAATGCTCAGCGTCGGAATCGGTTTGGGGCTACAGCGCGCAATCAGCCCAGAGCTTCCCGTCGATCCGCTGGTGGATACGGTGCGGGAAATTCTGTCGGGCGGCTGAGGAGTGCGCGGAGCATGCCGCCGATCTCGGCGACCGCTGCACGGGATCCGGCACTGGGCCCCAGAACGTTGACGAAGCCGTGGATGAAGCCGGGATAGCGTCTATCCGTGACGTGAACACCGTTGTCTCGCAATCGTGCTGCGTACGCTTCGCCTTCGTCTCGGAGTGGATCGAATCCCGCCGTGATCACGATGGCTGGTGGCAGTCCGGCCACGTCTGGGGCGCGTAGCGGCGATACCAACGGGTCGAGTCGATCGGCATCCTTGCCGAGGAAGCTGGACTCGTAGAAGTTCATATTGGCCTCGGTCAGGAAGAAGCCTTCACCGAACGTCGTTCTCGAGGGAGCCTTCTCGTGAAAGTCGGTAGCGGGGTAGATCAACAGCTGTGCTGCCGGTGGCGTCTTGCCGTCGTCGCGGGCACGCAACGCCACCGTCGCGGACAGGTGCCCGCCCGCACTGTCTCCTCCGACAGCGATGCGTGTCGGGTCTGCCCCGAACTCTTCGGCGCGGTCGACGATATCCTGGTACGCGGCATAGGCGTCGTCTACCGGTGTGGGGAAAGCGAATTCGGGTGAAAGCCGGTAGTCGACCGAGATGACCCGTGCGCCGGAGGTCTCGGCCAACAGGCGACACGGAGCGTCGTGGGATTCGATGCCGCCCTGTACCCAGCCGCCGCCGTGGAAGTAGACGAGCAGAGCGCCGGTGTCGGCAGTCGGAACGTAGAGCCGGGCGCGGAGCGGGCCGTCGGCACCCGAAACGGAGATCTCTTGGGTGCGGACCTGCGCGGGTCTGCCGCCCATCATGATCGCGGTTCGGGTGAGATTGGCGCGAGCAGCGGCGAGTGACTGGGGATCGGTGGAATGTGAGGGGAGTGGCCGCGTCTTCGCGAGCGTGAGCAGCAGGTGTGCGTCGGCGTCGAGCGTGTTGCCCTCGATAACGACGGGTGGCCCGGTGATTCGACGTTTCACCGCGCTGGGCAGCGCGAATGCGGCTGCTACCAAGGACGCTTCGGCGCGATCTCGAATGCTGCGGCTGCTGGCCTGCTTCACGGATTCCGACACGTGGCGCACACTACCAAGCATGACTACTGCGGCACTGTCGATCACGCAGATCGAGAACACACATCTGGTTCGGTGCGGTCACGCCAATTGGGTCCTGGTCGAAGAGGGGGCCGATCTGACGTTGATCGACGGCGGATACCCGGCCAACGGCGCCGACGTCGAACGCTCGATCGAGCAGATCGGTCACCAGCTCGGGGATGTTCGGGCAATCCTCGTCACTCACGCGCATGTCGATCACATCGGTGGAATCGCGGACATCGTGACTCGGCTCCAGGTTCCGGTCCTGATGGATCCGTTGGAAGTGCCCCACGCGAAGCGGGAGTACCTGCAGCAGTTGTCGCCGGCCAAAGTTCCGTTGCTGTTGTGGCGGCGAGGCGCTCCGAAATGGCTACGCGACGTGATCGGAGCAGGCGCGTTGAAAGGCGCGGAACTGCCTCGAGCACAGGCCTTTGCGTCAGGTGGTGCGCTGGACGTTCCCGGTCGGATCGTGCCGATTCCTACCCACGGGCATACTGACGGCCACAGCGCTTACCTTGTCCCCGAGGCAGGAGTCATCGCGTCGGGTGACGCTCTGGTGACCGGACATGCGACGTCGAGCGTCGCCGGACCACAATTTCTGGTGTGCCCCTTCAACCATGACCGTGGAGCGACGGACCAGGCGTTGGACAATATTGCCGCTGCGCCCGCCGGCGCGCTGTTTCCCGGACACGGGCCGGTCTACGAAGGCAGCTTGGCTGCCGCAGTCGAACAGGCCCGAGCGGGCCGGACAAGGATGCGTCCATGAGTACTGTCGAAACGGTCGACGAAGGCGCGGTGCACGGTTTCCTGCACCGCCCCGAGTCAGTGCCCGTCGCAACCCTGGCATTGACCCACGGCGCCGGAAGCAATTGCGACACTGTGCTGTTGCGTGCTGTCGCCGACGGCTTTGCTGCAGCAGGAGTGCAAGTTCTGCGCTTCGATCTCGCGTTTCGGGTGCGTCGAGCTTCGGGGCCGCCGCATCCGTCGCGTGCTGCGGAGGATCGTGCGGGCATTACCGAGGTGATTGCCGCTGTTCGCTCGGACTACTCGGTGCCCGGACCCGTTCTGCTCGGCGGACATTCGTACGGCGGTCGGCAGGCGTCGATGATGGCAGCGGAGAACCCGGGACTTGTCGACGGTCTGGTTCTGCTGTCCTATCCACTGCATCCACCGAAGAAGCCCGAGAAGCTCAGAACCGAACACCTGCCCGACCTGAACACACCCGCCGTTGTCGTCCACGGATCGAAGGACGAGTTCGCGACGACGGAGGAGATACAGGCAGCACTCGACCTGGTTCCCGCCGCGACACGTCTGTTGGAGTTCGAAGGAGCGCGACACGACTTGTCCGTGGTGAAATTTCCGGTGGTGGAGGCGACAGTCGCGGCCGCATCGGCTTTGTTTGTGTTCTGAACGCCGAGCGGGCAGTTGCCCGTGTCGGTGGTTCCTGGTGAGATCGAATCATGAGTGCCCAGCCGTATCAGCCCAGTGCCCTGTCCGACGTCACGGTGAGCGTCGACGGGGACGACACAGTCGTCAGCTTCCCTCGGGTGCTGCCGTATCCCGTCGAGAAGGTGTGGGAGGCGATCACCGACCCGGAGATGTTGGCGCAATGGACGCCGTACACCGCCGATCGGAATCTGAGCCGTACCGGTGACGCCGTGATCACCATGCTCACCGAGGACGGTGCCCCCGAAATGTCGCTGCCGGTCACCGTTCACGTTGTGGAGACCACTCGGCGGCTCGAACACGAGTGGGGCCCGGACGAATTGGTGTGGGACCTGACCTCGGTCGAGGGCGGCACCCGCGTCGCACTTACGCAGAGGTCGCGCGCCGAGGGGATGGCGTCGGCACTCGCTGCCGGATGGCATTTGTGCTTCGACGTACTCGATGCCCTTCTGGCAGGCGAGCCCTTCGGACCGATCGTGGGCGAACGGGCGCGCGAGTACGGCTGGGACGCACTCAACTCCGGTTACGCGCGACAGTTGGGCATCGACGAATCTCAGGTTTGGTAGCTGCTCAGAGTTTGCGACTGGCAGGCTTTCTGGTGGAGGCTCGCACGATCAGTTCGACGGGAAGTTTCACGGATTCGACGTTCTTGCCGGAGATAAGTGCGAGTAGGTGCTCGAGCCCGGTCGCGCCGATCTTTCGGGCGGGGGACCTCACCGTTGTCAGGGGCACCGGGAGTTGCGAGACAACCGGAATGTCGTTGTAGCCGACCAGCGCAAGATCGTCGGGAATGCTCAACCCGAGATCACGGGCCACACCGAGTACGCCGATCGCGATGGTGTCGCTCACCGTGAAGACGGCGTCGGGGCGTGAATCCCCACCGAGCAATGTGGCCGCCGCATCGACACCCCCTTGAACTTCGAACTCGGACGCCACTATTCGGTTCGGCGGCAGTTCCAGACCGGCTTCGGTCAGGGCATCGCGGAAACCCGCGACGCGTTCCCGCGACGTGCTGGCGTGATCCGGCCCCGCGATCACTCCGAGATCGCGATAGCCGCAGTCCAGAAGATGCTTCCCCGCGAGGTAGCCGCCGAGGCGGTCGTCGCCGCTGACAAAGGGAAGACCTCGGTTCGGAGACGACGTCGCCGAGTCGATGTGCCGGTTCAGCAGCAGGATCGGCAGTGAGCGCAGGGGGAGCGAGTCGACGAAATCGGTACCCGGCAGGTGGATGCTGCTCAGCATGAGACCGTCGACCTGTCGGCTGACCAGGAACTCGACCGCTTTGCGCTGTGCGTCCAGATCGTCGGGTGGGCTGGAGAGCAGGACGGAGTACCCGGCTGCGGTGGCGGCTTCCTCGATGCCTTGGAACATCGTGGCCACCACGACGTCCGTCAGCCTCGGCATCACGACGCCGATGGTGGTGGTCTTGCGGGTACGCAGGCTGGCCGCCCACAGGTTCGGTTGGTAGCCGAGTTCCTCGGCAACCTGACGAACTCGGAGTGCGGAGTCGGACCAACCGTCGGCGGGCTCGGGCTGACGGAGGACCCGCGACGCCGTCGAGATGTGGACCCCGGCCTGGTCGGCGATTTCGCGCAGCGTTGGCGGACGGCCGTTGCTGCGGTTCGACGGATCGGGCGTCATCTGCGTCGGGGCTCCTGGTGTGCGTCGGTTCTGAGCTGGTTCTGAGTCGGTTGGCCGTCCGGGGATTGACGGGTGTGCAACCGGGCTCTACTCTAGGCGATGCAAACGATTGCGCAATCGTTCTCGCAATGGATTGCGCCCGAGAACACTGGAGGCCCCGTGACCACGCCGCAGTCCCTGTCCGAGCTTTTTGCCATCGACACCCTGCTGGACGCCGAGGAGATCGCGATCCGCGACACGGTCCGCAAGATGGTCGACGATCGCATTCGCCCGCACATAGGTGAATGGTTCGAAGCGGCAGCACTGCCGGCGCGTGAGCTGGCCAAGGAACTGGGCGCGCTCGGCGTTCTGGGCATGCATCTCGAGGGCTACGGCTGTGCCGGAATGAGTGCCACGGCGTACGGGTTGGCCTGCCAGGAACTCGAAGCTGTCGATTCGGGCATTCGCAGCCTCGTCTCGGTCCAGGGCTCGCTCGCCATGTTCGCGATCCACCACAACGGAAGTGAAGAGCAGAAGGAAGAATGGCTCCCGCGGATGGCGGCGGGTGAAGCCATCGGTTGTTTCGGCCTCACGGAACCCGATTTCGGATCCAACCCCGGCGGTATGCGAACCAACGCCAAGCGCGACGGCGACGACTGGGTCCTCAACGGAACCAAGATGTGGATCACCAACGGCTCCATCGCGGACGTCGCCGTGGTCTGGGCGCGAACGGACGACGGCGTGCGCGGATTTGTCGTTCCCGCCGACACTCCGGGATTCTCCGCCCCCGAGATCAAGAACAAGATGTCGCTGCGTGCGTCGGTCACCTCGGAACTGGTGCTCGAGGACGTGCGTCTTCCTGCCTCGGCGATGCTGCCCAAGGCACGCGGACTTTCCGGCCCGCTCGGCTGCCTCAACGAGGCACGCTTCGGCATCATCTTCGGCGCGATGGGCGCCGCACGTGACTGCCTCGAGACCGCGATTTCCTACGCGCGTGATCGCAAGGTCTTCGACAAGTCGCTCGCCGCGTACCAGATCACCCAGGCCAAGATCGCCGACATGGCAGTCGAATTGGGCAAGGGGCAGTTGCTCGCCATCCACCTCGGACGCCTCAAGGACGCCGGGACGGTTCGCCCCGAGCAGGTCAGTACCGGCAAGCTCAACAATGTCCGCGAGGCCATCAAGATCGCCCGTGAATGCCGCACCATTTTGGGCGCCAACGGCATTACGCTCGAGTACCCCGTGATTCGGCACGCCAACAACCTCGAATCCGTTCTCACCTACGAGGGCACCTCCGAGGTTCACCAGCTCGTGATCGGTCGCGCTCTCACCGGTGAAGAAGCGTTCCGGTGACGGTCGACGCTGTCGGAGCACTCGACGGGCTGGTGATCGCTGATTTCGGTCGCGTCCTCGCCGGCCCGTACGCCACGATGATTCTCGCCGACCTCGGCGCGGAGGTAGTCAAGATCGAGCGTCCGGGTGTCGGCGACGACACTCGTAGTTGGGGTCCGCCATGGGTCGGGGACGAGTCGAGTTACTTCCTGTCGGTGAACCGCAACAAGAAGTCGGTCACTCTGGATCTGCGCGAGCAGGAGGATCTGGAGAGTGCGCGTGAGTTGGTTCGCGGCGCGGATGTAGTGGTTCAGAACTTCCTGCCGGGAACGATGGACCGGCTGGGATTGGGTTACGACTCTGTGCGAGAAATGAATCCGCGTGCGGTTTACTGCTCGATCAGCGGCTTCGGTGGCAACAACTCTTTGCCGGGATACGACCTGTTGATCCAGGCGGTGGGCGGATTGATGAGTATCACCGGCCCCGATTCCAAGACTCCCACCAAGGTCGGCGTCGCGGTGGTCGACGTCATCACGGGCCTACACGCCAGCGTGGGAATCCTTGCAGCGCTGCGCCATCGCGATCGAACGGGCGAAGGACAGCACGTCGAGGTCAATCTGTTGTCCTCGTTGCTCTCCGCGCTCGCCAACCAGTCGTCCGGCTATGTTGCCGCGGGCGTGGTGCCTCAGGCAATGGGCAATCGGCATCCGAGCATCGCACCATATGAGGTATTCGACACCGCGGACCGTCCGCTGGTCCTCGCTGTCGGCAATGACCGGCAATTCGGTTCGTTGACAGAGGTTCTCGGAGTTCCCGAACTTGCCGCGGATGTGCGGTTCGTCTCGAACCGGGATCGGGTCGCGCATCGAGAAGAGTTGTTCGATGCCGTCACTGCTGCATTGGCCAAGGGCACTGCAGACTCGTGGTTCGAGGCGCTGACCGAGCGAGGTGTCCCGTGTGGACCTCTCAACGACATCGCCGACGCGATAGCGCTGGCGGAGCGACTGAATCTCGATCCGGTGGTGTCCATCGACGACCCGCGTCGCGATGCACCGACCCGGCAGGTAGCCAATCCGATTCGGATGAGCGGCACGCCGGCAACCTATCGGTCGGCCCCGCCGCGGTTGGGGGAGGACAGCGTTCCCACTCCGTCGGGAGTCAGTTGACCCAAGCGAATCGGCCACCGGAATACCGGTGGCCGATCTGCGTGTGTGGGTGACTCAGCTGACCTTCAGGACCAGCTTTCCGGTGTTCGCACCGGCGAAGAGAAGGTTGAGGCTGTCGCCGAACGCGTCGATACCCCCGTCGACGACGTGCTCGCGGGCAGTCAATTCGCCACTCTTGATCCACTTTCCGATCCGCTCCTGCGCTTCTGCGTAGCGATCGAGGTAGTCGAAGACCACGAAGCCGGCCATCGTGGCCCGATTGACGAGAAGTGACAGGTAGTGCGCGGGGCCTGGCTGAGGCTCGGTGGCGTTGTAACCCGCGATGGCGCCGCAGATGACCACCCGAGCGCCCAGGCGCAAACGGGAGAGAGCAGCGTCGAGAATTTCTCCGCCGACGTTGTCGAAGTACACGTCGATACCGTCGGGAGCGTTGGACTTGAGCGCCTTGTAGACGGATTCGTTCTTGTAGTCGATGGCGACATCGAAGCCGAGGTCCTCGGTGAGCCACGCGCACTTCTCCGGACCGCCGGCGATGCCGATGACCTTGCATCCGTGGAGCTTTGCGATCTGACCGACCAGGCTGCCGACCGCGCCCGCGGCACCGGATACGACGACGGTGTCACCGTCTTTCAGCTTTCCGACGTCGAGCAGTCCGAAATATGCGGTGACGCCGGGGAATCCGAGAGCTCCGAGCCAGGTCGGTAGGGGAGCGATCGATTCGTCGACCCGGGTCACATCTGTTCCGTCGGACACTCCGTACACGGAAGCGCCGAACGATCCCGCCACGATGTCCCCGACCTGGTAATCGGGGTGTTGGGATTCGGTGATGCGTCCGACGCCGTGGGCGCGCATGACGGAACCGAGCTTGACCGGCGGAACGTACGACTTGACGTCGTTGAGCCAACCGCGCATCGCGGGGTCGAGGGAGAGGTATTCGACCTTGACGACAAACTCACCCGGCCCGGCGGACGGGATCTCGGCGTCGACATATTCCCAGGTGGAAGCGTCGGGAAGTCCTGTCGGGCGGGCGGCGAGGCGTACTTGGCGGTTGGTCATCTCTCCCCTTCGGCGAAACGAATTGAACTTGAGGCCGGATTCAATATAGGTGATGGATCACGAACTGGGAAGAGTTGGATGAACCGATTGACGACTATGTATGTTCGATCGATGAGCAATGTCGTCGAAGACGCGCCTGGTTGGTTCACTCGGGCGCTGGAAGCGCCGGTCGAGACGGGGTCGGTGGAGGTCGAGGGCGCTTCGGTGCACTTTCGGGCTTGGGGGTCGGCGGGGCCGGGAATTGTGCTGATCCACGGCGGCGCAGCCCACAGTCGCTGGTGGGATCACATCGCGCCGCAGTTCGCCGAGGGGCGGCGCGTCGTCGCTCTCGACTTGACGGGCCACGGAGACAGTGACACTCGCGATGCCTACGCGATATCCCAGTGGGCTCGCGAGGTGCTGGCGGCGGCCGAGGCCGGGGGAATCGACGGCAAGCCGATTCTGGTGGGGCACAGTATGGGTGGGATTGTTTCCTTCGTGGCCTCGCATCTGCACGGTGAACTGTTGGACGGCGTTGTCATCATCGATTCGCCACTTAAGGCGCGGACGCCCGAAGAGGAGGCAGCTCGACGCCAGAATGCGTTCGGCCCCAAGAAAGTTTATCCCACCAGGGAAGACGCGATGGGTCGATTCCGCTTCGTTCCGCCCCAGGATTCGGGACTGCTTGCGGTGCGTGACCATGTGGCAGCCACGTCCATGGAGGAAGTCGATGGCGGTTGGTCATGGAAATTCGATCCGAACTTCTTTCTCCGAGTTGGCGCCGAAGATGTTCTCGACAGTGAACCGCGTTGCCGCGTAGCCTATTTCCGAGCTGAGAACGGTATCGTGTCCGATCGACTCATGGAGCACATGCGCGGACTGTTCGGACCGGAGGCCATCGTGGCGGAGATTCCCGAAGCCGGCCATCACGTCATGATCGATCAGCCGTTGCAACTCGTGACCGGGGTGCGAACTGTGTTGAGTGCTTGGGCCGTCGCAAGTCAAGTGCCGGTAAATCAAGCGGCAGGTAACATCGAGGAAAGGGTAGAAGCATGAGCACGGAATTGACGCTCGAACCGAAAGTTGAAGCTGCACTGCAGTTGTGGCACACCATGATCGAAACCGGTGACCTGTCGGCACTACCGACCATTGTCGCGCCCGACGCGCAGTTCCGATCGCCCACCGGATTCAAGCCGTACCAGTCCGCGGATGCCGTTGTGCTCATTCTCAATACGGTGATCCAGGTGTTCGAGAATTTCGAGTACCACCGTCAGTTCGCCGGAGCCAACGGTCGGCAGGTCGTTCTCGAATTCAGTGCGAACATCGGAGACAAGAGCCTCAAGGGAATCGACATGGTCGAATTCGACGAGGACGGCAAGATCGTCGATTTCGAGGTCATGGTGCGTCCGGCCAGCGGGCTCGCCGCATTGGCTGCCGAGATGGGCCGCAGGCTCGGGCAGACGCTACCGAACTACAAGGCCTGACCTGATTTCGGAGCGGGCCGGGTCTGCCTGCTCAACTCGTGCTGAATCCGCCGTTGGAGTGAAGAAGTTGTCCTGTTATCCAGCCTCCGGCGTCGGACATCAGAAATCGGACGAGGTCTGCAGTGTCGCCGGGTGTACCCAGCCGGCCGGCAGGGGTGTGGAGGGTTGTGGCCTGTTTGATCTCCGGTGTCATCCATCCTGTGTCGATCGGTCCTGGGTTGATGACGTTTGCCCTTACGCCGCGTGATCCCAGTTCGACTGCGGCGGCGATGACGATGCGGTCGAGAGCGCCCTTGCTGGCGCCGTACGGAAGATTATGGGCCGCATGGTCGCTGGTGAGTGCGATGATCCGCCCGGTCACCTGACTGACGTCGCGCTGCTCCGGAAGGCGTTCAGCGAACGCTTTGATCAGCAGCCAAGAGGCGCGGGCGTTGACCGCGAAATGTCGTTCCCAGCTCTCGACGGTGGTATCGAGGATCGAGCTGTCGACGCTTTCGCAGTGCGAGAGCACCAGCCCACGAAGGTCATTCCGCGATGCGGCAGCGTCAACGAGCTGTGCGGCCGCATCCGGCGAGGCCAGATCTCCGGGAACCAGGTCGACACGGCTCCCGAGTGCGCGACACTTCTCGGCAACGTCCTGCGGATCGTGCGCTCCGCGGACGAACCCGACGCGTTCGTCATAAGGCGCCCAGTAGCCGATCGTCAGATCCCAACCATCCTCGGCGAGACCCAATGCGAGGGCTGCTCCGATCGACTTGCTCCGGCCGACGCCGGTGATCAACACGGTCCCGCGCTTGTCAGACACTGCTCGCCTCCAGAGATGTCCTGCAATTCAAATGGGGTGAGGTCACTTCAGATGGAAGCATCACTGTAGCGGGCGAGCTGTCGACTGTATCGAGCGAGCTGTCGCCGTAGGTGCCTCGACCTGACCAGTGTCTTGACACGGCGCTGGTCACAGCGTTTGACTGAGATGCAAGCTCGAGTTGATTCGCCGGACTGTGTCCCGGGAGGTTGACCTATGCGCGGCAATGGAATTGCAGGCAAGGCTTTCTCAGGCGAGGGCTGTAGACGTGGACAAGAATCTCACCGAGCAAGGTCTCATCGCGGGACCGTCTCGGTTCTGGCTTTGGTTGGGGTGTGCGTACTTTCGTTTGCCACCACTCAGACGGCCGGCGCGCAACCGGTTGCAGAGAATGTCGATACCGGGTTCGTGATCCCTTATGCCGGGGCACCGGTCTACGAGAGCGTCGCGCCCACGCAGATGACTACTCCGGATCAACTCAACCAGCCACTCGGTCAGCAGACTGCGGAAGAGATTGCCGCGCAGATCGGACTCGAGCCAGCCGACGCTTTGACCGAGGAGCAGTATCGCGACCTCATGACCGGCGGTGGGATCGGTGGCAATCTCGAGGATGCCGAGGTGATCGACGAATGCGCTCGGATTCTCACCAATACGAACGGGCGGCCCCTCTATTCCGGCACTACGCCGTCGGTTCTGGCCAGTTACGGGTTGTACGTGAATCCCGACGGATTGCTGGAGAGTCCGGCCAACGCGGATGCTCCGACGCGACAGGTGAATACGCTGATCGCCCCTGGCGGTTTCGTGGGCACCTGGTTGCGCAACAACGGTGCGACGCACACTCTGATTGCGCTCTATCAGTCGGCATATACGGTGCAGGCAGTCTACGGATTTGCAGCGCAACAGATTTCGGGAGCAGCGCAGCTGGTGACCAACACCAAAGGCGATGTGAGTTCGGAAGTCGGCATGTCGATGGCGCCGCCGCTCTGGATAGTGAACTTCGCACTGCTCTACATCTTGAAGCCGTCACTGGCGGCGGCCATGCCTGCGCACTGGGCTCCCATTCCGCCTGCCGTTGCCGACGCCGTGAAGGCGAGTCCCACCGGTCAAGTCGCCTTCAGTGACTACGCGTCTTATTTCGAGTGATCGGTCTGCCGGACAGCGCTGACGAACTTCTCGATCAAAGCGTGGTCCTTGACGCCCCTCGACGATTCGACGCCGCTGGAGACATCGACGCCCCAGGCACCGGTGGCATCCAGCGCGTCGCGCACGTTCTCCGGGGACAGTCCGCCCGCCAGGATCCACTGGCCGTGCGGGCGTGATTGCTGTTGGGCCCAGTTCCACGGCACCCCGGATCCGGCGTCGGCGCCGTCGATCAGGAGCTCGTCCTCACCGAGGTCGAGGTTGTAACCGTCGCGGACGTTGCTGGAGACGACCGCGCGGATGACGGTGAGGCCGGCATCGTGCAGCCGCTGCACTTGCTCGGCGTCGACAAGATCGTGAACCTGTACGGTGCGAAGCCCGGTGATCTTCGCGATCTCGAGGATCTGTCCGATCGGGTTGCCGAGAAAGACTCCGATTGCACGGATGTGATCGGGAACTCGCGCGAGCAGAGCGACTGCGAGTGTGGGGTCGACTTTGCGGACGCTCTCGGCGAAGACGAAACCGATGGCGTCGACGCCCAGGCCCACCGTGAGGTCGACCGTGTCAACGTCGCGTAGGCCACAGACCTTGATGAATGTCACCTGATACAGAGTACTAGCGTCGTCGTCTAGCCTCGTGCGTGCGACATTTCTACGCGCGAGAGGCTTGACGTGGACTGGCTCTACCGAATCAGTTTGATCTCGGGACCGCTGCCGGTGATCCTGACTGTCCTTGGGGTCCTGGGTGGCGTGTGGCTGCTCGGTTCGAACGTGCGCTGGTACTACCGCAGAGCGGTGCCGATCGCGGGGCTGATTGCGCTGGTGATCATGATCGCCGTGTGGATCACCGTCGAAAAGGTGATCGTGCCGTTCCCCGATCCCATCGAGATGTCGATCTACGTGTGGATCGGAATCGGTATCTACGCGTTGCTACTTCTCGGGCCGCGAATCAAGGCGGGCGGAACCGTCGCGAAAGCGCTCCTGTCCGTGATCGCGACGGTTCTGGTCGTCATCACTGCCGCGACGCAGATCAATCTGGTTTTCGCCGCGTATCCGACTGTGGGAATTGCGTTCGGACACGACGATTTCGACCGCATCTCACTCAGTGAAGTTCCCGGTCCGACCGATCCTGTTGTCACCGGCGATCCCACCGACACTGTGTGGAAAGCGCCGGAGGGCATGCCGATTCGCGGACGGGTCACGACTTTGCCTGTCCCCGGGACGATTTCAGGATTCTCCGCGCGCGACGCGCAGGTATATCTGCCGCCGTCGTACTTCACCAATCCGCGTCCGCTTCTTCCCGTGCTCGTGCTCATGGCAGGTCAGCCTGGCAAGCCCGAGGACTGGCTCCAGGGCGGAAAGCTGACCGCGACAATGGATGCCTTTGCACGAGATCACGAGGGGTTGGCTCCAGTCGTCGTGATAGCCGATGGAACAGGGTCGCAGATGGCCAATCCGCTGTGCACCGACTCGTCGCAGGGCAAGGTCGGCACGTATCTGGCAAAGGACTTGCCCGCTGCGGTGGCGAATGCGTTCCAGATCGACACGAACCCGAGGGCGTGGGCCATCGGTGGCCTCTCTTACGGTGGTACTTGCTCACTGCAGATGGCTACCAACTACCCCGACGTGTATCCGACGTTCCTCGATCTCTCCGGTCAGTTGGAGCCCTCGCTCGGTGACCGACAGCGAACCGTCGACGAGATATTCGGCGGCGACGAGGCGGCATTCGTGAAGGTGAATCCGATGGACCTGCTGGCGACCCGGAAGTTCCCGAACTCGGGCGGAGTGTTCGTGGTCGGAACAGATGACAACGAGTTCAAGCCC
>NZ_LEKE01000037.1:0-21662 GCF_001029585.1 Rhodococcus sp. ARP2 | reverse complement strand
GGTCGATCCGGGCCAGATCGAGTCGCGTGGACAGTTTGCTGAGGCGCTCACGGCGTTGCGGAAGGCAGCCGGACTGACCGTTCGCGAAGCGGTCGAGCGTTCGGGTGGTTTGCACGGAACCGTCAGCGGATGGTTTGCCGGCCAACACCTGCCGACGCCGGCGAGTACCCCGATGTTTTTTGCGCTCCTCGAGGCCTGCGGTGTCGACTCCGAGGATGAGCGGCAGCGCTGGATCGGTGCGGTGCAACGAGTGAGGCAGCTGACGGCCAGACGACGCGGCGACGCCACCGTTCCGTACCGAGGTCTCGAATCTTTCCGACAAGAGGACGCCGAGTGGTTCTTCGGTCGAGACGAACTCACTGCCAACTTGGTCGAGCGGGTGGCGTCGGCGATACGAGGTGTCGGCCGCCGTCAGTTCATGGTGATCGGTGCTTCCGGATCGGGTAAGTCGTCGTTGCTGCGGGCCGGGCTCGCCCCCAAGGTTGCCGAGGGCGATTCGCGGTTCGACGGCTGGCGGGTGGAAATCCTGCAGCCGGGTACGGGAGGAATTCCGTCGTCGATTTCCGGCGAACCAACCGTCTTGATCCTCGACCAGTTCGAGGAACTGTGGACGCAGTGCGACGGTGATCGGCGCGAGGAAATACTGCGGACTCTCGCGGAACTCGGTGAGAACACCATCGCCGTCATCGGAATGCGCGCCGACTTCTACGGGCTCGCGGCGGAGGAACCGCTTTTGGTGCCGCTGCTCGACGATTCGCCGATGGTGGTCGGGCCGCTGACCGACGAACAATTGCGCGAGGTGATCGTCGAGCCGGCGATCAAGGCCGGGATGACCGTGCAGAGCGAATTGGTTCAGGTTCTGGTCTCCGAGCTGACACCACGCGGCTCGCGTACGGCGAGCGACCCCGGAGCTTTGCCCTTGCTGTCACACGCACTGTTGGGGACCTGGCAACGGTCGACGCGTAAAACTCTGACCGTCTCGGATTACTACGCCACCGACGGGATTGCCGGAGCCGTCCAGCAAAGCGCGGAGGAAGTGTACGGCGAGCTCACAGAGCGGCAGCAGCAGTTGGCGCGCAGGATCTTCCTCCGATTGGTCAACGTCGACGAAGTGACGCAGACGCGTCGGCGTGCACCGCGCACCGAACTCTTCCTCGGTGACGACGTCGACGACGTGAACACCGTAATCGACCGGTTCGCCTTACGGCGCCTTCTCACCGTCGACGAAGAGACGGTCGAGGTTTCGCACGAGGTCTTACTGTCAGCGTGGAGTCGGCTTCGCGATTGGATCGACTCGGACCGCGCCGGCCTGGCGGTGCATCGCCGGTTCACCTACGCGGCGCAGGTGTGGGAAGACAGTGGACGCGACCCCGGCGCGCTGCTCGGACCCGCACGTCTTCACCTGACGGAAGAATGGCTGAACTCGGGTGAACTCGGTCTCCCACTGGACCCGAGTCGGACCCGCGCCGCCGACCTCAACGCCACCGAGCGGGAGTACCTCGCTGCGAGCATCGAGCATCGCGATCAGCAGGAATTTGCCGATCGCCGACGTACACGCGTTCTGCGACGGCTCGTGACTGCGTTGGCAGCTGCGTCGGTGATCGCTCTGGTGTTGGCGGTGGTTGCGACCGTCGCCGGTATCGGAGCCAATCGTCAACGTGTCCAAGCAGATACCGCGCGAGACGAGGCGATGTCGCGTCAGGTGGCCACCGAGTCGATCAGGATGCGCGAGCGGGATCCGTCGCTGGCGTCGCAGCTTGCTCTGGCGGCATTTGCGGTCAACGAAACAACCGAAGCCCGCTCGGCATTGCTGGATGCGTCGGGCGTTCATTCGGCTACTCGCATCATCGGACCGCCCGGCGCGATGAAGGCCCGGATAAACCCAGCCGGAACTGTTGTGGCGGTGGGTGGTTCGGATGGGAAAGTCAGACTTTATCCGATGGTGGACGGTGTGGCCTCAGCTGTTCCGCAGGCGGAGTTCCTCGGAGTCTCGGAGGGCACGGCGCTCTTTGCCGTCGCCTACAGCCCGGACGGACGGCTGCTTGCGACCGGTGGCGCCGGCGGCGCTGCGCTGTGGGACGTGTCGGATCCCGAGAATCCGGTCCGTGGAACTCTTCCCGTCGACGGTGAACGCGTAGTGCAGGACATGGAGTTCAGTCCAGACGGAACCAAGCTGGTCGCCGGTACCTCGACGCCCGACGTCCTGCGATGGAACATCGACGTTTCCGCGAATGCCGTTGCTTTGCCTGCTCTTCCGCACCCAGCTGACGGCATCGTCACCGCGACGTTCAGTCCTGACGGACGTTTCCTCGTGGCAGGCGGGCGTCAATCGACACTTCGTGTGTGGGACGTCGCGAAGTGGGGTGAGGAATCGGCGCCGATCTTCGCGACCGAGCCGAACGGCACCACCGTCCACTACCTCGGTGTCGCCTTCAGTCCGGACGGACGCGAGCTTGCGGCGGGAACCACTGGCAGGGAGGTGGTTCGGTGGGACATGAGCGATCCGGCGCGCCCCACTCCCCTGCCGGCACTGACGGGATTTTCCAGCTACGTCAACGAACTCAACTACGGCAAAGACGGAACACGTCTTGCCGCAGGAAGTTCCGACAACTCCGTGCGCGTGTGGGACCCACGAACCGGGGCGTTGATCGAAACACTTCCGGACAGTGGGGCGGTGACCACCGTCGACTACAGCGACGACGGCCGCAACCTGGTCACCGGAGGACTCAACGGTGTGACTCGCGTGTGGGCTCTACCGGGTCCGGTCTGGGCGGGACCTCGGGACACGATTTTCACCAGTCCCTTTGCCGCGGACGGCTCGCGTCTGGTGGCCGGCGTCGGGGCCAGGGGTGGCGCGATGTTGGCGTGGAACACCGAGGATCTCGATCGCCCCGCGGTGATGCCGGAGTTGAAACCGCAAGGGGACGACTCTTTCAGCGGTGCGTCGGCGGTGTCGGCAGACGGGAACCTGGCTGTGAGCGGCACCGGCGGCGGCGGTGCATATCTTTGGGACCTGAGTGTTCCGGCGTCGCCACGGATCTACAGCGAACCCGCGGTGTACGTGAAGGGCATCGTGGCGGTCGTCGCGTTGAATCCCGCCGGAGATCTGCTGGCGGTGTCCTCGCAGGACGACAACAGCATTGCGTTGGTCGACGTTTCCGATCCATCGGAACCGAAGCTGCTGTCGTCGACCGATGTCGGCTCTTACCCGCAGATGATGGCATTTCAACCGGGCGCCGACATCCTGGCGATCGCGAACGCCAAGAACGAAGTGGATCTGTGGGATGTGTCGAACCCAGCGTCGCCCCGGGTGGCGGCGACGGTGGGTGGATTCGAAAGTTACGCATTAGCAGTGTCTTTCAGCGCCGACGGGACGTTGTTGGCCGCCGGAAGTGCGGATCACAGGGTCGCCGTGTGGGACGTACGCACACCGTCGGCACCCGAGGAGCTCGCTCGTCTTCTCGGCCCCGAGGGCGCAATCTATTCGATCTCGTTCAACCGCGCCGGTGATCGGCTCGCTGCCGGTGTCGGCGACGGAACCGTCTGGCTCTGGGATATCGAGACCCCCTCGCGGTCAACACGATTTGCGACGCTGTCCGCCTACCCGGGTCGAGTCAACGACGCTCAGTTCGCCGGCGAGAGTGACATGATCGCGGGCAGCGGGTCGGACAAGACCGTTCGCTTGTGGGGAATCGACCCCGACAGCGTCGTTGATCGATTGTGCCGCACCGCAGGATCTCCCATCACGGAAGCCGAATGGGAGCGTTACCTGCCCGGTGTTCCCTATCAGGATCCGTGTGCCGGCTGACGTGGGTCAGTTCATCCAGAACTCGAGCGCCGGTTCCCGACCCAGCTCGCCTCCGCTGCCGGTGATCACCAGTCCGGCGGAGGTGAGCTGGTACGTCACGTCCTTGTTGGTGACGGTGAATCCGTTGCCAGTGGGCGTCGGATCGTCGAGTTCGATGGTGGCGCCGTCGCTCAGCCGTTGACCCTTGTAGTAGTAGCGGCCGACTCCCGTTTCGCAGATGACGATTCGTGATCCGGTCGTGACGGCGATGGCGACGGCAGGATTGGTGGAGTTGCAACTGGGGCCGCCGGAGATGAAACCCTGACGGTCGGTGCCCGAGACGGTCGGCGCCGGACCGACCGAGGTTGTGACGCGTGGTGGCGTCGTCGTTCTCGGCGCTGTGGTGGGTGCACTCGGTGCCCGAGTCGTGGTCGTGGAGTACGAGTACGGCGTCGTGTAGGTGAAACTCCGCGAACTCGCGTCATCGGCGGCGTTGCCGAAAGCGGCGGCGAGCAGCCCGAAGAACGCGATCCACACGATCACGGCCAGGATGCCGAGTGCGGTGAAGATGTAGCCGATGATCAGTCCGGCAAGGGCGAGTCCGTCGCCTTCTTCGCCGGTCCGTTTGATCTGGCCGCGAGCGATGTGCCCGAAGACGATCCCCAACGGCGCGATGAGGAACGCGAAGACGAGGGCGAGCACCGCGAGTGTGTTCGTCGGGCGCCTGCCGTACGGATCGGGCTGCCCGTACGGAGCCGGTTGCCAATTCTGATTGCCCTGGTACCCGTACCCACCCTGATCGCTCATGAGGTGAATCTTGGCATGGACTTGGCCGAAGAGTGCAGGTGATCGCTAGTTTCGGGTACGTGTCTCGAGCTGAGGTGCGATGGTCGGCCAGTCGTCGTCGGTCATCGCGAACAGCGCTGTTGTACGCCAACTGCCATCGGCGCGGCGCCGGTGCTTGCGCAGCAGGCCCTCGAACTGAGCGCCGAGCTTTGCGATCGCTGCTCTGGACTGTTCGTTGAACTCGTCCGTGTGCCACTCGACGCGCACGGCCTCGAGCTGGTCGAAGGCGTGACGAAGCAGGAGCAGCTTCGATTCGGGATTGATCCCCGTTCCCTGAACAGATCGCGACAACCACGTGTATCCGATTGCAAGACTGCGGTTTACCGGGTCGATCTGGTACATGGACGTAGTGCCGACCACGGCGTTCGTCGCGATGTTCACCTGCGCGAAGGCGATCCGATTCGGGTCGTCGAGGGCTGTAGAGATGTACCCCTGTGCCTGTTCCCGATCTGTGATGGGTGATGCGGTCCAACGAAAGATCGCCGGGTCGTCGGCAGCAGCGAGCAGAGCGTCGGTGTGCGCGACTGCCAGGGGTTCGAGTCGGACACGATCACCGGTCAGCGTCGGTGATTCGAACCATGATGCAGTCATCAGGCGTGCTCCCGTGAGTGAGTCGGAAGGTTGTTGTCGGAGTTGGCAATCTGATCGGTCCCACCGGCCAGCGGATACCGCAGCGGGACTCGCAGGAACAGGAAGAAGAACACGGCGAGCAGGACGACGTGGCCCCACACGCTCGCCTGGACGACGGCTTCGTACTTGCTCGGATCGAGATTCATGTCCAGTTGGTAGAAGTACCGGAAGATGCCGATACCCAACGCCGCGTCGGCGATCAGATAGGCGACGATCCAGAACCACCGGATCTTGAACAGTACGAGGAACGGCAGGATCCACAGTGTGTACTGCGGTGAATTGACCTTGTGCAGCAACACGAATCCGCACAACATCGCGGCACTGACTGCAATCCACGGAAAGTAGCCGTCGCGGACGTATCGTCGCCAACCCAGATACATCGCGAGCGCGAACGACAACAGGATCATGACCGGAGACAGGATGCTCACCAGTGCGTCGTAGTCGGCGTTGAGTTCGCGAACTCCGAAACCGTAGAACGGGCGCAAACCCCAGAACCACACCGAGTTGGTGGTGATGTCGGCGCTTCGCTTCTCCTGGAAGCTGAACGACGCGCGCCAGCCTTCGTACGAGATGAGGGCGAACGGCAGGTTGACGAGGACGACGGTGACGATCGCCGCGCCCGCCGTCATCAGCGTCCCACGAACGTCGTAGCGCTTGCCTTCGGTGCCGCGTAGAAGCACGTAGGCCATGAGCGGCAGCACGAACATTCCCGGGTACAGCTTCAAACAGAAACCGATCGCCAGGATGACGGCCGCCAGAACCGCGCGAGTTCGCAGTGGGATCCGCTCGAACGTCATCAGGAAGATCGCGCCGACGCTGGTGGCCACCACCGGGAGCTCCCAGTTGTGGAATGCGTACAGAACCAGGGGCGGAGTCGCCGACCACACGAGCGCGTACGCGCCGCTCATCTTGCCGAGCATCCACGCCGTGAGCAGTCCGAAAGGAGCCAGGATCAGGGCCGAGTGCAGAAGGAAATCGGTGTCGGTGTGTGAGCCGATACCGCCCAGCCACATCAGAATTCCGCTGAGCACCGGGTATTCGACGGTTCCGCCGGTCAGGAATCCTTCGGGCGTTATCCCTCCGGTGACGAAGGGGAACAGATGCTGATCGATACCTCGTCCGAGCCAGAGCAACTGAATGTCGGAGTAGCAGACGTCGATGTTCTTGTTGACGTCGAAGTTCAGGCTTCGGCCGTCGGGCGCGAACGGTGCACCGCCGCATCTGGCCTTGTTGAAATAGCCCAGCGCCATCGTCAGCCCGCACAATCCGACGACCAACGCCAGGATCGACGCCGGGGTCTTGCGGTCTGTTCGCATGATTCTCACCCTAGGGGGCGCAGTGGCTCGCGGGGTGATGCGTCTGCGCCACGCGTCGCGCATCGACTTGGCGGTCTTCCCGGAGGGCCGGGACGATTTCCCTGGTCAAGGCCCCTCGTGTAACCTACGAGGGTTGCTGACGCAACGACCCTCCTGCCACGGATAGTCCGTGGCCGTTTTCACTTAGTCCACAGGAGGTGATGAGGTCTTATGCGTCATTACGAATTGATGGTCATCCTTGACCCCAGCCTGGACGAGCGCACTGTCGCTCCTTCACTGGATACGTTCCTCAATGTTGTGCGCCAGCACGGCGGCACGATCGACAAGGTCGATGTCTGGGGTAAGCGTCGTCTCGCCTACGAGATCCTGAAGCATGCTGAAGGTATCTACGCGGTGATCGACATCAACGCCACTCCCGCCACCGTCGCTGAGCTCGATCGTCAGCTCGGTCTGAACGAGTCGGTTCTGCGCACGAAGGTTCTGCGCCACAACAAGTAATTACTGTCGGTAGCGAGCTCTACTCTCGCGCCCAACGGTCTTACATCAATGCAGGAGGAACCACATGGCTGGCGACACCATCATCACCGTCATCGGAAACCTGACGGCTGATCCTGAACTTCGTTTCACCCCGGCGGGTGCCGCGGTTGCAAACTTCACGGTTGCTTCCACGCCCCGCACCTTCGACCGTAATTCCAATGAATGGAAAGACGGCGATGCGCTGTTCATGCGTTGCAACATCTGGCGCGAAGCAGCCGAGAACGTCGCGGAGAGCTTGACCCGTGGTTCACGAGTAATCGTGAGCGGCCGGCTCAAGCAGCGTTCGTACGAAACTCGCGAGGGCGAAAAGCGAACTGTCGTCGAGCTCGAAGTCGATGAAATCGGTCCTTCACTGAAGTACGCCACGGCAAAGGTCAACAAGGCCAACCGTGGTGGCGGCGGTGGAGGCGGCAACTTCGGCGGTTCCTCCGGCGGATCGGGTGGCGGACGTCCGAGCGCGGCACCTTCGGGTGGAGACGATCCTTGGGGCAGTGCGCCTCAGGCTTCGGGCTCCTTCGGTGGTGCGGGCAGCGACGAACCGCCCTTCTGATCCGTACCTGATCAGGAACATCCAGAAAAGAGCAAAGACATGCCGAAGCCGCCCTTGCGCGACAAGGTTATGAAGAAGAAGGTCTGCACCTTCTGCAAAGAGAAGAACACGCAGATCAACTACAAGGACACGACGTTGCTTCGTAAGTACGTCAGCGATCGCGGAAAGATCCGTGCTCGCCGTGTCACCGGCAATTGCGTCCAGCACCAGCGCGACGTTGCCATTGCCGTCAAGAACTCACGTGAGGTAGCACTGCTGCCTTACGCCACCGTGGCTCGCTAAGGAAAGGGAGGAAAGAACATGAAGCTCATCCTCACCGCTGACGTGGACAACCTCGGTGCGCCTGGCGACACCGTGGAGGTCAAGGACGGCTACGGCCGTAACTACCTGCTCCCCCGCGGACTGGCAATCGTCGCCACCCGTGGCGCCGAGAAGCAGGTCGAGGGCATCCGTCGTGCACAGGAAGCGCGCGCTGTGCGCGGCCTGGATCACGCCAAGGAGCTCAAGGCAGCTATCGAGGGCCTCGAGTCCGTAACGCTGACGGTCAAGACCGCCGGTGGCTCGGGCAAGCTCTTCGGTTCGGTTACCGTCGCTGACGTCGCTGCTGCGATCAAGGCTGCCGGTGGACCGATTGTCGACAAGCGCTCCATCGTGTTGCCGAAGGCTCACATCAAGAACACGGGCAAGCACGCCGTGGTCGTGAACCTGCACCCCGATGTGGTTGCCAAGTTCAACCTGAACGTCGTCGGCGCATAGTCGACTGTTCGTCTCGTCGGGCCCCGCACACTTCGGTGTGCGGGGCCCGACGTTTTGTTTCGGGCTGCGGTGTGCCGCCTGACAGCGTCCCGAATCGGACCTGGGGATAACTCTCACACTGTGATGTTCGACTTGGTGATCAGTGACGAATCGGGCGAGGCAACACGCCCGACACGCCGACGCGCCGACTGTGGAAAAACTATTTTCATCAACAGGCCTGTGAAATTGTGGATAGCCATCTACCTGGTCTTTTGTGGTTGCTAGGCAAAGTAGTCCCCAAATGCTCCACAGGCGGTGCACACCGTGGGGCGGGAGTTTCCACAAAGCATCCACAGGTTTATCCACAGTCCGGTTTGTATGCGGACCTACTAGTCCCTAACGTCATCTCGGCGTCTATCTACAGCCCGGCCGAATGCGGCTAGGGGATGTCGGTGGGGGCAGGTACAAATGATGAGGGCGCTGCGGTTTCTGGCAGTGTCGTCGAGTGTTTTACGGGAAGGTCTCGCTTGTGGCTGTTGTAGATGATCGAGGACCTTCCGACTTCTCAGGGCCGGACTACCCGGGCCCTCCCGAGGCCGAGCCCGACCAGGAGTTCGGACGCCAGCCACCTCAGGACATGACTGCCGAGCAGTCGGTGCTCGGCGGCATGCTGCTGAGCAAGGACGCCATCGCTGACGTCCTCGAGGTACTGCGTCCAGGTGACTTCTACCGGCCCGCCCACCAGTCCGTCTACGACGTGATCCTGGACCTCTACAGCCGTGGCGAGCCCGCCGACCCGGTGACGGTCTCCGCCGAGCTCGACCGTCGAGGTGAGCTCCGCCGTATCGGCGGTGCCGCCTACCTGGTGACGCTGACCCAGACAGTGCCCACTGCCGCCAACGCTGCCTTCTATGCCGAGATCGTGGCCGAGAAGTCCGTGCTGCGTCGTCTCGTCGACGCCGGTACTCGCATCGTCCAGTACGGCTACGCCGGCACCGAGGGCCAGGACGTGGCCGAGGTCGTCGACCGCGCGCAGGCCGAGATCTTCGAGGTCACCGAGCGTCGAACCACCGAGGACTTCGTACCCCTCACCGAGCTCCTCCAGCCCACGATGGACGAGATCGACTCCATCGCCAGCCGCGGCGGAATTTCCCTCGGTGTGCCCACCGGGTTCAAGGATCTCGACGAGATCACCAACGGCCTTCACGCTGGTCAGATGATTATCGTCGCGGCTAGACCTGGTGTGGGCAAATCGACCCTTGGAATGGATTTTTTGCGTTCCTGCTCCATCACGCACGGCATGGCCAGCGTCATGTTCTCGTTGGAGATGAGCAAAACCGAGATCGTCATGCGTCTGCTGTCTGCGGAGGCAAAGATCAAGCTCGGCGACATGCGCTCCGGAAAGATGACCGACGACGACTGGACCAAGCTCGCGCGTCGCATGAGTGAGATCAGTGAGGCGCCGCTATTCATCGACGACTCCCCCAACCTCACTATGATGGAAATTCGCGCAAAAGCACGGCGGCTCAAGCAGAAACACGACATTCGCCTGATCGTCATCGACTACCTCCAGCTGATGAGCTCAGGTAAAAAGGTCGAGTCCCGTCAGCAGGAAGTCTCCGAATTCTCCCGTAGCCTAAAGCTTTTGGCGAAGGAGCTCGAAGTTCCGGTTGTCGCGATCTGTCAGCTCAACCGTGGTCCCGAGCAGCGAACCGACAAGCGTCCCCAGGTCGCCGACCTTCGTGAGTCCGGTTCACTCGAGCAGGACGCCGATATGGTGATTCTGCTGTACCGCCCCGACGCGACCGAGCGAGACGATCCCCGTGGCGGTGAAGCCGACCTGATTCTGGGTAAGCACCGTAACGGTCCGACCGCCACAATCACTGTGGCGCACCAGCTTCACCTCTCGAAGTTCGTCGATATGGCGCGGGGATAGCTGCTGCCGCCATCGCCTGAAGGTGGGACGGATTTCAGATCTTGTGAGATCCTGCTACAAGCACCAATTCGATTCCACTAGTGCAAAATTCGGTTTGTCTACAGGTGGGGTAGTGCTGCGGTGAGGAAGACGATGCCGAAGGCGACACCGGCAATGCCGGTGAGGATTCCGACGATACCGGCGCTGCTGTCCCCCGGATCGTGTCCGGGGGTGTCGGGTCGGCGCGCTGCCAGGGCGGTTCCGATGGCGGCGGCACCGAGGAGGATGCCGAGGCCGAACATCCAGAACGTCAGGATCGAGAGGGCACCGAGCATCAACGCCATGTCGCTGTATTCATCGCTGTTGATCGGGCGGTGGTAATCCCACCAATCGGGCGAGGTGTGCGGGCGGGATTCGGTGTTGCCTGTGTTGTCGGATTGTTCGTGCGGGGGGATGGTGGATGCAGTCATGGCAGCTAAAGGGTTCTCGCGCTGATTCTTTCGTGTGGTGGATGTACCGGTGTGCGCCACGGGTTTGCAGTGGGAGATCGAAACGATGGTGGGTGAGGCCCGAGAACCCATCGCGTGTCCTCGGGAGTCACCCCACCATCAAGCGGTGTTCGGGCCAGGCGGATCAGGCTTCGATCTGCACCTGTGTTGTCGATCCGGCGTTATCGGTTCGGGAGGGTGGTCCGGAGGAGACCTCGATCCGCCGCGGTTTCGCCTTCTCCGCGATCGGCAAGGTCACCGTCAACACGCCGTTGTCGTACGAGGCGACGATCTGTTCGGCGTCGATGTCGTCGCTGATCGACAGCTGTCGTCTGTAGGTTCCAGCGAAACGCTCACTCGCCAGCCAGCTCACACCCTCTTCGGAGAGGGCCGTGCGGTGCGCGGTCAACGTCAGAGTCGAGCCGTCGATGTGAACGTCCACCGAGCCGGGATCGACGCCGGGAAGATCGGCGTGCAGGACGTACTGGTCCTCGACCTTGTAGAGGTCCATCGGCATGAACCGTGGACTGCGTCCGTTGCCAGTTCCCGCGGCGAGGACGGACTTGGTGATCGCATCGATGTCGGTGAAAGGATCGAAACGAAGCACAGCAACACACCTCCCATGTCGTGAAACGAAAGGTCCCCGCCACTGTGGCGGTCGACCGAACTCACTGTGCGAGAACATGATAACCACACGAATTAGCACTCTGCAACTGAGAGTGCCAGATTTTTTCGAGGAGTGTCTCGGTCGCAAACATCGCAGCATCGGAGCAGGAACAACGGCGGTTGCCAACCCCATATGGTTGGGGCGGAACGGGAATTGCCGGTGTCGAGATGCTGTCAGCTGCCGGTCGAGTTCCTGCGGGCTTACGACTGCCGCTGCGCCCAGCAAGTTCGATGTTCGCGTACAACGGAGATTGATTCAAACCCGTATTCTTGCAATGTGTTTCGATTCTGAAACTGCCGCGTCTCGTAGATTTCGAGCAGACAGGCGCGTTCTTCCATGGTGAGTTTGCGCTGACAGCCCTAAACTGCAGAAACGGCGGCGGGGGCTGACTTTGATGCGTGGTCAGCCCCCGCCCCGTTTGCCCGGAGCCTGTCTTGATGAACGCGTATCGCCGATTTCGGGAGTGCGTTGTAGTTGTGTCCGGGGCGGTCTGGCCCTGCTCGGTTCTTCTGGACACGAAGCAATGCAGAGGCTGTTTGCTCGCCGTCCTCAGGCTGATACGAAGGTCAGTTGATTCCGACGACTTCCTGGGCGATCGCTGCAAGTCTTGCCTGTGCAGCGGATACGACGCCGTGTCGGTTCTTGTGCGCTTCCTCGTACGCAACGATGTCTCGTACCTGTGCGGCGTCGGTCAGTTCCTTGACCGCGGAGACGGCCTGGGCGACGTTGAGTTCGTCGAAGTCTTCGATGGGAAGTTCGGCGGGGTCGAGTAACCCACTCGACTTGCGTACCGAACGGAAGACGTCCGCGGCACCGTCAGCACCTTCTCGGCGAGTGACTTTCTCAGCCGTGGCGATGGCCGCATCCCTACTGGCCGACAGTGTTTTCACAGTCACGTCACCGGCATATGCGCCCCAGCTGATCAGCTCACCCAATACCGGCGGCGACGTGCGAACAGCGTCGATGGCACGGTCAAGACTGCGGGTGGACCAGGAGACCGGAACATTGACCAGTCGAATGGCTGCTCCGGTGGCCGCTTGGAAAGGAGTGCGACGCAAAGCTGCCGGCCCCCCGAGTGCCTCCTCGGCAAGGACGGTGGTCAGCCAGTCCACAGTCGCGGAGTGTGCAGTGATGAGGCGGTCGGCCAACGCCGCGACGGTCTGATCGCCACCGGCAGTGGCCAGGGCCTTGAGGTAGCGGGAGCGGTCGAGGAGTTGATGTTCGAGCGCAAGGTCTCCCAGTACAGCTTCGTCGAAGGGCTGGGCCTGTTCGACCATCGCTTTCACGCCTGCTGTCGCTCGTCCGAGGAACGGACCGACCGATTCCGGAACGCCACCCAGATCGCGAATCGTGGACTCGATGGAACTGACCCTTTCTCGACCGTTCTCTGCGTTTTCCGTGAGTTCGCGTCGAACCGCTTCGGTTCTGGCTTGAGCGACGCGTGTTTCGGCGACCTGGATCTCGGCATGTGTCAGACCGAGGATGATGCGCAGCTGGTTGATCAAGGCGGACGTGGTTTCGGAGTTGCTCATATCGGGGTCGTCCCTTCGTCGGTGCGTGCTTTACATGATGTTCAGCTTGTGCTCGACGAGTGCTCCGCGGACCGCGGAGCCACCGCCGATACGCGGGCTACCCCGACCTACCTCCTAGTAACCACCGCAACTTTGCTGCGGATGTCGAACCGCATCGACGAGTAATTGGGCCAAGGGTGGCGGTGCCGATTTCATGGTGGGGCGGCCTGATTCGTCCGCGAGGATCTCGCAGTCCCTGTACCACCGCGCGTGTAGGTCGTTGGATACCGTGGACCAACATTCCGGATTCGCCGTGCGGCGGACGGGGTACCTCCAATGCGTCGTGACCCCGCAACTGATATGTCGGCGAAACGGGCTGCCGAGCAACCCGTTCGAGTGTCGGCAGGTTGCCTGAAGCGACGACCGGTCGGTGTCGATGCAGAGAGTGGGATACCAGTGAACGTGGAAAGTTCCGGGCACGTTGATGCCGGCCAAGAGGGTACGACTGGATCCGAAACAAGTCCCGACACCGCTGACGGGGCGAAAGAACTCGCGGACGAGATGGACAAAAGATACGAGCCTGGATCAAGAGAGACGGTCACGGTGCCCGGGACCGGCGGCACAGTCGCCGGGACAGCTTTCGCCGACCACGTCACGGAGATGTCGGACGAGAAGGTCGAAAACCTCGACGAACAGTTCTCGGAATTCCAGACTCGTGCTGACGACAAGCATCATGAGGACTGACCCGGGGTCCATGCTGCGGTGTGCCAGATGGAATCGTGCGGAAACCCGACAGTCCAGGCGTCGCCGAATGCGGCGTTGATCAGATTGCCCGCCTTGATCTGGCTCGCGACGACCGTCTCGTGGTGATCGAGAATGACTCCGACGTAACCGTCTCCCGATACCGGAGTCGCCGCCGAGGCAGATCCTGCGCCGGCAACCGCCACAGCTCCAGCAGCCGCTGGGATGGCCAGAGCGGCAACGATCTTGAGTGAACGTGTCATCGAAAGGGCCTTTCTTCGTTCGGATCTAGTCAGGGGCCGAATCCGGTGTCTCGAAACCAAAATAGGTGGAGGGGGCGTGCCAGTGAACGCCATTTGGCAAATAGTCGGCAACCCTATGGGTTTACTTGGGGGTCAGATCACATCGGTGGGATTGATTCGCCGCGGTCGTGGTGCCGGTTTTCGGTCGATCGGGTGTAGGACGTTGAGTCCGTGTGGGCGTCTTCCGACGGCTTTCGGAGATGCGTAGTGCGGCAGCCAGATTCGACAACAGTTCAAGTGAGGTCGCCGAGAGTCCGTTCGCGGCCCGGAGCAACTGTCTCAGTTCCGGGTCGGCGAGATGAGCGACTATCTCCGCGTCCCCGTCGTGAATGCGCGCGCGATCGCCGGACCAGGGGATGGTGAAGAAATAGCCGGGAGGGACATCGAAGTAGTCGGCCAACGCTGACACCACCTCATCCGATGGGCTCGAGCGGACGCCGTGTCGAAGCTGTGAGAGATACGGTGTCGAGATTCGGTAGCCCCGTGCGAGAAGGCCGTTAGCCACAGCGGTGTTCGTCAGGCGCCGATCGGAGCCGGAGAAAAGCTCGTTCAACCGGAGTTGAAAGACGTTCTCGTCCGTCGCACGGCCTACCATCACCGCTACCTCAATTCTCTCGTTCCTATCCTGTGCTTGCCGAAGCGGTGCAGGCTTAGCAGATGAGCCAGTGGCCACTGGTGGAGGTCAACGACACGACCTTGCCGATCGAGGTCTCCGGAGCGTCATCCAGATGTCCGCGTACGGTCGCTGTGGCTGTCGATCCTTGGAGGGTGACGTACTCGACTGCATCGAGTGTGATTGCCGGCAACACCTTTCCAGTGGTCGTGGTTGATACCTGCTTCTCGGCGCAGACGGTGGCAGCAGCGCTCTCGGTCGAGCCGGTACGGAGTGCATCGAGGTGAGATCGGATCACCGTGGTGATCTGCTCGGAGTCGGTGGGCATCTTCGACGACTGCCTGCCTTCGGTAGTGGGGCCTGCTGAACTGATCGTGCATCCCGAGAGCAGCAGTGCTGCAACGACTCCGCCGAAGAGGATCGATTTCACCGATCGCCGGCGGTAGTGGTTTATGGGTGGATTCACCGAAACTCCTTCGTTCGTGAACATGTTGCGCCCGGAAAGTCATCCAGCCGTCGGTCAGAAGACAAACGCGGCGGACAGCAGAGCAAGGCTGAGGACCGCGGTGGCATTGGCGGCGCGAACAAAGACGTACCGCTCCGCGTCCTCGGCGCCGAGACACAGCGCGGTCAGTTGCAAGGCCAGCGACAACATCCCGGTACCGAGCGCGCCGAGGGCGAACAATTGTCGTGCATCCATCAGCGGTATCCAATCCCGTTGCGGTCCAACGGCACAACGAGCCGGTCACATACGCGACCGTGAACTCGGTGAGAGTTGCCCGCACCAGCAGCCGAACTCCTGAGCCGAGGATGTAGTCGAGAGGCCGCAGGGGGGAGATTTCAGCATCTGGTGAGGACTCCCCGGCAAAATGCGACACAAAACGTCGCTACTTCAGGTGGTTGGGCCGAATCGCAATCCGCGGAGCAGTCGGCGGTAGGAGAAGCGGTCGTCCCAAATGCGAAGCAGGCCGTTTGCGAATGTGTAGTGGCCGTCTACGTCGAGGTGCATGGCAAACCATCCGATGCGGATGATCTCTCTTCGCCGGGAGGACACGGTGTTGTGGTCGGTGGTCATCGTGAGCACTTCCACGACCTCGTACCTGGTGATCAGGCGAGAGACGATCGTGAGCGCCCGTTCGACGCGTTTGCTTCCACGCACGCTGGGCAGGCCGGTGTTGCGCCATTCGATGTCGGGATCGACGAGTGCGCGCACGGCATCGGCGTCCATTTCCTCCAGTGCGATCAGCAGGTCCACCACCCGCGATGTCAGTTGATCGTCGTTCAACAGGTACTCCGGTCGTCTGGAATTGTGTTTTCTCATCGGTGGATTCATGTGGTGACCGTCAGGCAGGGACTGTTGCTCCGCGAAACGCACAGGAGCATCTTGCCGGCGGCGCGCTCGGCTGGGCTCAACGAATTGTCACGATGATCGACGTCGCCGTCGCTGACGTGGACCATGCAGGTGCCGCAGAAGCCCTGACGACATGAATAGGGGGCTTTCGGGTTCACACGCAGGACCGCGTCCAGTGCGGTCTGGTCGGCGGCGACATCGATGACCTGACCGGTGCGAGCCAGTTGGATGCGGAAGGGTCGTCCATCGACGACCGGTGCGGCGGAGAAGCGTTCGGCGTGCACTTCCACACCGGGCTCGTTGCGCACACAAGCTGTGATCAGGTCCATCATCGGGACCGGACCGCAACAGTAGATCGCGTCGCCGCTGCGGACATTCGGCGGGAGAAGATCGTTCGCTGCGGGTAGGCCGTATTCGTCGTCGGTGCGGATGGTGACCCGATCACCAAACGGCGACAATTCCTCGCGGAACGGTAGTGTGCGGCGCTCGCGACCGACGTACACCAGCGACCAATCCAGGCCCATACGCTCCGCCTCGCAGACCATCGGGAGTATCGGTGTGATGCCGATGCCACCCGCCACGAAGTGAACGCGCTTCGCGCGCTCGATTCGCCCGGGTTCGACGAACCCGAACGCGTTGCGTGGACCGCGAACGCCGACGACGGTACCGACTTGCAACTCGTCGTGCACCTCGTTCGATCCGCCGCCACCATCAGGAATCCGGCGTACCGCGATCCGGTAGCAGCGTCGATCGGCGGGATCGCCGCACAGCGAGTACTGACGTATCCGTCCCGAGGGCAGGTACAGGTCGAGGTGTGCCCCGGGATACCACCGTTCGAGGTCGCTGCCGTCAGGTGCTCGCAGTTCGAGACTGACCACGTCGTTGTCGGTGGCCACCGTCGTGCGCTCCGACACCGTGAGTGTTGTCTTGTACTCGTCGATCCGGTTTTCCGTTGGCTCGTCGCGATGAATCAAGACCGCCAACTTGACCTGCGTGGAGACCAGGACATCCAGAATGCGCAGAATCGAGTCGCGGCGCTTGCCGCGGCATAGGTCGACCGGGATCTCGTGGGGGGCCTGCCACCGCTGTGTGAGTTCGGGCGCGTTGGGTGTCATGTGTTGACCCGCTTGGCCGCTGGCGATTGCGCGACGTAGGCGAGGGCCTGGGCGGTGGACCCCACACTGTCGGGGTGAAATCCCGGCACGAACGTCGACACACCGCTCCAGAACCATTTCGATACACCAGGCACCAGTCCGCGGCGTCCGGCGCGGACGAATTCCAGTAGCAATCGCGGATAACCGATGTTCGGCGTGTTGGGGTCGTTGCGGCTCAGATACATCGCAGCACGGAGCAACCACCCCAAAAAGATTGGCCACGTGATGATCATGGAGATACAGCGGCGAAAGTAGCCGACTCCGAAGTACGTGGCGACCTCGTGTGCCACGGCACGATGCTCGACCTCTTCGGCCCCATGCCACCGATAGAGGTCAAGCATCTGCGGATCCGCGCCGAATTTCTCCAAGTCCGCGTTCAACGCCCAGTCGCCCACGAACGCGAACATATGCTCCGAAGACGCGCAAATCCCGAGACGCTCGATCAGACGCTGCCGGATGGCCTGCGGATCGGAGTCGTCACCGATGCCCAAAGTTCTACGGAAGAAATACTGCATCTGGCGGTTGAACGGGGCCGGGTCGATCCCGTGCCGTGTGAACACCTGATTCATGACCTCGTCATGCGCCTCTGCGTGCAGCAATTCTTGGCCCATGAAACCGAGCATGTCCTCGCGAAGCTTCTCGTCGTGCACGTCCGGGAGAGCCTGCTCGAAGGCCTGGATCATCATCCGTTCGCCCTCCGGGATGACGAGGTTCATCGAGCCGAGGAGGTATGAGGCGATCGGCTCGTTCGGCAACCACACCAAAGGCGCTTTCTCCCAGTCGAAATCGACTCGCCGCGGACGGATCGCTACCCGGCCGGGCGGTGCGATCGGACGCTGTGTCAGTCCACTCGTAATTCGCATGACCACTCCTCACTCATAAGTACGCAGCAGTACTTATGAATGAGCATGGCGATCTACCCGTGGCTTGTCAACACCGGACTACGAAGGGTCGGACGAGAGATCCAGTACCCGTTCAAGGAAGGACATGATCGGCGCATGAAGATTCATGTACGAATTCGACCCGTCAACCACCTGGCGGTAGAACAACTCGTTGCAACCGCCGATCGCCGCGAGAAACACTTCACGCCCCGGGGCTTCTGAAGACTTGGACGAGTAGCCGACGAGCAATGCATCGGCGAGCAGTTCCACGTACTCGTTGCGCTTCGCCACCCCTGCCGGGCCGGCCACAGGTAGGTCCACCACCCAAGCTCGCACGAACTCCGGTTCGGACGAACACGTCTCGAGATACTTCTCGATTACAGCCGAAAGCTGTTCGTGTAGAGACAAATTGGTGGTCGAGCTTTGTGTCGAGGTGATGTTGGAGACGATCACCTCGATGCCTGCGTCGATCGCTGCGATCAAGCACGCTTCTTTGCTCTCGAACTGCTTGTAGAAAGCTTGGCGAGATACCCTGGCACGCCCGACGACGTCGGCGATCGTGGTCGAGGCGATCCCCTTCTCCGCAGTCGACGAGATCACCGCACGCAGAATGCGATCACGTTGCGCGTCTTGGACCTCGCCCGCAGCGAGGCGGCCGCGGCCACGCGGCAATCCGGGGAGGTCACGATCGAACGATCCGGCCAGCCTGCGCATACTGCATCATAACCTGCCTGGCGCCATCGGTTCTCTCGTTGAGCCGTCGACGTGGCCTGACGGAGAACCGGTTCAGGCAACGTCGACGGTCCAAGGAGGCGGTCGAGCGCCGCCGGGAGTGATCATTCTCGTAGTGGCACGCGCCGTTATCAGCAGCCATTCGATTTTGTATGAACTGCATGGTTCGGAGAGACGCTCTGCTGCTGATCGGTGGTCGGCGAGGTAGTCAGTTTTGTTGTCGGAGAACAGGTTCTCTCTCGTGATTTTCGCTGAGATGCGCCTCGAGGAGCTCGGTGAGGTGCTTGCTGACGCGGTCGAGAGGCCTGGTGGAGCGTGTTGCGACGGACATGATGACGGCGCCTTCGATTGCTGCGATCGTCATTGTCGAGAGGGATTGCGCGAGGGCATCATCCAGGTTTGCAGCTCGAAAATTGTTGGCTAGCATCGATTCCCACTCTTCAAATGCTATTTTTGCCGCGTCAACTGCGCCGGGTATTTCATTGCCGCCGAACGTGGCAGCGGCGATCGGGCATCCGGCGGTGTAGTCGCTGGATACGATCATCGACTTCCAGTAATCGATGAATGCCTGCAATGCCTCCAGGGGAGGGGCGGAACAGAGTTGCTCGATCATCGCGCTGATCCACGATCCGGCGGCTCTGGCAGAGGCTTCGATCAACTGATTCTTGCCTTGTGGAAAGTGCGTGTAGATCGATTGACGTGCGGTTCCGCTGCGGTCGAGTAGCTCGGTCACGGCCACGCCAGAGACTCCCCTGCTTTGGATGAGTTCGACTGTGGTGCGAATGAGGCGTTCTCGCGGAGCGGTAACCAATGTGCTCCCCTTCATCATCGATCTGTCTAGGCATCGAATCTATCAGCCGCGCTTCCTCTGTGTTCGCCGGTGGAAGTGCTCACCATTGCCATAGACCGTTTGTTCTACTACCCTACTTATCTGTTACTTGAAGTCATATCTACTGAGTTATAGGCCTCCTGTTTGCCCTGGAAGGGACACACCTGCCATGACGACCACCGAACCGAGATTTTCCGACGCGCCTGACGACGAAACGTACGAGGACATGCTCAATCGACTCTCGGATGCTTCTGTGCACCGGAGCTTCAGTCCGTATACCGACATCGATTGGGAGGCACCGGAATTTCAGGTCGTGGACAACGACCCACGATGGATTCTTCCCGAGGTAGAACTGCTGGGAACACATTCTTGGTATCTCGCGCGCACCCGGGAGCAGCAGATTGCCATAGGGCAGTATCGGCAAGCGAACATCGCCAAGGTGGGTCTGCAGTTCGAGCAGGTGCTCATTCGTGGTTTCATGCAGTACGTTTCCATGCTGCCTAACCGGTCGGCGGAATTCCGGTATGCCACTCACGAGGTCATCGAAGAGTGCAACCACACACTCATGTTCCAGGAACTGGTGAATCGGTCGGGCGTCGACGTACCGGGATTCGGCCCGGTTCTGCGACGCGTCATGCCGTTCCTCGGGCTTGCGGCTTGGCCGTTTCCGTCGATTTTCTTCATGGGGGTGCTGGCTGGGGAAGAGCCCATTGATCACATCCAGAAGAGCTATCTTCGCAGTGAAAGCAACTATCACCCCATTATTCGCGGAGTGATGCGCATTCACGTCGCCGAAGAGGCGCGACACATCTCGTTTGCGAACGAGTTCCTACGGCAGCATGTGCATCAGAACGGCCCGGTGGGTAAGTTCCTTCTCTCCCTGGCTTTTCCGGTCATCATGCGGGTCCTGTGCGACGTGATCGCCGTTCCACCGAAGTCGTTCTTCGAAACCTTCGAGATCCCGAAGTCGGTGAAGAAGGAGCTGTTCTGGGAGTCCCCTGCATCACGTAAGGCGTTGAGCGGGTACTTCGGCGATGTCCGATTACTCGCGGACGAACTCGGATTGATGAACCGGGTCTCGAGAGTCCTGTGGAAGGCTCTCAAGATCGACGGGAAATCTTCACGCTTCAGGAGCGAACCCGATCGGGCGTCTGCAGCTGATTTCGATAATGCTCATGCGTAATTCCGCATTGAACAGGGACCGCAAGTCGAACACTCCGGCGCCGGTGGGGCGCTCAGCCGAATCGACCCGAGGCACGCGATGGTGATGTCGAAGCTCGCCAAGTGGCAGCTGGTCGCACTCGTCGTGGTTGCACTCCTGGGTTTGATCTACGTCGGAGCGAAATACGTACGGCTGGACAATCTTCTGGGATTCGGCCAATACACGGTCAAAACCGAACTGGCGACGTCCGGTGGCATCTTCACCAACGCCGAAGTGACCTATCGCGGTGTACCCGTCGGACGCGTCGGCGACATGTCGCTCACGTCCGACGGAATCGAAGTCGACCTGTTGATCGACAGCAATGCTCCACAGATTCCCGCATCCGCGCGAGCCGTGGTGGCCAATCGCTCAGCCATCGGTGAGCAGTACGTCGACCTTCAGCCCGATACCGACCAGGGCCCGTTCCTCGAAGACGGCTCGGTGATCGCCGTGGGCGACACCACCACGCCGATCCCCATCGAGAACGTCTTGACCAGCGCCAACGGTCTGGTGCACTCCGTTCCGGTCGACGCACTCCACACCGTCGCGAAGGAACTCGGCGCGGCATTCAACGGCAAGGGCGAAGATCTGCAGGTACTTGCCGACTCGCTGTCGGGGATTTCCCAGTCGGGCCTCGACACCCTTCCCCAGACCCTCGGACTGATCCGTGACAGCCAGACGGTACTCACGACGCAATCCGATCAATCGTCGGCGATCAAGCAGTTCAGCACCGACCTCGACGCACTGGCTGCGCAATTGCGCACCAGCGACCCCGACATCCGACGCGTGATCGACAACGGCATACCGGCCAGCGAACAGGTCGGGGCTCTCGTCCTTGACGGGGGTCCGAGTCTGACGACAGACCTGAGCAACCTT
>NZ_LEKE01000078.1:0-22537 GCF_001029585.1 Rhodococcus sp. ARP2 | reverse complement strand
GTGTTTCGGGCTCCGGTGTCGTCGGTGGAGTTGGTGGTGGCGTCGGCGTTTGTGGGTGTGTTGGGTGTTGATCGGGTGGGGTTGGATGATGATTTCTTCGAGTTGGGTGGCAACTCCCTCATCGCGACTCGGGTTGTCATGCGCATCGCCGAAGAACTCGAGACGGCCGTACCGGTCCGCCTTCTGTTCGAAGCGTCCACCGTCCAGGAACTTGCCGCACGTCTCGAATCACACGTCGGTGAAGGAAGCCGCCTTGCGCTGACAGCTCAGGATCGACCGGAAGAGATTCCGCTTTCTCTTGCGCAGCAGCGTATGTGGTTCCTCAACCGCTTCGACGGCTCGGCAGGCGCCTACAACATGCCGTTTGCACTGCGGCTGAGCGGTGAACTCGATCTGGGCGCGATGCGTGCGGCGATCGGCGACGTCGTTGCCCGCCACGAAACCCTGCGCACTGTGTATCCGGAAACCGATTCGGGACCGGTCCAGGTCATCGAACCGGTAGGACATACGCCGGTGGAATTGAACGTCGAGAGTGTCACGGAAGCTGAGATTGTCGGCAAGCTGGTCGAATTGGCGTCGACGAGGTTCGACGTGACGGCCGAAATCCCGCTGCGGATTCGGTTGTTCCAGGTAGCCGAGAACGAGTACGTCCTCGCCGTCGTGGTGCACCACATTGCCGCGGACGGCTCCTCGACTACTCCGTTCGCCCGCGATCTCGTCATGGCCTACGCGGCACGGGCGCAGGGAACGGCGCCGGGTTGGGCCCCGCTGGACGTGCAGTACGCCGATTACAGCCTGTGGCAGCGCGAGGTGCTGGGTAGCGAGGAAGACCCGGAATCCGTGTCGTCCGAGCAGATCGCCTACTGGAGCCAAGCTTTGGCCGGGCTGCCGGATCAGCTGGACCTGCCGACGGACCGTCTGCGTCCCGCCGCTCAGTCGTACCGCGGTGGCTACCTTCAGTTCGAGATCGACGCAGCAGTGCATCAGGGCCTGTCGGCGCTGGCCCGTGAGCACGGGACCACCCTGTTCATGGTCACGCACGCGGCGTTTGCGATTCTGTTGGCGCGCCTTTCCGGCACCGACGACATCGCCGTTGGCACCCCGATCGCTGGCCGCGGTGAGCGTGCGCTCGACGATCTGATCGGCATGTTCGTCAATACCCTGGTATTCCGGACACACGTCGACGGTTCCGACAGTTTCACGGAACTACTTGCCCGCGTGCGCGAGAACGACCTGCAGGCCTTTGCGCATGCCGACGTTCCGTTCGAGCGACTGGTCGAAGTTCTCAACCCCGCACGTTCGACTGCTCGGCACCCGCTCTACCAGGTGGGCTTCCTTTTCCAGAACATGGAACAGGCAAGCCTGGAACTGCCTGGCCTCACCGTCAAGGGCCTCGAGATCGACAACGGTGTCGCTCAGTTCGATCTGCAGTTGATCGTCGGTGACAACTACGACGAGCGTGGTGTTGCCTCCGGCATCTCGGCCGTATTCAGCTACGCGCACGACCTTTTCGACGAGTCGACAGTCCAGTCCTTCGCTGATCGGTTCAACACCGTTCTGGCAGCGGTGGTTGCCGATCCGTCGATCGTGGTCGGCGACATCGACGTGCTCGATCCGCGTGAGTCGAATCAGGTTCTGCAGGAATGGAATGCAACGGAGCAGGTACTCGACGCCGAGGCGACACTGGTCGATCTGTTCGATCAGCAGGTTGCCGCTCACGGTGATTCCGTCGCGTTGGTGCACGGGCTCGAATCGCTGACGTATGTGGAGTTCGACGACAAGGTCAACCGGCTCGCCCGTCACCTGATCGAACTGGGTGTCGGTCCGGAGTCGTTGGTGGCATTGGGAATGCGACGCTCCATCGACCTGGTGATCGGCATGTACGCCGTTGCCAAGGCAGGCGGCGGTTATGTTCCGATCGATCCGGATCATCCGGCCGATCGCACCGGGTACGTCCTCGAGATGGCCGCGCCGGTCTGCGTGCTCAGCAACGAGAACGACGCACCGTCGCTCGCGGGGATCGACAATGTTCTTCTCATCGACACCCTCGATCTGTCGCGCGTCTCCGGAGCGCCGGTGCGCGGCGACGAGCGGATCGCACCGCTTCGTTCGGCGAATACCGCGTACGTGATCTTCACGTCGGGATCGACCGGCAAGCCGAAGGGTGTGGCGCTGTCCCACGCCGCTATCGTCAATCAGCTTCTGTGGAAGCGTGATCGCTACGGTCTCGACCAGACCGACGCAATGTTGCTCAAGACTGCAGCGACGTTCGACCTCTCGGTCTGGGAGTTCTGGTCCGCGTTGACATCCGGGTCCCGCCTGGTCATCGCCGACCCGGACGGCCACAAGGACGCCGAGTACATGCTGGCGCTCATCGCTCAGGAGAAGGTGACGACGCTGCACGCGGTGCCGTCCATGCTCTCGATGCTGACGGCCGCAGCAGACGGCACTCTTCCGCAGTCGCTCGAGCGTGTCCTTGCCATCGGTGAGGCCTTGCCCGCGGCAACGGCGGCAGAGTTCCGCAAAATGTCCGACGCGGCACTCGTCAATCTGTACGGTCCGACCGAGGCTGCGGTGTCAGTGACCGCGCACGATGTGGACGAGAGCGACACCTCGTCGGTCTCGATCGGTGCCCCGGAATGGAATACGCAGGTCTACGTGCTCGACGAGCGACTGCATCCCGTTCCGGTCGGAGTCACCGGTGAGCTGTACCTGGCCGGAACCCAGTTGGCTCGCGGTTATCACGGCCGCGCCGACCTGACGTCGGAACGTTTTGTCGCCAACACCTTCGGAGAACCGGGCACACGTCTGTACCGCACCGGCGACCTCGTTGTCTGGCGCAGTGGCGGTGAACTCGAGTACGTCGATCGTGCCGACTTCCAGGTGAAGATCCGCGGCTACCGCATCGAACTCGGTGAGATCGAAGCTGTTATCAGAGCTGCTGAGTCCGTGGACGCCGCGGTTGTCGTCGCGAAAACCGATCCGCGACTGGGGGATCGACTGGTCGGGTACCTCGTTCCGCAGGCCGGGGCCACCGTCGACGTCGACAGCGTGAAGGCGGAACTCGTCCGCGAGTTGCCGAGTTACATGGTGCCGTCGGCGTTGATGGTGCTGAGCGAATTGCCGCTCAACATCAACGGCAAGATCGATCGAAAGGCGCTGCCGGAACCCGAATTCGAGGCAACGGAGTTCCGTGCCCCGAGCAATCCGGTCGAAGAGATCGTGGCCTCGGTGTTTGCCGAAGTCCTGGGCGTTCCACGAGTCGGATTGGACGACGACTTCTTCGATCTCGGCGGAAACTCGCTGATCGCCACACAGGTCGTGGCCAGGTTGGGTCAGGCACTTGACGCCCAGATTCCGGTGCGGATCATCTTCGAAGCGTCGACTGTCGGACTGCTGGCGTCGCGGGTGCTCGAACATGCCGGTTCAGGTTCGCGGGCACAGTTGGTGGCGCAGGAACGGCCGTCGCAGATTCCGTTGTCGCTCGCTCAGCAGCGGATGTGGGTTCTCAACCAGATCGACCGCAGGTCTGCCGCGTACAATATCCCGGTCGCGATCCGGATGTCCGGCGATCTCGACGTCGCAGCATTGCAGTCGGCCGTCTCCGACCTTGTTGCTCGCCACGAGATCCTGCGGACGTTCTATCCCGATCTCGGGGACGGCCCGACGCAGTCGATTCAGTCGAAGTCGGCAGCCGTTGTCGACATGGCCGTGCTGTATGTCGGCGAAGACACGATTGGGGCCGAGGTCGCGAAGGTCGTCGGTCAGGGCTTCGACGTCACTGCCGGTGTTCCGCTGCGCGTTCGCCTTTTCCAGATCACGCCCACCGAGCATGTCCTGATCGTGGTGGTCCACCACATCAGCGGCGACGCGTTCTCGATGGCGCCGATGATCCGAGACACGATGGTCGCGTACACGGCGCGTACCGGGGGAGCGGCACCCGAATGGGCTCCGCTCGAAGTCCAGTACGCGGATTACACGTTATGGCAGCGCGACGTTCTGGGTTCCGAGGGCGATCCGGACAGTGAACTGTCGACGCAGCTTGCCTACTGGACGCAGGAACTCGCCGGCGTTCCCGAACTTCTGGAACTGCCGACGGACCGTCCTCGTCCGCCGACGCAGTCGATGAAGGGTGCGGACTTCCTGTTCACTCTCGGCGCCGACTCCACGCGTCGAATCGCGGAAATCGCGCGCGAGCAGAACTCGACCGTGTTCATGGTCGTGCATGCCGCGTTCTCGGTGCTGCTGTCCAAGCTCAGCGGCTCGAACGACATCGCGATCGGTACACCGGTGGCGGGCCGCGGCGAGCGAGTCCTCGACGACCTGGTCGGTATGTTCGTCAACACGCTGGTGTTGCGCACGCAGGTGAAACCGGCAACCACGTTTGTCGACCTGCTGCAGCAGGTGAAGGAGAAGGACCTCGCGGCGTTCGGAAACGCTGACGTGCCCTTCGAGCGTCTGGTCGAGCAGGTCGGCCGTGAGCGCTCACAGGCATACTCACCGCTGTTCCAGGTGATGCTCACGTTCCAGAACATGGCACTTGGCACGTTTGCGCTGCCAGGGCTCGAACTGTCGGCGGTGGACGACGGATTCGACTCGGCGATGTTCGACCTGCAGCTCACCGGTATCGAGGAGTTCGACGAGCACGGAGCGCTGTCCGATATCCGGATGCGATTCACCTATGCAACCGATCTTTACGACGCCGCAACCATGGAACTGTTCGCAGCCAGGTTGCGGGCCGTGGTCGACGCCGTTGCCGCAGATCCGACGGTGGTTCTGCGGACCATCGACATCGTGACGGACTTCGAACGCGCGCTGATCGAGGCAGCCGGGCCGAAAACGGCCGCGGACCTTCCGGACCTCGCAGCAGCGGCCGCCGCAGCAGATCCGACGGCGGTTGCCTTCACACACGGCGACACCGTGGTGACCTTCACACAGCTGGCCGAAAAACTGGCTGTGATGAAGCAGACGATGGGTGCGGCGCTCACTGCCGACGCGTTGGTCTCGGTTTCGCTGAACGGTCTGGTTCCGGGCATTCTTCCGGCACTGGGCGCCGACGGTATTACCTCGCTCGTCGAGTCTTTGATAACTGACGCGCAGGCCACGCTGGGGAAGGGTTCCGGTACGGACGGGTAATATGCAGTATTTGCCCCATGGGCGTTGATCTGTACGACCAGTCGTGCGTTGGATCTGCGCCGTGCTGTCGTCAGTTGGAGGAAGTGTTGATGTCCGTCGGTATGCCGGGACCACAGTCGCTGACGATCGAGGACCTGCCGAGATTGATCGCTGCAGTAGCCGAGGCGGAGCCCGACCGGACAGCGCTTGTTCATGCAGACGCCGAGGTCACCTACGAACGGTTGCACTCGGAACTGACCACACTCGACTCCGCGATGGGTGGTGCGCTCGGCCCGGACGCACTCGTACCCGTCGTGATCTCCACGCTGCTGCCGGAGTTGCTCGCCACACGAGAGGGTGGCCTCGAATCCGTCGTCGGTGCGCTCATCGCGGACGCGACTTCCGTCGTTGCTTTCGAGGCTCCGTCGGTCGTCGAGTCGACTCTCGTAAGTCTGTTCGAGGAGCAGGTCGCGCGTACCCCCGATGCCGTCGCCCTTCGTTTCGGCTCCACGGCGTCGACCTACGCGGAATTCGATCGCCGGGTCAATCAGCTCGCCCGCGAGCTCGTCGCTCGTGGCGTCGGACCGGACACACTCGTCGGCCTGGGCATCCGTCGGTCCGTCGAACTGCTGGTTGCGATGTACGCGATCGTCAAGGCCGGTGGTGCGTACGTACCACTCGATCCCGACCATCCCGCTGAGCGTCTGGCGTATGTGATCGACGTCGCCGCGCCCGTCCTCGTGCTGACGACGTCAGTGGACGCGGTCGGCATTCCCGAAAACGTCGATGTACTGCGGATCGATGACATCGATGTCTCGGCGCACTCAGGCGCGCCGCTTGCCGACGGTGACCGGCTGTCACCGCTGCGCACCGACAATCTTGCGTACGTGATCTTCACGTCGGGTTCGACCGGCAGGCCCAAGGGCGTCGGTGTGTCACACGAGGCAATCGTCGCCAACCTCCGATGGAGGCAGAGCGAATATCCCTTCACCGACGAAGACGTCATCCTGCAGAAGACGCCGTTTACGTTCGACGTGTCAGTGTGGGAGTTCTTCTGGCCGTTGCAGGTCGGCGCTTGCCTCGTGATCGCGAAGCCGGACGGGCATCGTGATCCGGCCTACGTCGCAGCGATGATGATCGAGTACGGCGTCACCGTTGTACATTTTGTCCCCTCGATGCTCGCGGTCTTCGTCGCTGAACCGCGCGCTTCCGAGATCACCTCGCTACGTTACGTTTTTGCCTCGGGTGAAGCGCTTCCCGCCCAGACCGCCGCGCGGCTGCGCGACGTCAGCACCGCGGAACTGCACAATCTGTACGGACCGACCGAGGCAGCCGTCGACGTCACGTACTACGCAACCGGACCGCAGGACGAGGTCTCCATTCCGATCGGCCGTGCTGTCGCCGAAACAGAGCTACTCGTCCTCGACGACGCACTGCGTCCAGTACCTCCCGGCGTCCCCGGCGAGCTTTACCTCGCGGGGGTCCAGCTGGCCAGAGGGTATGTCTCCCGCCCCGATCTGACGGCGGATCGGTTCGTCGCGCATTCCACCTCGGACGGCGAGCGCATGTACCGAACCGGCGACCTGGTCCGATGGCGCGGTGCCGGCGCCGACCGCCTGCTCGAGTACCTCGGCCGCACCGACTTCCAGGTGAAGCTGCGGGGACTGCGCATCGAACTCGGCGAAATCGAATCAGCGCTACTCGACAACGATGCAATCGCACAGGCGGCCGTTCTCGTCCACTCCGATGCGGCTTTGGGCGCCAATCTGGTGGCATACGTGGTTCCCGCATCGGGAGTTGTGCTCGACACCGACGCTCTTGCACGTGAATTGGGTGGACGCCTGCCGGACTACATGGTGCCGTCGCTGTTTGTCGAACTCGAGGCGTTTCCGCTCAATGCCAGTGGCAAGCTGGACCGCAAGGCGCTGCCGGCGCCCGAGTTCACAGCGCAGGTTGTCGAATACCGCGCACCGAGCACCCCGGTCGAGAAGACGTTGGTTGCGATCTTTGCCGATCTGCTCGGTCGGGACGACCTCGGCGTCGACGACGGATTCTTCGACCTCGGGGGCAATTCACTGCTCGCGACGCGAGTGGTGGCGCGCGCGAACGCCGAACTCGGCGTGGAACTCGACATGCGAGCTTTCTTCGATGCTCCGACGGTATCCGAATTAGCTTCTCTCGTAGGCGATTCTGCTGGCCGCGGTACGAAGGCTCCTCTCGTTGCACAGGAACGTCCCGACCGGATCCCGCTTTCGCTTGCGCAGCAGCGTATGTGGTTCCTCAACCGGTTCGATTCCACGTCAGCCGTCGATCACATTCCGGTGGCCCTACGCCTGAGCGGTGTCCTCGATGTCGCGGCACTACGCGGCGCGATCACCGATCTGGTCGAGCGCCATGAGAGCCTGCGAACCGTCTACCCCGAAATCGACGGTGTCGGATACCAGCAGGTTCTCGCCGCGTCGGACGTCGTGCTGGACGTGACACCGGTTGTAGTCCCGGAATCCGACCTGATCGACCGTGTCACTGCCGTTGTCACCGAGGGCTTCGACGTCACGACGCAGGTTCCCTTGCGGGCCAGCCTGTTCCAGGTCGCAGACTCGGAATACGTCCTCGTCTTTGTGGTTCACCACATCAGTGGCGACGGTTTCTCGATGGGGCCGTTGGTCCGCGACGTTGTGAGTGCGTACGCAGCTCGATCGCAGGGTTCAGCGCCGGATTTTGCTCCTTTGAGGGTCCAGTACGCGGACTTCACGTTGTGGCAGCGGTCCGTTCTCGGTGACGAGAGCGACCCGGAATCGTTGATTTCGCGGCAGATCGACTACTGGACGCATCAGTTGGCAGGGATGCCGGAACTGCTCGAACTTCCGACGGATCGCCCGCGCCCTGCTGTAGCGACCAACCGTGGTGCGTCGCACCAGTTCTCGATCGAGAAGAACTTGCTCGTCCGGCTCGAATCGTTGGCGCAGCAACACAAGGCTTCGGTCTTCATGGTGCTGCACAGTGCCATTGCCGTCCTGCTTGCCCGGTTGTCCGCGACGTCGGATATCGCGATTGGTACGCCGGTCGCAGGTCGTGGCGATCGGGCTCTCGACGATGTGATCGGAATGTTCGTCAACACTCTGGTCCTGCGCACCGAGATCGACTCCGCGAGTTCGTTCGCGGACGTGCTGAAAGCCGCTCGCGCGACCGATCTTGATGCCTTCGGCCATACGGACGTTCCGTTCGAGCGCCTTGTCGAGGTCCTTGATCCCGCCCGCTCACAGGCGCACAACCCGCTCTTCCAGGTCATGCTGGCGTTTCAGAACCTCGGCCAGAGTGAACACGGCGCTACCGATATCGTCGGGTTGACGGTCACGGGCGTCGAACTCGAATCCGCGGTGGCCAAGTTCGACCTCCAGTTCACCGTCTGGGAAGACCCCGAGCACGGCGGGCTGTCGATCATGATCGATTACGCCACAGATCTTTTCGACCCGTCGACCATCGATTCTGTTGCCTCACGGTTGGCGGCGCTCCTCGCCGTCGTCGCGGAAAATCCGGCCATCGTGGTCGGTGACATCGACCTGCTCACCGTCGACGAGCACGAATTGGTGATCGGCACCTGGAACGCGACCGGCCATGAGGTGCCGGAGAAGACACTGGTCGACATGTTTGTCGAACAAGCGCATCGGACTCCGGACGCCACGGCACTCGTCTACGAGGACGAGCTGTTGACCTATCGCGACTTCTCGGCGCGTGTGCATCGGCTCGCCCGGATGCTGGTGATGATGGGCGTCGGGCCTGACACCTTGGTGGGCTTGGCAATCAGGCGGTCCATCGACTTGGTTGTCGCGATCTACGCGGTGATCGAAGCAGGCGGGGCCTATCTGCCGGTCGATCCCGATCAGCCCGCCGATCGCAACGAGTACGTTCTGGGGACGGCCGGACCGGTGTGCGTGCTGACCACCGATCGTGATGGTTTCACAGCGAGCACCACGGTTGTCTCGTTGGATTCGCTGGATACTTCCCAGTTCTCGGACGCCGCGCTTGTCGATACCGATCGGCTGGCGCCGCTGCGGCAGGACAACACGGCGTACGTGATCTTTACTTCCGGTTCGACCGGTAAGCCGAAGGGTGTTGCGGTTTCGCATCGGGCGATCGTGAATCGTTTGGTGTGGATGCAGGCGGAGTACGGGCTGACCGGCGATGATGTGGTGTTGCAGAAGACCCCGTTCACGTTCGACGTGTCGGTGTGGGAGTTCTTCTGGCCGTTGCAGGTTGGTGCCCGACTAGCTGTTGCCGAACCGGACGGACACCGCGACCCCGCCTACCTCGCGTCCGCCATTTCCGACTACGGCGTCACCACCGCGCACTTTGTTCCGTCGATGCTCGACGTGTTTGTCGGAGAACCCTCGGTGGCGGCGTGTACTTCTTTGACCCGGGTATTCGCCTCCGGTGAGGCGTTGACACCACAGGTGGCGTCAACGCTGCGGACGGTTCTTCCCGCTGCGCGCTTGCATAACCTGTACGGTCCGACCGAGGCCGCGGTCGACGTGACGTACCACGAGGTCACCGAATCCGACGTCGCAAGTGTGCCGATCGGTGCGCCGGTGTGGAACACCCGGGCGCTGGTGCTCGACTCGCGGTTGCATCCGGTGCCGGTCGGAGTTGCGGGGGAGTTGTACCTCGCCGGTGTCCAGCTTGCACGCGGCTACCTGGCGCGGCCCGATCTGAGCGCCGACCGGTTTGTTGCGGATCCGTTCTCCGGTAGCGGGCAGCGACTTTATCGCACGGGTGACCTGGTGCGGTGGACACGACCCCGCGGAGCGAGGGGGGATGATTCCAGTTTTGGTGAGATTGAGTACATCGGTCGAACGGATTTCCAGGTCAAGCTGCGCGGACTGCGCATCGAACTCGGTGAAATCGAATCGGCTCTACGCGATCACCCCGCGGTATCCGCGGCGGTAGTACTGGTTCGCAGCGACCAGTTGGTGGCGTATCTGACGCCGGCAGCGGGCGTCAGCCTCGACTGGGACGATATCGCTGATGCGTTGTCGCAGCGGTTGCCCGCTTACATGATTCCGGCCTCTCATGTGGTGCTCGACAGCTTCCCGCTGGGCTCCTCAGGCAAGCTCGACCGTGCGCAGTTGCCGGATCCAGTGGCTCGTAGTGCCGAGTTCCAGGCGCCGGTTACGGGTGCCGAAATTGCTGTGGCTCAGGTCTTCTCGGACCTTCTGGCAGTCGAGAAGGTGGGATTGGGCGACAATTTCTTTGCCCTGGGGGGTAACTCCCTCATGGCAACTCAGGTTGTTGCGCGGCTGGGACAGAGGCTCGACACCACCGTCGGTGTGCGGACCTTGTTCGACGCACCGACCGTCGGGGCACTTGCTGCCCGGATCGATTCGGGAACCACCACTGCAGCGCGGCCTCCGCTCACCGCGCAGGTCCGGCCGGAGCGTGTGCCGCTCTCGCTCGCGCAGCAACGCATGTGGTTCCTGAACCGCTTCGAACCGGGATCGAATGTCGACAACATCCCAGCCGCACTTCGACTGACCGGGACACTCGATGTCGACGCGCTCCAGGACGCTCTCGACGATCTGGTGCGTCGTCACGAGAGCTTGCGAACTATTTACCCCGAGATCGACGGCGTCGGTTACCAGCAGGTTCTCGAACCCGCTCGTCTGATCAATCTTGCGCCGATCGACGTGGATGCCGATGATGTGGTGGCTCAGGTCGCCGCTGTGGTGGCGCCCGGGTTCGACGTGACCACCGAAGTGCCCATTCGAGTTTCGCTCTTGCGGATCACCGATTCCGAGTTCGTTCTCGTATTTGTCGTCCATCACATCAGTGGTGACGGATTCTCGATGCTTCCGTTGGTTCGGGACGTCGTCGCGGCATACGGTGCGCGATCGGCCGGAGCGGCGCCGCAGTGGGAACCACTTCCGGTGCAGTTTGCCGATTTTGCTTTGTGGCAACGCGAAGTCCTGGGCAGCGAGAGCGATCCGGACTCGGTGATTTCCGGGCAGTTCGACTATTGGCGAACACAATTGGCCGGTGTTCCGGATCAACTCGAGTTGCCGACGGATCGGCCGCGGCCCCGAATTGCAACCAATCAGGGTGCCTACCACGACTTCTCGATTGATGCGGATCTGCTCGAGCGCTTGAACGCGGTCGCCCAGGCATCGAACGCCTCGCTGTTCATGGTTGTGCATTCTGCGCTTGCGTTGCTGCTCGCAAAGCTGTCGAGTTCCACCGACATCGTGATCGGCACTCCCGTTGCCGGACGCGGTGAGCAAGTGCTCGACAACGTCATCGGAATGTTCGTCAACACGTTGGTACTGCGAACCGATATCGATCCGGCGTCGACGGTCGCCGACCTGATCCACCGCGCCCGTGAAACCGATCTCGGCGCATTCGATCACGCGGACGTCCCGTTCGAGAGCCTTGTCGAGATCATCAACCCCGAACGGTCACAGGCACGGAACCCGCTGTTCCAGGTCATGCTGACGATGCAGAACATTGGCGGCTCGAGTCCGGAGTCGGCAGCGATGAACGGTGTTGCGGTGTCCGCCGTGGACATCGAATCGCCCGTCGCAAAGTTCGATCTCCAACTGACGGTGAGTGAATCGCCACAGGGCGGCCTTCTTGCGCAGTTCAACTATGCAACAGACCTTTTCGACGCAGCAACCGTGGAACTGTTTGCGCGGCGTTACGTCACGATTCTGCGTGCCCTGGCGGATGATACTTCGGCTGTCATCGGCGACATCGACGTATCGAGTGCCGACGAGCGTCAGCGAGTGCTCGTCGAATGGAACTCGACCGAGCGTCGTGTTCCCGACTCCACCCTGGTAGATCTCTTCGACGCCCAGGTGTCGGCAACGCCGGATGCGCCGGCAATCACGTTCGACGCTACGACGCTGACATACGCGGAATTCGACGCCCGGGTCAATCGTCTTGCACGCCATTTGATCTCGATCGGTGTCGGTCCCGATTCCATGGTGGGATTGTCGATGCGACGATCGCTCGACCTGCTTGTCGCGATGTACGCGATAGTGAAGGCAGGCGGCGCGTACGTTCCGATCGATCCGGATCAGCCGACCGAACGCAATGAGTACGTTCTTTCGACCGCTGTCCCGGTCTGTGTCCTCACCACCACGCTGGATCGATTCGAGACGTCGGTCTGTCCGGTTGTTCAGGTGGATACGCTCGACCTGTCCACTCACTCGGACGCTGCGATCTCCGATGCGGATCGTCTATCTCCGTTGCGCAGTGACAACACGGCGTACGTGATCTTCACTTCCGGTTCGACCGGTAAGCCGAAGGGTGTTGCGGTTTCGCATCGGGCGATTGTGAATCGTTTGGTGTGGATGCAGGCGGAGTACGGGCTGACCGGCGATGATGTGGTGTTGCAGAAGACGCCGTTCACGTTCGATGTGTCGGTGTGGGAGTTCTTCTGGCCGTTGCAGGTTGGCGCTCGATTGGTCGTTGCTGCAGTGGACGGACACCGGGAACCGGCATACCTCGCAGCTGCTATCGCAGAACACGGCGTCACCACTGTGCACTTCGTGCCCTCGATGCTCGAACTGTTTGTCGCAGAACCCGCAGTTCGCGGAGCGGATGCTCTGCGTCGGGTATTTGCCTCGGGCGAAGCACTGCCACCGCAGGTTGCGCAGGAACTGTGCACACTCCTTCCACAGGCTCGACTGCACAATCTGTACGGGCCTACCGAAGCGGCAGTCGACGTCACATTCCACGAGGTCACGCCATCGGATTCCGAGATCGTCCCGATCGGATCGCCGGTCTGGAACACCCGTGTCCTGGTGTTGGATTCGCGTCTGCGCCCAGTGCCGGTGGGTGTCTCGGGTGAGCTGTACCTGGCGGGAATCCAGTTGGCGCGCGGCTACGTCGGTCGGCCGGACCTCACGGCAGATCGTTTTGTCGCAGATCCGTACGGACCTTCCGGCAGTCGGCTGTATCGCACGGGTGACCTGGTGCGGTGGAAACGGTCGAGCGGAGCGAGGGGGGATGATTCCAGCGTTGGTGAGATCGAATACATCGGGCGGACCGACTTCCAGGTCAAACTCCGCGGATTGCGGATCGAACTGGGCGAGATCGAGGCAGCATTGCGCGATCAGCCGTCCGTTGCGTCGGCTGCGGTGGCAGTGCGCAACGAACAATTGGTTGCCTACGTTGTGGGACACGCCGGCGCGGTAGTGGACTGGGCATCGGTCGAGACAGCACTGGCCGCACGACTGCCCGGCTACATGGTCCCGACGGCGCACGTTGTGCTCGAGGCATTCCCGCTGGGCACGTCCGGCAAGCTGGATCGCAAGCAGTTGCCCGATCCTGTTGCTCAGATCGCTGCCTTCCGTGAGCCACGGAGCGTGGCGGAGCTTGCGGTCGCGCGGATTTTCTCCGACCTGCTCGGCATCGAGCAGGTTGGCCTCGACGATGATTTCTTCTCGCTCGGCGGCAACTCGCTCATCGCGACTCAGGTCGTTGCGCGACTCGGCGAGGCGCTCGACACGACGGTTCCTGTTCGCCTGCTGTTCGACGCGTCCAGTGTGGAATCCTTTGCCTCGCTTATCGACTCGCAATCCGGTAAGGGTGCCCGCCCGCCGCTGGTGGCGCAGGAACGACCGGATCGTGTTCCGCTGTCGATTGCGCAGCAACGCATGTGGTTCCTCAACCGGTTCGACGCGTCCTCGGGTGTGGACAACATCCCGGTGGCCATCAGGCTGATCGGAGAGCTGGACATTGCGGCGATGCAGGCTGCGCTGGTGGACGTGTTCGAACGTCATGAGATTTTGCGAACGGTGTATCCAGAGATCGACGGCGTCGGCTATCAGCAGTTGGTGGATGTGGACCGGATGGTTCCGGATCTGACGCCGGTTCGTATTCACGAATCCGTTGTCATCGATCGGGTTGCAGGCGTGATCCTTCCCGGATTCGACGTCACCCACGAGGCGTCGGTTCGAGCGCAATTATTCGATTTGAGCCAGTCCGAGTACGTCCTCGTTTTTGTGATCCATCACATCAGCGGTGACGGCTTCTCGATGGGCCCGCTGATCCGCGACTTCGTCTCAGCGTATGTTGCACGGTCGCAAGGGCAGTCGCCGCAGTGGCAACCATTGCCGGTGCAGTACGCCGACTTTGCGTTGTGGCAGCGGCAGATCCTCGGCAGCGAGGACGATCCCGAATCGGTTATCTCCGAGCAGGTCACGTACTGGCAGGAACGCTTGGCCGGCATTCCGGACCAGTTGGATCTGCCGACGGATCGTCCGCGGCCGCGCATCGAATCGCACCGCGGAGCGGGATACGATTTCTCGATCGATGCCGAGCTCCGGGCGGGTCTCGATCGAGTGGCCCGTGAGGTCAATGCATCGCTCTTCATGGTGGTGCACAGCGCCCTGGCGGTCGTGCTCGCGAGGATGTCCGGGACATCGGACATCGTGATCGGTACCCCGGCCGCCGGCCGTGGTGAACGTGCTCTCGACGATCTGATCGGTATGTTCGTCAATACCCTGGTGCTTCGCGCCGAGGTCGACCCCGAATCGTCGTTCGCAGACTTGGTCAGACATGTCCGGGAATCGGATCTCGGCGCGTTCTCGCACGCGGACGTCCCCTTCGAACGGCTCGTCGAGATTCTCAACCCCGAGCGATCTCAGGCCAGGCATGCGTTGTTCCAGGTCGGTCTGGCGTTCCAGAACCTGCAGCGATCGGTTCTGCAGTTGCAGGATCTGGACGTTGCCGACTTCGCGTTGCCGGACCTGCTGGCAAAGGTCGATCTGCAACTGACCTTGATCGAGTCCGAGTCGTCGGGCAACGGAGGACTGACCGCCCAGTTCACATACGCGACCGACCTGTTCGACGAGTCGACAATCGCATCCCTCGCGAACCGATTCCTCCGCGTTCTGAATGCTGCAGTAGTCGACTCGGCACAGGCGGTCGGCGACATCGATATCATCGAAACATCCGAACACGCACAGATTCTCGACTGGTCACGGGGCAGTGACGATGGCCGGCTCGACGCGTCACCGATGATGCTGTTCGCACAGTACGTCGACACCGATCCGTCGGCGTGCGCAGCGGTTGCCGGTGACGTCGAATTGTCCTACGGGGACCTCGATGCACTGTCCTCGGTCGCGGCCGCTCAACTCGTCGTCGCCGGCGTCCGTCCGGACGACGTTGTCGGCTTGATCCTGCCGAGGTCCTGGCAGTGGGTCGTAGCGATGGTGGCTGTGTGGAAAGCCGGTGCCGGCTATCTTCCGATCGACCCTGCTCTTCCGGAAGAACGGGTGAGCGCACTGCTCACCGATATCGCGGCACGGTGTGTGGTGGCGATCGAGACGCCCGGCCTCGATCTCCCAGTGGTGCTCATCGGTGACGAACCCGTGGTCGCTGCCGACGCACCGTCGTGGATTGATCATTGGCGTGAGGACGGCGCGGATGCCCGAGTCGGCTACGTCATTTCCACGTCCGGTTCGACCGGGCGACCGAAGCCGACCGTCGTCCCGATGGCAGGTATAGCGAATACCGTTGCGTGGTATAACTCTTCGCTGCCGGCACGCGCCGGGGTGGCAGTGGCGTCGTCACCGAGTTTCGACCTCACGCAGAAGAACGTGTGGGGACCACTGACGAGTGGTGGAAGTGTGCACCTCGCACCCGCCGGCTTCGACCCGAGTGAGATCCTTCGTGTCATCGCAGACGAGCGAGTCACGACGGCAAACATGTCACCCAGTGCTTTCGACGCTCTGATCGATTCCGACGAAGACGACGTGCTGGCAAGCCTCGAGGTGGTGTTCCTCGGCGGAGAGCCGATACAGGTCAGCCGTCTGGGGCACCTGCTTTCGCGCGGAGTTCGAATCGTGAACAGCTACGGTCCCACCGAAGCGTCGGATGTGGTGTCGTTCCAACAGGCGACGGTTGCGGACACACTTGGTGTTCCGATTGGCTCACCGGTGTCGAACATCGATCTCTACGTGCTGGATTCACGATTGGGTCTTGTTCCGTCCGGAGTTGTCGGCGAGCTGTACGTCGGTGGTATCGGAGTCGGTCGTGGCTACGGCAACCGGTACGACCTGACGGCAGAACGGTTTGTTGCCAACCCCTTCGGAATGGCCGGCGAGCGCATGTATCGAACCGGCGACCTCGTGCGCCGCAACACAGCCGGTGAGCTCGAGTACATCGGGCGCACGGACTTCCAGGTCAAGATCCGCGGCTTACGCATCGAGCTCGGTGAGATCGAATCTGCTTTGAACGCCGTGGATTCCGTCGGGACCGCCGTCGTCACAGTCCACGCTGATTCGGCGGTGGGCGACCAGTTGGTTGCCTATGTCGTTGGCGTCCCAGGCGCTGTGATCGTTCCGGAAATCCTGCGGGACGCTGTAGCGCAGCGCTTGCCGGAGTACATGGTTCCGTCGGCGTTCATCGTCCTGGACTCGGTGCCGCTCAACGCGAACGGAAAGATCGACCGTCGGAGCCTGCCCGACCCGGTGTTCGACACGGCGCAGTACCGTGAACCGCTCACCGTTGTCGAGAAGGCAGTTGCAGTTGTTTTTGCCGATCTTCTCGGCGTAGACCGAGTCGGACTCGACGACGATTTCTTTGCGCTCGGCGGAAACTCGCTTATCGCGACGCGGCTCGCGGCCCGTCTCGGTCAGGCGCTCGATACCACTGTTCCGGTTCGGATGTTGTTCGACGCCACGACAGTCGAGGCACTGGCCCTTGCCATTGCGGCATCAGTCGGTTCGGGTCGACGAAAGTCACTCGAAGCCGCAGAACGCCCGGACCGGTTGCCACTGTCACTCGCGCAGCAGCGGATGTGGCTTGTCAACCAGATGGACACGGCCGCAGGGACGTACAACATTCCGATGGCGCTGCGGTTGACCGGCGACCTCGACGTCGACGCATTGCGGGCAGCTCTGCGCGATGTCACCGATCGGCACGAGTCGCTCCGGACGTTCTATCCGGCAGACGACAACGGACCAACACAACGGATTCTCGACGTCGACGATGCGCCGCAGTGCGCCGTCGCTGCCGTTGCGGACGCATCCGAGTTGTACTCGCGCGTCGCCGCTGTGATGTCGACGGGCTTCGACGTCTCCACAGAAGTACCTGTGCGGATGGAACTTCTGCACTGCGGGACCGGCGAGTACGTCTTTGCTCTTGTTGCACACCACATTGCCGCCGACGGTGAGTCGATGGCGCCGTTGGCGCGCGACATGATGATCGCGTACGAAGCCCGGACCAGAGGCAGCATTCCCGGGTGGAGTCCATTGACCGTGCAGTACGCGGACTTCGCGCTGTGGCAGCGTGACGTCGTGGGCACGGCCGACGAGGTCGGTAGTGTCGCTGCCGCTCAACTCGAGTACTGGCGGGGCAAGCTTGCTGCGCTTCCCGCGATGGCCGGACTTCCGACGGATCGCCCACGTCCGAGTGCGGTGTCACCGGCAGCGGGTGCCGTCGAGTTCACCGTCAGTGAGCAGATCCACGCCCGGTTGGTAGAGATCGCCCGCGAACGGAATGCGACTGCCTTCATGGCATTGCACGCCGCACTGGCCGTATTGGTTGCTCGCGTCGGGGCAACCAATGACTTCGCGATCGGTACCGCCGTAGGTGGGCGAGGGGAGCGTGCGCTCGACGATCTGGTCGGAATGTTCGTGAACACGCTTGCCTTGCGGACTCAGGTAGACACTGCAGCAAGTTTCGACGATCTGGTTGTTGCCGTGCGCGACGTGGATTTGGAGGCCTTCGGGAAGTCCGACCTCCCGTTCGAGGAAGTATCCGAAGCGTTGGGTGCCTCGGCCGACGGACTCTTCCAGATCATCTTGTCGCTGGAACCCGCTGGCGGAGCCGAGTTCTCGCTGCCGGGCTTGACGATCAGCGGAGTCGATTCACCAGTGGCGATCACGAAGTTCGACATGCAATTGACGCTCAGTAGCGCCGCGGACGGATACGGACTCTCCGGCGTCTGGATCTACTCGACTGATCTGTTCGACCAGGGAACCGTCGAATCGTTCGTGGAGCGGTTTGTTCGCGTACTCGAACAGGTCACCGACAACCCGTCGAGGCCGGTCGGCGACATCGAATTGCTCACAGCAGCAGAGAAAGACGAGGCTCTCGGCGCTGCAGTTCAGTCCATCGCTCCGAGCGGATCAGGTGCGGCGCTCCTGCCGCAACTGCTGGCGTCGACAGTCGAGGCTGATCCCGAAGCTCCCGCCGTTGTGGTCGGCGACGAGGAAATTGACTATGCCGCAGTCGATTCACGTTCCTCGCAGCTTGCGCGTCTGCTCATCGATGGTGGTGTCGGTCCAGGAGACGTCGTGAGCCTCTCCGGCGTATCGGGAGTAGGCGAAGTGGTGGCGTGCTGGGCAATTGTCAAGACCGGGGCAGTGATTGCAGTCGGGCAGGCCGGAGAGATTCCGGACTCTGTCATGACGATCACGCCGGAAACACTCGACGCTGCGGTCGCACAACCGGCGCGTGCGATCAATTACACCGACCGCATTCGCCCGCTCACCGCGGACGACGCCGCATTCCAGGTGTTCGGAGACGGAGCCTGGGAGCAGACGTACGGGGAACTCACCGCAACCCTGTCGACCTGGAGCGAGAAGTACGCGGTTGATGGCGAGTCGCGAGTGCTGCAGACCGGCTCGATCGACGCGAGCGGACGGGTGCCCGCGATTCTGCTCGCTGCATCGGCGGGTGCTGCGTGGGTGGTAGCAGGTAGTGACATCGAATCGCTCGACGACCTGCTGGCCGACGAGTGGGTGACACACGCGGTGCTGTCGGTGGACGACGCTGCAAGCATCGATCGCAGCGAACTGCCGGATCTCGAACACGTTCTCGAGGAGCACAGCCCACAGTCGTGGTGACCTCACGTACCGCGAGTGGTGGAACTCATATCCACTCGCGGTATGCGGCGCTCGGCAACTCCGCGGCTGTAACAATGGCACTCGGTTGCCGATGCATTGTGGGGAGCCGCAACGGGCGAGATGACCGTGAAAACAAGTATTACGCGAAGGTGAGTTGTCTGATGGCGCAAGGGGCCGACGTACACGCAGATCGATCATCGGACGTGATCGCATGAGCGCGGACGATCTGACCCCCGCAAAGACACGCGGAAGCCGCAAACCCCGTCCCACCCGTACTCGCCGCGTTCGAGTGCCCTTGCTGCCGCAGCTACTGGCGGCTGCCGTCGATATCGACCCAGGCGCCGTCGCCATCCGCTTCGACGGTCGTTCGGTCACCTATGCCGAGCTGGATGCCGCGTCGTCGCAGCTGGCGCGTTTCCTCATTGCTCACGGAGTGGGACCGGAAGATCGGGTAGCGATCTCCATCCCACGCTCCGTCGAGTCGGTGTGCGCACTGTGGGCCGTCGCGAAGACCGGGGCCGCATTTGTACCGGTTGATCCCAACTACCCGGCCGACCGCGCCTTGCACATGCTTGTCGATTCCGGCGTCTCGATCGGCTTGACGGTAGGCGCTGTCGCCGACGGACTGCCGGCGAGTATGCAGTGGTGGGAACTCGACAACGCCGAGTTCCTGGCAAAGACGGCCGAACTTCCTGCCGAACCGGTGTCGTACACCGAACGTGTCGGAACTTTGCGTGCGGAGCATCCCGCTTACGTGATCTACACCTCGGGTTCGACCGGTCGACCCAAGGGCGTTGTCGTCACGCATGGGGGCATTGCGAACCTGTGTGCCGAGCAGATCGAGCGCTACGGTCTCACTTCTGCATCCCGAACCCTGCACTTTGCATCGCCCAGCTTCGATGCCTCCGTTCTAGAATTGCTCCTCGCATTCGGCACCGGTTCCACGATGGTGATCGCACGCCTCGATGTGTACGGCGGCGACGAGCTCGCCGAACTGCTCACCGAAGAAAAGATCACCCACGCGTTCATGACTCCTGCTGCACTGGGATCACTCTCTGCGGAGGGCGATTTCGACACGCTCGACGTTGTTGTCGTGGGCGGCGAAGCATGTTCGCCCGCACTGGTGACGCAGTGGGCCCCTGGACGAAGATTCTTCAACGCGTACGGCCCCACCGAAACCACCGTCGTCGCATCGATTGCCGAACTGACGGTCGACAGTCCGGTCACGATCGGCGGCCCGGTGCGCGGCGTCGGACTCTACGTTCTCGACTCCCGCCTGCAGCCGGTGGCGACCGGCACTGCCGGCGAATTGTATGTTTCCGGAACACATCTCGCCCGCGGGTACAACCAGCTACCCGCGACAACTGCGGCAAGTTTTGTGGCAAACCCGTTCGCGGACACGGGCGAACGTCTGTACCGCACCGGCGACACCGTTCGCTGGATCAAGGCCGGCGACGACCAACGCAGTCTCGAATACCTCGGCCGCGGTGACTCTCAGGTCAAGATTCGCGGATTCCGCATCGAACTCGGTGAGATCGACGCAGTTCTCGCCTCGGTGCTCGGCGTCGAATTTGTGGCGACACTTCCTCGGAGTGGGCCGACGGGTGAACCAGCATTGGTGTCGTATGTAAAGGCCGGAAACACGCTCGGCGCTGAGGCGTTGACAGTCCACGCACGCGGCGCACTGCCTCGGCACATGGTCCCGGCCGCAATGGTGATGCTCGAAGATATTCCGCTGACCCCGGTCGGCAAGCTCGACGTCGACGCATTGCCGGCGCCCACATTCGAATCGCGCTCGTACCAAGCGCCATCCACGCCTGCCCAGAAGCTTGTGGCCGACGCGATTGCCGATCTGCTCGGCCTCGAACAGGTCGGCGCTTCGGATGATTTCTTCGAATTGGGTGGCAACTCCCTGCTCGCCGCCAAGCTGGCCGGTCGTCTGGGCACAGCGTTCGATACCCGCGTTCAGGTGAAGACTCTGTTCGAAGCGTCTACCGTCGAAGCGCTCGCCGCTCGCATCGAAGCCGAGACGGAAACGATCGGGTATGTGGCCTTGGCGCCGATGATTCGTCCTGATCGTGTGCCATTGTCTCTTGCACAACAGCGCATGTGGTTCCTGAGTCGGTTCGACGCGGAATCTGCAGTGAACAATATTCCGATCGTCTTGCGACTGTCTGGTGAACTGGACGTGAGTTTGCTTGCGCGCGCTGTTGAGGATGTTGTCGCTCGGCACGAGGTGCTGCGGACTGTGTATCCGGAGTTCGGCGGTATCGGTTATCAGGACGTTCTCGAGGTGTCGACGGCCGATATCGATCTGACTCCTCGGGATCTCGACGAGTCGGAGTTGCTTGCAGCTTTGGCGCCGCTGGTGACCGTTGGGTTCGACGTTTCCGTTGCCGTTCCACTTCGGGTTCGTCTGTTCCGTACCAGCCCAAGTGAATTCGTTCTCGCAATGGTGGTTCATCATATCTCTGCCGACGGTGTTTCGGTGGGTCCTCTGGTGCGTGATGTTGCATTGGCCTATCTTGCCCGGGCGCAGGGCGCTGCCCCGGCGTGGTCGCCGCTTGCGGTGCAATACGCAGATTTTGCGTTGTGGCAGCATGAGGTTTTGGGGGTCGATTCTGATCCGGCGTCGTTGATGTCGGAGCAATTGCGTTATTGGAGTGAGAATCTCGCGGGGTTGCCGGAGAAGATCGATCTGCCGTTCGATCGGAAGCGCCCGGCGGTTGTGTCGACGCGTGGCGCGGTGCATCGTTTCGATATCGACGGTGAGTTGCACAGGGCTCTGGAGCAATTGGCGTTGGATCGTGGTGTTTCGCTGTTCATGGTTGTGCATGCGGCCCTTGCGGTGCTGCTTGCGCGGATGGCGTCGACTGACGACGTGGTTATCGGTTCGCCGATTTCCGGTCGGGGGGAACCTGCGCTCGATGATCTGATCGGGATGTTTGTCAATACACTGGTGTTGCGTACGCCGGTGACGCCGAACATATCGTTTGCCGATCTTCTCGATCAGGTTCGTGAAACCGATTTGGGTGCATTTGCCAACGCGGACTTGCCTTTCGAGCGTTTGGTGGAGGTTCTCGATCCGGCCCGTTCGCAGGCGCATCATCCGTTGTTCCAGGTTGCGTTGTTCTTCCAGAACATGGCAGGTGACGCTCTGGAGTTGCCTGACCTGCGAGTCTCGGAGTTCGATGCGGGAATCGATATCGCAAAATTTGACCTTCAGCTGACGGCATCGCCGGTTGAAGGCGAGGCCGGCGTCGGTGCCGGCATGGTGATGTCGTGGCTCTACGCCACAGATCTTTTCGACGCCGCTACTGTTGGCGGGCTAGCCGAGCGCCTGACCACCATTCTCCGTGTGATGGTCACGAATCCGGGGACTGCTGTCGGTGACGTGGAACTGTTGTCCACCAAGGAAATACAGAACATCATCGAAGACTTCAACGACACGTCTCGTCCGGTTGTGGGTGGGTTGTTGTTGGATGGTTTTGATTCTGTGGTGGGGGTTTCTTCGGGGTCGCGGGCGGTGGTGTGTGGGGATGAGGTGCTTTCGTATGGGGAGTTCGATG
>NZ_LEKE01000046.1:0-181031 GCF_001029585.1 Rhodococcus sp. ARP2 | reverse complement strand
CGTCCTCGGGTTATCGCCGATGGACGTTCATCGTTGGTGCTTCACGGTGTGCTCATGAGTGCTTGTGCCTGTTCTTCTCGAGAGGTACTGCTTTTGTGTGAACTGCGTCGACCAGCTGGTCGACAGCGGACGTGTCCAGATTTCCGGACACTCGCAGTGCTCTGCTGAATGCTCGGCGCCGCTCTGCCAGGCTCAGACAACTCGGATCCAGGTGCAGCCATGCACCTCGACCGGGGAGTCTTCGCGATACGTCGGGGACGAGCGGGGAACCCTCCGGCCCCTGCTCACCAACCACGACCCTCAACAGATCGACAGCCGACCCTTGTTCCCTGCACCCCACACACGTTCTGACCGGCGAACCGGGTTTCACGCGCGCAGAATCCGAGGACTCACGTCGAACCATTGTCCACTCTACCGCCGAACCGTCTCGATCACTGCATTCCACCGTTATCCGTTGGACGTGGCGGGCCGGTCGGACGCGTCGCCAACGGGTGCCGCATCGCTCCGAATGTCGATACGCCAACCCGTCAACCGTGCAGCCAGGCGGGCATTTTGACCCTCTTTTCCGATGGCCAACGAAAGCTGGAAATCGGGCACGATGACACGGGCCGCACGAGCCTCGGGATCGACGACAGTGACGGAGACCACTTTCGACGGGGAAAGTGCGTTGCCCACAAACGTCGCGGGATCTTCGTCGAAGTCGATGATGTCGATCTTCTCCCCCGCAAGTTCGCTCATGACGTTGCGGACGCGCTGACCCATCGGGCCGATGCATGCACCCTTTGCGTTCAGCCCCTGCACGCGTGAGGCAACGGCGATCTTGGAACGGTGTCCCGCTTCGCGCGCGACGTTGATGATCTCGACGCTGCCGTCCGCGATCTCCGGAACCTCGAGTGCGAACAACTTGCGAACCAGGTTCGGATGGGTCCGCGAGAGGGTGATCTGGGGGCCACGGGCGCCGCGAGCAACCCCGACGACGTAGCACTTGATGCGCTCGCCGTGTTCGTAGTTCTCGCCGGGAACCTGTTCTGCGGGCGGCAACAATCCTTCGGCGCCATTGGATTCGCTGCCGATTCGAACGACGACCATCCCGCGAGAGTTTGCACGCGTGTCGCGCTGAATGACACCGCCGACGATTTCACCCTCATGGGTGGAGAACTCACCGAAACTGCGCTCGTGCTCGGCGTCGCGCAAACGCTGCAGGATGACCTGGCGTGCGGTGGTCGCCGCGATTCGACCGAATCCTTCGGGAGTGTCGTCCCACTCCTCGCCGATCATGTTGCCGTCGGCATCGGTGTCGTGTGCCATCACTCGCACCGAACCGGTCTTGATGTTGACATCGATCCGAGCGTTCTGCTTGTGCCCCTCGGTGTGGCGGTACGCCGTCAGCAGCGCGGTCTGGATCGTGGCGATCACAGTTTCGATCGAAACGCCCTTTTCGGCTTCGATCGCTCGCAACGCTGCAATGTCGATATTCACTTGTCGAACCCTTCTTCGTTTTCTACGTCTTCTAATTCTGCTTCGTCGTCTTCGACACTGTCCACGCCCGAGTCATCGGTGAGGTCAACCGCATCCGAGGGAACTGCGCGCCCCTCCGGGATGCCGCCCGCGAGTTCCAACTCCGCCTCACTGGGCTTCGAGAACTCCACCTGAACTACGGCCTTCTGAACGTCGCCCAGTGCAATCTCTCGCACGGTCAGTCCGCCACGGCCACCGATGACAACCGCCACGGAATCGTCGTTCAACGTTCCGATACGGCCGACCACGGTCTCGCCGGCCAGATCGATACGCGCTTTGCGTCCACGAGCTCGACGCCAGTGACGCTCGAGCGTCAGTGGACGATCGATTCCCGGGGAGGTCACCTCGAGGGTGTACGGCGTTTCACCGATTTCCTCGAGGCTGTCGAAAAGTTCCGAAACGAGTCTGCTGATCTCTGCGGCGGCATCGAGTTCGATCCCGGCATCGCTGTCGACCATGATGCGCACCGCGCTGTGCTTGCCCGCACTGGTCACGACAACGTCTTCGACGTCGTAACCCTGGGCGTGCACGAGTTCGGAGATCAGCTCGATCACCCTCTCCCTGGATGGCACCGGCATCTCGCGAACTCCTCATTTCAGTTGTCGTCGATTGTCCGACTTGTGTCGACTGTCGACGTGGGCGGCTGCGAGCATGAAAGGACACCAGGTGCCTCATGCTGCAAGCATCCAAGAGTACCGCTCATTACGCGTCTCCGTGACCAGAGTGCCCGACGCACGTCACACTTGAACACGTGCCGCGGATTCGAACGATCGGCCGACCACCTGGCACGATGGACTGGTGCTGACGCCCATGACTACTACCCCACTCTCCCGGCGGAGTGCGCTCAAGATGACGGGAACCGCAGCAGCGTTGGGCGCTGCAGCCTTCTCGTTGTCCGCCTGCACCGACAACGGCACAGCGGAGGCGGCTGCAGAAGTCGACCAGTTGACGGCCCAGGCCGAGCGAGCTCGCTCCGACGCGGCAGCCGCAACCGCCGCCATCGCTCTTGCGCCGGACAAGTCGGCATCACTGACCACGATCAGCGCCGAACGCACAGCGCATGCACTCGAACTCGACGCCGAGATTGCGCGAGCAGCAGGCGGCGGCGCTACGACCACTGCGCCCCCGTCGACCTCGGTCGCAAACGCTCCGACGGGCGTTGACACCTTGAGGACCTCGCTTAACGATTCGGCGCGCAGTGCCGCGGATCTCGCTCGCACGATGTCCGGCTATCGCGCGGGCTTGCTCGGTTCGATCAGCGCGTCGTGCTCGACCCAGGTTGCGGTGTTGCTTCCATGATCACTTCGCACACCCGTCGAACCGAGAGTTCTGCCTTGCTGACCGCAATCGAATCAGAGAATGCCGCGATCTTCGCTTACGGAGTGGTTGCCGCGTTTTCGAATCCTGCCCGTGTCAACGAAGTTGCCACACATACAGCCGCGCACCGCGCGCGACGTGATGCGCTGGTTGCCCTGTCGACCGACGCAGGCGAGACCCCGCCGACAGCCGCGGCAGCCTACGAGATCCCGTTCCCGGTGACGGACTCCGTTACCGCGGCACAACTGGCAGCACAGATCGAATCCGACACCGCCGTGACCTACCGGGCATTCGTCGAACAGGTCGATACCGACCAACTCCGCACGTTCGGAATCGACGGCCTGACCGATGCGGCAATCCGCGGCGCCGGATGGCGGTCCGCGCTGGGAACCGCTCCGGCCACCTCAGCGTTCCCAGGGGAACCGGCTTCGTAAACTGCTGTGCGCCTTTATTAACCGCCGGCGGTTAATAAAGGCGCACAGCAGTGGCTCAGGCCTTGCGATGCGAGGGCACGAACCAAGCCGCAACCACGGCCACCAACACGAAGCAACCGCCGACGCGCAGTGCAGGTGTCAGCGCATCTCCGTAACCGAGTGGCGTGAGCGCACCCCCGGCCGCAAGGAAGACTGCGGTAAGAACCGCGATTCCCAGCGCAACACCGATCTCGCGAAGCGTCGAGTTGGTCGAACTGGCCGTTCCGTGATCAGGCTCATCCATGTCGACGAGGACAGCCGTGGAACTCGGCGCGAAGGTCAGGCCCATGCCGATGCCCGCCATCAGTAGCGCCGGAACCAGCGAACCGTACGTCACGTCGGGACCGATCAACGCGGCCAACCAGAACAATGCTCCGGCCTGGAGCAGCAGACCGGTCAGCAGAAGTGAACGGAGCCCGACCTTCGGCGCCAGAAAACCGGCGAGAGGAGCGAAAATCATCGGCGCTGCCGTCCACGGAAGCGTCCGCAGGCCTGCTTGGAACGGGCTGTAGCCCATCACGATCTGGAGGTACTGCGACAGAAGGAACACCGCTCCGAAGATCCCGATCGAGAAGGTCAAGCCGATGACGTTCGCCATCGAGAAGCTGCGTGAACGGAACAGACGTAGTGGCATGACCGGATGTGACGTCTTCATCTCGCGAAGAACGAACAGCGCCAACGCGACTGCGGAACCGACCAACGACGCAACCACTCCAAGCGATCCCCAGCCGTCGTCGTTGCCGTGAACGATCCCCCACACCGCCAGAAACACACCGAGTCCGGCGAGTGCGACACCGGGAAGGTCGAGAGGTTGTGTGCGACCGGTCGATTCACGCAACGCATACAACGCGAGAGGAACGGCAACGATCGCAACCGGCACGTTGATCCAGAAGATTCCCTGCCACGAGAACCCGTCGACTACCGCTCCACCGACCACGGGACCCATCGCGATTCCCAGTCCGGAGACGCCACCCCAGACACCGATTGCCATGGCGCGCTTGGCTTCCGGTACCGCTGCGACGAGGAGGGTCAGCGAGAGCGGCATGATCGCGGCTGCGCCCGCGCCTTGAAATGCCCGGGCCGCAATCAGCAGGCCGGGAGTTGTCGACAGCGCCGAAGCGATCGATGCAGCCGTGAACAGCCCGATTCCGAACACGAACATCCGGCGGCGTCCCCACCGATCGCCGAGCGTCGTCGCCGAAAGCATCAGCGTCGCAAAGCAGAGCGTGTACGCATTCATGAACCATTGGAGCTGCCCGACGGACGCGTTCAGTTCCTTCTCGATCACCGGCAGCGCGCTCGTCATCACGAGGTTGTCGAGGGTAGCCATGAACATGGGCAGAGAAGCAGCAACCATCGCTATCGCGATCGGAACCTTACGTCCTCCACTGTTTTCCGACCCGGATGCGGCGTCCGATCCGGACTTCGTCAAAACGGTCATCGTGATTCCTCGATGGTGAAGGTGCCTTAAGGCATCAATTGATTACTTAAGTCGAAACTAAGCTATCCGGTGATAACGTGTCAATATGTCGATCGGTGCAGCTGAACCACGTACCCGCAGGATGAGCGCACCGGAACGTCGCGCACTGGTCCTTGCCGCGGCAACGCGGGCATTTGCAAAGGGCGGATACTCCGGCACCAGCACGGACGCCGTCGCCAAGGAAGCCGGCGTCTCGCAGCCCTACGTCGTGCGCATGTTCGGGACCAAGGCAGATTTGTTCCACGCGGTGTTCACGCGTGCGCTCGACGAAATCGTCCGCACCTTCAACGACAAATTGGACACCGTCACAATCGATCCGAGCAATCCGCAGTTCTGGGCCGAACTCGGATCCGCCTACGGCGAGCTGGTCCTCGACCGGGATCTGCTGCTCGTCATGTTGCACGGCTTCGCAACCAGCACCGACGACGTCGCCGCCGTGTCCCGGACCGCCATGTCCGGCATCTACACCTTGCTGCGCGAGCGCACCGGTTGCACGCCCGAGCAAGCACGCTTGTTCATCGCGAACGGCATGCTGATCAACAATCTGCTCGCAATGATGGCACCCGAACACGCCGAAGAAGATCCGGCCCTCGGCGAACTCTGGGGCAGCGTCTTCAGCGACTCGACTGCAATCACTCTCACCGGCGACGAATCCTCGAGCGAAACCGACACCGTTTCCTGACCGGTCACTGGGAAAAACTACACACATGTGACTGAGGACACCCTACAGTCGATCCGACATGTCTCCGGGAAACCCAGACGAAAAGGACCGACGGTAGTGGATCTCGCACAACGCCTCGACGCGCTCGAACAGATCGAGGAAATCAAGAAGCTCAAACATGGCTACTGGCGAGCATGTGACGCCAAGGATCCGGTTCGGTTCCGCAGCAGCTTCATCCGTTCAGGAGCGTCGATCGACTACGGCCGTCTCGGCGCGTTCGACGACGCCGGGCCGATGGCGGACATCTTCGAGAAGATCGCTCTTCGCAAGGTCGACGGCCGGTACGCGGTACTCGACATGCATCACGGATTGCATCCCGACATCACACTGACCTCGGAGACGTCGGCGGTGGGGCGATGGACTCTGCAGTTCCGCCAGGTCGACACTGTCGGACGCACCGAGAAGTTGATGACCGGCGAATACGACGACAAATACGTAATCGAGGACGGTGTGTGGAAAATGAGTCAATGCCACTTCACGGAGACGTGGTCGATCACCACTCCCCTGTCCCCCGACACTGATATCGCCGAGGGTTCGTTGGGAGGCCCCCGATGACCACGTCGACAAACGGCAAAGTAGCGCTCGTGACCGGCGCAAGTAGGAGCGTCGGTAAAGGCATTGCCCTCGCACTGGGAAGCGACGGCTGGACGGTGTACGTGACGGCGCGAGGAACCGTCGGCGCCGACGGCCCACTCGATCGCACCGCGGCGGAGATCACCGAGCGCGGCGGTCACGGCATTGCCGTGCAGTGCGATCACGCCGACGATCAAAAGATCGTCGACCTGTTTGCACGCATCGCCGAGGAACAGTCAGGCCGCCTCGATCTTCTCGTCAACAACGTCTGGGCCAACCCGGCGGGCTATGCCGGCTTCGCCGATCCGTTCTGGAAGAGGCCGATCGACGATTGGGATTCGCTGATCGGAATCGGACTGCGCGCCCACTACGTTGCTTCGGTAGAAGCGGCGAAGTTGATGGTCCCCCGGGGCAGTGGAGTGATCGGCAATATCTCGTCGTTCGGCACCCGCGGGTACCTGCACTCTGTCCTGTACGGGATGTCGAAAGCAGGTTTGGACAAGATGGCCGCCGACATGGCTGTCGAATTGAACGGAACCGGCGTCACCGCACTTTCCTTCTGGCTCGGGTTGATCCGCAACGAGCGGATGGAGGCGAGTGGGATCGAGAGCTTCGAAGGCTTCTCACTGGCCGAGGCCGAAACCCCGGAATTCGTCGGCCAGGTCATCACTGCATTGGCCAACGATCCAGAAGTGAACGCGCGCAGCGGTCACACACTGATCACCGCCGAGACGGCCGTCGAGTACGGCATCACCGACGCCAACGGGAAACAACCTGCGTCACACCGCAGTGCCTTCGGTGGCGGCCCGCTTTTCTGAATCATCGGTGGCAGTGGTCGCGTCGCGTGCCGGCACAGCACGCGGCGCTGCCACTCGCGCCTTCAGGGCAAGCCAGGCACACCCGATGACGACGACGCCGCCAGCCACGATCGAGGGTGACAACGCCTCACCGAGGATCAGCGCCGACCAGGCAATGCTGAGCACCGGTTGAACCAACTGTGTTTGGCTCACAGTGGAAATGGGACCGATCGCCAGACCCCGGTACCAGGGAAAGAACCCGAGAAACATACTCACGCATCCCAGGTAGGCAAACGAAAGCCACGAATTCACATCGGCAGAGACCGGAGCCTGGGCCATGGACGCCACCGTCAACGCAATCGTGACCGGCAGTCCGAGAATCAATGCCCAGGCGATCGTCTGCCACGACCCGATCTCGCGGGCCAGCAACGCACCTTCCGAATATGCCAGCGCTGCACAGACAACCGCGGCGAACAGAAGAAGATCAGCGAGATGGAACGAGCCGAGTCCGCCGTTTGCGACGGCCACGAACCCTACGACCGATACCGCGCCGGCGGCGCTTGCCCACCAGAATCCCTTACTGGGACGCTCTTTTCCTCGGACGACGGCAAATACCGCGGTCGCAGCGGGAAGTAGTCCGATCACGACTGCCGCGTGACTCGCCGGCGATGTCTGCAACGCAAACGTGGTGAACAGTGAAAACCCCAGTACCGCGCCAACGGTCACGAGTGCGATGCGAGACCACTGCCGAAGCGTCGGAAGCGTCGCGCGAGTAACCGACAGCATCACAATCGCAAGGGCCCCGGCAACGACGGCGCGGCCCGCGCCGACGAACAGGGGGTCGAGATCCGCGACGGCGACCCTCGTGAGCGGAACGGTGAACGAGAACGCCAGAACACCGAGCAAGCCCCACCACAAACCGGATCGAGACGATGGCATCGGTAGCGGTGCCCGTGACGTGACGATAGCGCTACTCTTCATACTCATATTCAACGATAGCAGTAGCGCACCAACCTGCGAAACTGGTATTTCAGGTGCGAACCCGTGTGCAGGAGATCGAAATTGCACCGAGCAGTCCGACGAGCGCGAAAGCGTAGAAGCCCCACGGCACGGCGTAACCCGCACCCAGGAGAACTCCGCCCAGAATCGGGCCACAGATCGCACCGACCCGGCCGACACCCGCCGACCATCCGAGCGCTGTCGCGCGAATCTGTGGTGGGTGATTGGCGCTCGTGAAGGCGTAGACCAGTACCTGTGCACTGAACACGAAGCATCCGGCGAGGAAGACCATCACGTAGATTCCGAACGACACCTTCACACTCAGAAGCGCCAGGAACAACGCTGCTCCCGTGAACCACACGATTGCTGCGGTACGCGGGCCGATCTTGTTCGCGACGCCCCCGGCGATCAACAGCCCGACGACGGCTCCGGCATTGAGGATCAGAAGGAACGTCAACGAGGCTCCGAGGTTGTAACCGGCCTCGCGCATGATCGTCGGAAGCCACGTGTTCAATCCGTAGACGAGCAGCAAGCCCATGAAACTGGTGATCCAGATGGCGATGCTGTTACGCAGGAACTTCGAAGAGAACAGTGCGCGAACGGGATTGGCGGCTTCGGCACGCCCAGCTTCGGACGTAGGCGCAGCCTCGAGCTCGACACCGTAGCGGGCAGCGATTTCCTCGGCCTCGGCACGCTTTCCGTGAGCGAGAAGGTACGACGGGGATTCCGGCAGATACCGCAACATGAGTGGAATCAGGACGACGGCAGGAAGTGCGCCGACAACGAACATCGCTCGCCAACCGAAAGGTTCGATCACGACGAGCGCCAGCGCGGCGGTGGCAACGGCGCCGACGTGATAGCCGGTCATCAGCATGGTCGACGCAGATCCACCGCCTTGTTTCTTCGAGAATTCGTTGACCAGAGCCAATGCCGTCGGAAGGGCGCCACCCAGTCCCACCCCGGCGAGGAAGCGCAGCAGCCCGAAGATGAACGGATTGGGCGCAATTGCGCACAACAGAGTCAGAATCGAGAATGCGGCAACGGCGTACAGCAGCGCGCGGCGTCGACCGATGACGTCAGTGAGAGTGCCGATGACGAGGGCGCCGATGGTCATGCCGATGAGCCCGAAGGTCGAGATCATCGTGATCGTGCCGGTACTCAATCCCCACGCGTCGTAGTCGAGAAGTGAAGGAATGACCGCGCCGAGTACGACCAGATCGAATCCGTCCAGAAGCACAGCTATCCAACACAACGGTGCTACCCACATTGCGGCACGCGCCCCAGGCGAACCGGTGATTGAACTCGATTGCGTATGCGGTGCGGTCATCGGATCCTCGACATTCACTGCTTGTGGGCGTTCGCTACCGGTTCAGATCCAGTAGTCCAGATCGAGATCTGTTCGCATTGCGAACGCATGTTCATAATGAGCACATCGATTGTGTACGGAGTCACAACGCCATGTCAAACGTCGCGGTAATCTCGAGGAATGGCACTCTCCGAAAATGAGCGTGAACAGTTCCTGGCCGAACCCCACATCGGGGCGCTGTCCGTAGCGGACGGCACCGAACGCGGTCCGTTGACCGTCCCGATCTGGTACCTGTATTCACCCGGTGGCAAACCATGGATCCTCACGGGCAAGGATTCGCGAAAGGCTCGACTCATCGAGTCGGCCGGGCATTTCTCGTTGATGGCCGAAAGGCTCGATCCGACAATCCGTTACGTCAGCGTCAGCGGATCCGTCGACAAGATCGTTCCGGGCACCGACGAGATGCTGGTCGAAGTCTCGCGGCGATACCTGACCCCGGACAAGGTCGACGGATATCTCGAATTCGCGCGATCGCAGTTGGGCGAGCAGGTAGCGATCTACATGAATCCGCAGCACTGGCTGTCTGCGGATCTCGGGGCGATCTGACAATTCTCAGAAAAGCGAAGGCTCGGCGCGCCGGAGTGGCGCGCCGAGCCTGACCTGCATGCGAGTGCTCTCGGTATCAGCTCTCGGTGAAGAAGCGCACCCGATTGAGGCGATGACCGCTCGCCTCGAAGCCGAACAGGGCGATGGCCGGTTCCCCGCACACGATTACGCTCGCCGTCACGGTGCGACCGGCAACCAGCATCTTGCTCTTCGTCACGCCGGTGAGCAGAGCGTTGACGTCGGCATTGGACAACTGCGTCCCCGCCGGAAGCTCGACGGGTACCGGCGGCGTTCGACCGACAGCGGCCGCATCGAGGAACCGCGAAGCCGCCTTCTTGCCTTTGTCTCCGACTCCGAAGATGCCGCGCGAGAATCCGAGCGCTCCGCCGATCCCCTGGTTCGAGAGCAGCTGCGGGGTCAACTTCGCGGCAGCCTTCACCCCGGCAACGCCGGCGGTAGCGAGCTGGCTCAGCATCGTTGCCAATTCCCAATGCGCATAGAGGGTTCCGATCCGCAAGGAATCGGGCTCCCCCACCAAGTCGTAGCGCAAATGCATCGGCACGTCGAGGACGACTCCGGTCGACATCTCGGTAGCGAGGCTCAGATCGCGCCACACTGTGCGGCCGCACACGATATCGCGCTCGACGTGGAAGGTGATCGAATTGGGGGCGATGAACGTGTCGTAAAAACTCTCGATCGCCGCCTGCCCGTTATGCGGACGTGAACCTACAGGGTCGTTGATCTGGCCCTCTTCGGCAAACAGCGCAACCCAGGTCGAGCGATCATGCGCGCCGACGGCTTTCGGGGATCCCTCCACGACGGCCATCAACTGCTCACGTACCACCGGCGCGGTCATGCGCGCATCTCGTATGCACCGTCGTACGCCTTGACCTGCTGCCACACCCGGTCGAAGCGTTCACTGTCCACAACAGGCTTCCGCACTGCGGCCAAGGCCCACTTCTGCTGCTCCGGCGTCGACGACGGCTTTCCGTGCAGTGCGATCGCGTATCCCGAGAAGTCGCGAATCTGGAAGTCGAAGATCTGATCGACAACGTCGGCGTCGAGTCCGCTGATCTCGGCCTGCTCGAGAATCAGATGACCGTAGACGACGAGGGAGAACAGGTGCCCGACATTGAGCATGAAATCGAGATCCTTCTGCTGCTGCGCGTCCGGCGCTGCGGCAGTGAGCAATTCGGTGAGTGCGATCGCCTGCTCGTAGAAACGAGCGACGTTCGGGATCGAAGAGTGCTTCTCGTAGACGGGCTTCCACTCGTGGAACTGGATCTTCGCAGCGCCGCGGGTCGGTCCCTGATTCCAGAAGAACTCGTCGTCGGCTGCGTCGTCGCGCGTGACGATCTCCGGGAACTCCGCGGGGTTGAACAGGTAGTTCGGCAAGAACTTGAGGATCAGGCCGACGTTGACGTGGACGGTGCCCTCGAGCTTGGGCAGCGTGCCGATCATCTGCGCTGCTTCACGGAAGTACGTGGACTTCTCGTACCCCTTTGCCGCGATCACGTCGTGCAGCAACCCGACGACCTTTTCACCTTCCGAGGTGACCTTGGCCTTGGTCATGGGATTGAACAGCAGGTAGCGACGGTCTTCGAGGCTGGCGCTGCGGAAGTAGTCGACCGCCCGCGCGCTGAACTGTTTCATCGCGATCAGACGTGAGTACGCGTCGACGAAGGCGGCGCGTACATGGGCGAAGTCGGTGACCGGATTACCGTAGAGAATTCGATTCTGCGCGTGAGTGATTGCTTCGAAGAACGCATGTTCGGTGATCCCGATGGAGCCGGTGCACAGGTTGAACTTTCCGACGTTGACCGTGTTGAGCGCGGCCTCGAATGCGGCGACGCCGGTGTGCAGAATGTCTTCCTCGCGCACCGGGTAGTCGTCGAGGCGGAAATTGCTGACGTACATTTGCCCGCGCAGGACATTGTCCACAAGCTGATAGTTCGGATGTGCACTGTCGGCGACGAAGAACACGTAGCCTTCGGGACCCTCGACGTCGGTACGCCGCCCGAACACAGACACCATTCCGGCTACGTTGCCGTTTCCGATGTAGTACTTCTCGCCGCTCGCGCGGAAGGCGACGTCGCCGTCGGTGGGAGTGAGAAGCATGTCGGTGGAGTACACGTCGGCGCCGTGATCACGCTCGGACAGGCCGAACGCCATGACACCACCGTCGACGAGTTCCTGCGCTGCACGCTTCTTCGCTGCATCGTTGTCACTCATCCAGATCGGTCCGAGTCCGAGGATCGTGACCTGCCAGGCGTACCAGTAAGCGAGTCCGTAGAAACCGAAGATCTCACTCAAGGCCGCGTTGCGGGCACCGTCCCAACGACGGTTCTCGTCACCGTCGGCGAATGCCGCCGGAGTCTGGAACGTCGCGAACAACTTCTCCTTGCCGACGAACTCGAGAAAGTCGGAGACCCACACGGCGTCGAGGTCGTCCTGAAGCAGTTGCTTCTTGCCGCGGCTCTCGAACCATTCGATGGTGGCTCGCAGCAAACGGCGGGTCTCCGGATCGAACTGAGCGGGGTCGTAAGTATGGGGGTTGAAGAGCAATCCATCGGTGCCAGACACGTCATTACCTTTCGTCGATGACGCTAAACTACCAGCGGGTAACTTTCCGCGGTGCGATTCATGGAAGACCTGCGATTCTTCGCGAATGCCACAGGTCCATCGGATTCCACGTGCCCGCCCGAGCACGCGTGATCGGATAGCACGCCAATCCCAGCAACAACGCAGACATGTGGCCGATGGCGGTGAAATTGGTGGCGAAAATCAGAGGCACACCGTAGAAGAGCAACAGCCCCGCGAGATAGACGAATCGCCACGGATCGACGATGCGGTACACCAGAATCCCCATGATGCCGGCCAGACCGTAGCTCACTCCCACGTCGAGAGTGTTGACCGCCGACTCCGCCACGTATCCGTGCCGAATACCTTCGTACAGAACACCTTCGCTGATGTACGTGGCTCCGACGTGGGCGATGACGACAACACACAGCCACCGCCACGTCCCGAGCCAACGCTCAGCCGTTGCATGAAAGATGGTGAAGAGAACCAGGTATCCCAACCAACCGCCACCTTCGAGCCAGAAGGCACTCGAGAACAGGACTCGTAGCGGGTCTTCGGCCAGGTGATGCAGATTGGTCGAGCGCTTGCCGAGAAAACGCTCCTCGACATTGTCAGGCAGATGCCGCAGGAACAGCGTGGTGAACAGCAGGGCAAGCAACCAGACATAGGTACCGGGAGCACTGCGCACCCATCGCCATGCCGCCTTTGCTGCCCCCAGCATCCTCACCGCTTCGAGTCTGCGCTCACTCGTTCACTACTGCAACGGCAAACCCGTCCCATCCCTTCGAACCCACGGTTTGAATGGCGGTGCCATCGAGTTTCGGCTCGGCCGCGATCATCTCCAACACCGCTCGACTCGCTTTGACGCGCTCGTCGTCGATATCCGGGTTGGACACATGTCCCCCACGCACCACGTTGTCCACGATGATGACGGTTCCGGGATGCGAAAGGGCCAACGCCCACCGCACGTACTCGGTGTTGTTCTCCTTGTCGGCGTCGATGAAGACCAAGTCGAAAGGTCCCAACTCTTCCTTCGCGATCGACGGGAGGCTGTCGAGCGCGGCCCCGACGCGGATGTCGACACGGTCAGCCAAGCCGGCGCGCTCGATATTCGCCCGAGCGACATCCGCATGGGTGGGATCGAATTCCAGCGTGATGACCTGGCCCGAGGGGCCGACCGCGCGAGCGAGCCAGATCGTGCTGTATCCGCCGAGCGTTCCGATCTCGAGGACATTGCGCGCCAAGCACATTCGCGCCAGAAGGTTGAGGAGCTTGCCCTGGTTCGGCGCCACGTCGATCGGAGGGAGGCCGGCCTCGGAGTTGGCGGCGAGTGCCGCGTCGAGAACCGGATCTTCACCTACCAACGTGGAGACAAGGTAACCGTCGACTTCTGCCCAATCCGGTTCGCGTTCCATAGCCACGATTGTGGCAGAAAAGAAGGGCCGCCGCAGACACCTCGGAAGGTGGCTGCGGCGGCCCAGACGACTATTCGAATCAGCCGCGAACTGCGCTGATGATCTCCTCGATCGCCGAGTCGGCGTCGATCTCACGGCTCTCGCCGGTGAAGCGGTCGCGAATCTCGACCTTGCCGTCGGCCCAACCACGGCCGACGACAACGATCAGCGGAACGCCGATCAGCTCGGAGTCCTTGAACTTCACGCCCGGCGATGCCTTGCGGTCGTCGAGGATTACTTCGAGTCCGGCACGGTCGAGTTGCGCGGCGAGGCCTTCGGCGCCTTCGCGTGCAGTCTCGTCCTTGTTCGCGATGACGAGGTAGACGTCGGCCGGTGAAACTTCGGCAGGCCAGCGCAGACCCTTCTCGTCATGGTGCTGCTCGGCAATGACGGCCACCAGACGCGAGACGCCGACGCCGTACGAACCCATGGTCGGGCGGACGGGCTTGCCGTTCTCGGCGAGGACGTCGACGGTGAAGACGTCGGTGTACTTGCGGCCGAGCTGGAAGACGTGCCCGATCTCGATACCGCGGGCCGAGACCAGCGTGCCGGCTCCGTCGGGCGAGGCGTCGCCGTCACGAACCTCGGCGGCTTCGATGGTTCCGTCAGGGGTGAAGTCGCGACCGGCAACGAGGCCGACCACGTGCTTGCCGTCTTCGTCGGCGCCGGTGATCCAGCTGGTGCCGTCGACGACGCGCGGGTCGACAAGGTAGCGAACACCGTTGGCCTGCAGAGCCTTCGGGCCGATGTAACCCTTGGCCAGGAACGGGTTGTTCTTGAAGTCGGTCTCGGTGATCATCACGAACTCGGCCGGCTCCAGTGAAGCTTCGAGGCGCTTTTCGTCGACCTCACGGTCGCCGGGGATGCCGATACCGAGCAGTTCCCACTCGCCGCCGGGCAGGCGGGTCTTGACCATGATGTTCTTGAGAGTGTCGGCGGCGGTGATCGTGCGGCCGAGGTCGGCACCGTTCGCCCAGTCCACGAGAGTGTCGATGGTGGGTGTGTTCGCGGTGTCGTACACCTTCGCTTCGGGCAGCCCGTCGAACGGAATGGAGTCGGGAACAACAGTCTTGACGGCCTCGACGTTGGCGGCGTAGCCGGATTCGAGGCAGCGTACGTAGGTGTCTTCGCCGATCTCGCTCTCGGCAAGGAACTCCTCGGACGCGCTGCCGCCCATCGCACCGGAGGTGGCCGAGACGATGACGTACTTGACGCCCAGACGCGTGAAGATCTTCTCGTAGGCACCGCGGTGCGCCTGGTACGACTCCGTCAGACCTTCGTCGCTGAGGTCGAAGGAGTACGAATCCTTCATGAGGAACTCGCGACCACGCAGAATGCCCGCACGCGGACGCTCTTCGTCGCGGTACTTGGTCTGCACCTGGTACAGGGTGACCGGGAAGTCCTTGTACGAGTTGTACTCACCCTTGACCGTCAGAGCAAAGAGCTCCTCGTGGGTCGGGCCGAGCATGTAGTCGTTGCCCTTGCGGTCCTTGAGGCGGAACAGGTTGGGGCCGTACTCGGTCCAGCGGTTCGACGCCTCGTACGGATCGCGCGGGAGCAGAGCAGGCAGCAGAATTTCCTGCCCACCAATGGCATTCATTTCTTCGCGGACAACACGCTCAACCTCGCGCAGCACCCGCAATCCCAGCGGCAACCACGAGTAGACGCCTGGAGCGATACGACGCACGTAGCCGGCACGAACCAGCAATTTGTGGCTGGCAACTTCGGCGTCCGAGGGATCGTCACGCAGGGTACGCAGGAACAGGTGGGACAGACGGGTAATCACGAGGTGTAAGGATAGTCGCCGCAGTCGGCCGAGCGGGCCTCGGTACGGTTACAGCGTGCTTGTACTGCTGCCTCCCTCAGAAACCAAGTCCGACGGCGGCAAGGATGCGCCCCTCGATCTGGCCGAACTGTCGATGCCACAGTTGACCGAAACGCGCGAATTGCTGGTTCAGACGCTGGTCGATCTGGCCGCTGACGTCGAGGCGTCGTGCGAAGCGCTCGGGCTCGGTCCGACGCAAGCAGACGAAGTGGAACGCAACGCCAAGCTGTGGGTGTCCGCGACGCGGCCCGCGCTGCAGCGCTACACCGGGGTGCTCTTCGACGCCCTCGACGCCAAGTCGTTCACCCGTGCCCAGAAGGCCAAGGCTCTCGATCGGATCGCGATCGGCTCCGCTCTGTTCGGTGCAGTCCGTGCGGGAGATCTGATCCCCGCCTACCGCCTTTCCGGCGGGTCCAAGCTGCCCGGGATGGGCACGCTCCGCTCACTGTGGAAGCCGGAGTTGCCGAAGGCCTTGGCGGCCGAAGCCGACGGCCTTGTCATCGATCTACGGTCCGGCACCTACCAAGACCTCGGACCGGTTCCGGACGCACTGATCGCAACGGTCCTCACCGAGAAGCCGGACGGCACCCGCACTGTCGTCAGTCACTTCAACAAGCACCACAAGGGTCTGCTCGCGCGCGCCCTTGTGGTCTCGCGCGCCGAACCCAGTGACATCAAGGGAGTTGCCCGCGTCGCGTCGAAAGCAGGCCTGCGCGTCGAAATCGCGTCGGAGCGCGAATTGATCATCCTGACGGATTGATGGCTTCGTCTGTCAAGTGCCACAGAAGGTTTGGAATGTTTCACTGAAAGACTGCGGAGCCGCCTCCGTGTAGTCAGCCCACTCGTCGCGTCGGTCGAATGGATGCGTGACAACCTCCAGCAGCTTCTCGAATGGAGCGAGGTCGCCGTCGGTCGCGGCGCGCAGGGCAGCGTCGAGCCGATGATTACGCGGAATGTACAGCGGGTTGACGCGATCCATCGCGCTCGCGGTCTCCGCGGCCCCGTATCCGTTTTCGGTCAGGGCTCCCTGCCACCGCTGCAACCAGGGCGCGATGTGCTCCCGTGGCACGAGGTTGTCGAGAGGCACCGAATTTCCGCGCAATACGTCGGCGAGAGCGCGGAAACTGCCCGTCCAATCAGCACCGTGTTCCGCCAACAACGTCAGCAGATCGTCGACGAGCGCCCGATCGACAAACGGCTGGGCCAGACCGAGCTTTGCCGCGAGACCGGCCGCGTAGTGACCCTCGTAGCGCTCGTCGAAGGTCTCGAGAACTGCTGACGCCGCGGAAATTGCTTCGTCGGGTGTGGAATCGATCAGTGGCAACAGTGTTTCTGCCAAGCGCGCCAGGTTCCACTTCAGTACAGCGGGCTGATTACCGAATGCATAGCGGCCCCCGTGGTCGATCGAGCTGAACACTGCCGCCGGATCGAACGCGTCGAGGAAGGCGCACGGACCGTAGTCGATGGTCTCCCCCGAAATTGTCGTGTTGTCGGTATTCATGACCCCGTGTACGAAACCGACGAGCATCCACCTCGCCGCCAGTGACGCCTGCGCCTCGACCACCGCTTCGAAGAACCTCAGGTACCGATTGTTTGTACCCGTCGCCGACAGTTCGGTCAGCTCCGGGTAATGGCGGGCGACCGCGAAGTCGGCGAGCGACTGCAAGACCTCACCCTGCCGGGCCGCGAACTCGAAGGTCCCCACTCGAATATGGCTCGACGCAACCCGGGCAAGCACAGCACCGGGTTCCGCGCCGTTGCGGCGAACGTGGCGACCCGTCGCCACCACCGACAGCGCGCGCGTGGTGGGGATACCGAGGGCGTACATCGCCTCGCTGACCAGATATTCGCGCAGCATCGGCCCTACGACTGCATACCCGTCGCCGCCCCGAGAGAACGGCGTGGGCCCGGAGCCCTTCAGATGCAAGTCAACTCGCTGCCCGTCATTGGTGACGAGTTCGCCGAGTAACAACGCCCGACCGTCCCCGAGCATTGGTGCGTATCCACCGAACTGATGGCCCGCATACGCCATCGCCACCGGTGTGGCCCCGACCGGCACCGTCGACCCGGACAGGACGCCGACCCCGTCCGCACTTCGCAGCACCGTCACGTCCAATCCCAACGACGCGGCCAGTTGCTCGTTCACCACGAGCAACTGCGGGTCAGGCGAGGCAGCACCCTGCCACGGCACGGTCAGAGCGCCCAGCTCGTCGGCGAAAGTGCTCTCGAGGCCGGCCACGATGGTGACCGCGCCTGCTGTGGATTCCTGGATTGCAGCCATCACACGAGAGTAGTCACCGTGAGACGACCTATCGATCAGCCCTGATCGATGTACGACTCGAGTTGATCGCGCTCACTCTTGAGCTCGTCGATGCGACTCTTCACCACGTCCCCGATACTCACGATGCCGAGAAGGCTGCCGTCCTCGATGACCGGCAGATGGCGGATACGACGCTCGGTCATGATCGCGGCAATGCTGTCCACCGCATCTGCCGGAACGCACGTGTACATCAGCGCGGTCATGACCTCGGAAACCTGGATGTCCAGGAGATCCGGGCCGCGTTCGTGCAGGCGTCGAACGACATCGCGTTCGGAGATGATCCCGACCACCGCGTCATCGTCGACCACGACCATGGCCCCGATGTTGTGGCGGGCGAGATCGCACAGCAACCCGTTGACCGTCGTGTGGGCGTCAATAGTGACGATGCTGTTGCCCTTGTTTCGCAATATGTCCGCGATCCGCATCACGGCACCCCGATCCGTCGAGACTCTCGGCACGTCCTGCAACGATCGTATCGGCTGGCGAAGCGGATAAACAGGGCTGATCAGGCGATTCCCTGAGCTGCCTTCTCCGCCGCTTGTGCCTGGGCTACCTGTGAGGGCGTGAACCTGATGCAGAGCGCTGCGATACCGGCGAACACCGCGCAGACCGCGCAGCCGACGAGCGCGAAGGTGTATCCCTCGCCGAGCGCGATCAATTGTGCTGGATTCATGTCCGCGGCCTTGCCTGAAGTGCCGCCGAGCGAGAGCGTCTTGGACGTCGCCATCGCACCGATTACCGACAGCGCCAGTGGTCCACCGAGCGTCTGGGCAACCTGGGAAATGGCGGTCAGTGGGCCGATCTCGGTCTCGGGTACTCCGGCGATCGCGCACAGTGGCAAGGGCACCATCGCGAGGCCGATACCGAATCCGATTCCGATCACGGGCACGAACAAGTTGGCGAGGTAGGTGGAATCGGAATCGAGAGTAGATCCGTAGAGGAGTCCGACGATCATGATCACGACGCCGGTGAGGACCAGCCACCGCGGCTGAATCTTCACTGCGAGCTTGGATGCAACCGAGGCGGCGGCGCCTAATCCGAACGCGAACGGAATGAACGCGATACCGGCACGCAGCGGCGAATACTGCATGATGTCCTGCACGAACAACGCGACGAAAGCCGTCATGCTGAACATCGCGCCACCGACGAAGAAGATGGCCAGAAACGTCGCGACGCGGTTGCGATCGGCGAACAAGGAGAACGGCAACAGCGGATTGTCTGCAGTTCGCTCGACGAAGAGGAAGGCTGCGAGGGCGACCAGGCCGACAGCCAATGCCCCGACGACGGCGATACTCCCCCACCCCATTTCCGGGCCTTCGGTGAGAGCAAAAACGACACCGGTGCATCCGAGGGTTGCGAGGATCGCGCCGGGGACATCCAACGCCAGACGCGTCTGATTCGTCTCTCGAAGGGCGCGGAACGCCATGCCGACGAGCGCGATGCCGATCGGGACGTTGATGAGGAAGATCAGACGCCATGACACCTCGGTCAACGCGCCGCCGATGATCAGACCGGCGATCGATCCGACGCCCGTCATGGCGGCAAAAATCGCGATGGCCTGATTTCGAGCCGGACCTGCGGCGAAAGTCGTGGCAACAAGGGCGAAGGCGGTGGGCGAGGCCACGGCCGCGCCAACGCCTTGCAGCGCCCGCGCTGCGATCAACATGCCCTCGTTCAGGGCGAGACCACAGAGCAACGACGCCACCGTGAACAGGGAGACTCCGGCGATGAACATCTTCTTGCGCCCGTACGCGTCACCGAGGCGCCCACCGAGCAACATGAGCCCACCAAAAGCCAGCGCATAAGAGGTCAGTACCCAGTTGCGGCCACTGTCGCTCAGTCCGAGATCAGCCTGCAGCGGGGCAAGCGCGAGGTTTGCGACGGTGCCGTCGAGCACCACCATCATCTGCAAACCACTCAGGACGATGATGGCGAGCCCGATGACTCGAGTCGCTATCGGAGCGTTAGCCGAAGCGGTTTCAGACGTTGGGGAATCAGACACAAGACTTCACGTTACCCAGCGTCGACAGAAAAGCCCGCGACCGGCCCGATCACGATGATCGCCGGAGGCTTGATCTCCTCGTCCTTGACGCGCTGAGCAACGGTCGCCAGATCGGCCCGAAGTTCACGCTGAGTGCGCAGCGTGCCCTCTTGGATGACGGTGACCGGCGTGGTTGCCGGGCGTCCACCGTCGACGAGTACCTTGGCGAACTGATCGATGCGCTCGACCGCCATGAGCAGCACGATCGTGCCGCGCAACTTGGCCAGTGCCGACCAGTCGACCAGCGAATCCGGATGATCCGGAGCCACGTGCCCACTGACGACGACGAACTCGTGGGTGACACCGCGGTGGGTCACCGGGATGCCCGCGGCCGACGGGACCGAGATCGCGCTCGTGATTCCGGGCACTACGGTCACGGGAACGCCGGCAGCGGCACACGCTTCGAGTTCTTCGTATCCCCGCCCGAAGACGTACGGGTCCCCGCCCTTGAGGCGGACCACGAACTTGCCTGCCTTCGCGTTGTCGATCAGCGCGGCGTTGATGGCCTCCTGAGCCATGGCACGGCCGTACGGGATCTTCGCGGCGTCGATCACCTCGACGTCGGGACCCAGTTCGGCGAGCAACTCCGGCGGAGCCAATCTGTCGGCCACGACGACGTCAGCGCGTGCGAGCAAACGGCGTCCGCGCACGGTGATCAGGTCGGGGTCACCGGGGCCACCACCGACGAGAGCAACGCCCGCAGCGGCCGGCTCGGCCGTATCGGCGAGCACGCCCGACTGAAGACCTTCGACGACCGCGGTGCGGACTGCTGCCGAACGACGGTGATCGCCGCCGGCAAGAATTCCGATACTCATACCGTCGTACTCGGCGCTGGCGGGAGTTACCGCGGTGCCGTGCTTCGCGTTGTCGGCGCGCACGCAGAAGATGTGGCGACGCTCCGCTTCGGCGACGATCGCTGCATTGGTTTCCGGCTCGTCGGTCGAGGCGATGGCATACCACGCACCTTCGAGGTCGCCGTCGGCGTACGGGCGCTCTTCGACCGTGATCTGCCCGGCCGTGGCCATACCTTCGACGGCTGGAGTGAACGCGCGACTGATGACGTGAACACGGGCACCAGAGGCGACCAGCAGTCCGAGTCGGCGCTGAGCCACAGTGCCGCCACCGAACACGACCACGCGTCGATCGGTCAGGTTGAGGCCGACCAAGTAGTTGGTCTCGTCTGCGGTGGACTCGCTCACTCGCACTCCGTTTCGTCGTCAGAATTGTTCAAGCTGGAGGGAACTTTACGGGCCGCCGCCACGGTCACTCCATCCCTGGCAGTCTTGGCCACTAGGAGCGGCCCGCCCCCGGAAGCGAGGATCGCCGCCGCTTCCGCGACGCTTGCCGTCCCGATCGCGTGCTCGACGCGAGTCGACGGTGACGGAACCTGAACTCGCCCAAGTACGTCCGGGTCGAAACTCACAATCGGGACGTTCAGTTCATCGGCGGCAGCGAGCAGAGCTGCAGACGCCGCCTTGCCGGTCGCAGTGGCGAGGACCACGATCCTCGCTCGCTCCTGCAGCACCGCGTTCACCGCAGCGACGATGTCCTTCGCGGTGGCGCTCGTCGTGAATCCAACGCCTATACAGAGGTCATCCCCGTGCGGCATCGACGAACTTCGCGATCGATTGGGGCTGCCCCACCGGATGAGTGTGGAGATACGACGCGTGGACGCCGCCGCGAACAAATCCTTCGCGGACACTGCCGCCGTCCCAGGGCCGCCATCCCCACGCACTTCCGCAACCGTCCGCGTCTGCCGAGACGAGAGACGTTCGGTGGAACTCGTGACCGGTGACGCGGGAGCCTGCGTCGAAGAGGGTGGAGTCGCTGATCGCCACTGCTTCGCGGTACCCGAGGGTCAGGCGTTTCCCGAATGTGGCATCCACCCCGACAACACCGGCCATGCTGTGACCGTCCAAGCTGCGAGCGAGGTAGAGCAGACCGGCACACTCGGCGTGGATCGGTGCGCCGCCGTCCGCCAGGTCACGAACCTGCTGCAGCAGAACGGTATTGGCCGCGAGGTCCACCGCATGCTCTTCCGGGAACCCGCCAGGAAGGACAAGAGCAGCAGTTCCCGCGGGAAGCTCGTCCCGCAACGGGTCGAACACCTGCACGTCCGCGCCGGCAGCAGTCAGGAGTTCACGGTGCTCGGCATAGCCGAAGGTGAAGGCAGGGCCGCCCGCCATGGCAACCACGGGACGAGACTCGGCATGTGCGCCGACCTCGGCAACCGGATCCCATGCAGCTGCACCCACGTTCGAGGCGGCCAGTGCACGAACAGCATCCAGTTCGACGTGCGAGGCAATCAAGTCGGACATCGCGTCCACTGCGGCCACAGCGGCGGCGCCGTGCTCGGCCGCCGGAATCAGACCGAGGTGCCGGGAGGGAACTTCTAGTTCCGTCAACCGTGGCACAACTCCGAGCACTGCGACGCCGACCTTGTCGCACGCATGACGCAACACCTGCTCGTGACGAGCGCTCCCGACGCGATTGAGAATGACGCCGCCGATGCGCACACCTGCGTCGTAGGTCGCGAAGCCGTGGAGTACGGCGGCCAGACTCTGACTGTGCCCACGGGCGTCGATCACGAGGATTACCGGCGAACCGAGGATCGACGCGACCTGCGCCGTCGATCCCTCCGCCGACGGCTGCGAGTTGGCCTCGTCGATCTTTCCGTCGAACAGACCCATGACGCCTTCGACCACGGCGATGTCACAGCCGGCGGTTCCATGCCGGTAGAGCGGTCCGATGCGATCCGGGCCGACCAGAACAGTGTCGAGGTTGCGTCCGGGCCGCCCTGCCGCGAGTCCGTGATAACCCGGGTCGATGTAGTCCGGCCCCACTTTGAAGGGTGCAACGCTGCTTCCGGACCGTCGCAGCGCGCCGATCAATCCCGTTGCCACCGTGGTCTTTCCGCTACCCGAGGCAGGAGCGGCGATCACCACGGCCGGAGTGGAAGGACTTACCATTCGATGCCCCGTTGACCCTTTCGGCCGGCATCCATCGGGTGCTTGATCTTCGTCATCTCGGTCACGAGGTCGGCGGCGTCGATCAGTGCCTGCGGGGCATCACGCCCCGTGATGACGACATGCTGGTTGCCTGGGCGATCGCGCAGTGTCTGCACCACCTCGTCCACGTCCACCCAACCCCACTTGAGCGGGTACGTGAACTCGTCGAGGACATAGAATCGATGCTCCTCGCCTGCAAGCCTTCTCGCGATCTCCTGCCAACCCTCCGCAGCGGCAGCAGCATGATCTTCCTCGCTACCGGCCTTGCGTGTCCATGACCAACCTTCGCCCATCTTGTGCCACTGCACCGGCCCACCGACACCGGTTTCGTCATGCAGGTTTCCGAGGGCGCGGAATGCGGCTTCCTCACCGACCTTCCACTTGGCGCTCTTCACGAATTGGAAGACGCCGATATCGAAGCCCTGGTTCCAGGCGCGCAGCGCCATGCCGAAAGCGGCAGTGGACTTACCCTTTCCAGGGCCGGTGTGTACGGCGAGCACCGGTGCGTTGCGACGCTGACGCGTGGTCAGACCGTCGTCGGGAACTGTCTCGGGAACACCCTTGGGCATCGTGAACTCCTGAGCTGGGATCTAGGCTGCGGCGCGGACGACACCCGCGACCTGCTGCGCTGACAATTCGGCGAGGCGGACGTATCCGCCACGTAGTTCTCGGGCCAACTCGGCCGCCAACCCCAGACGCACGAGGCCGGTCTCGCAATCGACGACGATGGACGCGACGGATGCGTCGGCAAGAAGGTGCGCGGCGACGCGGGCGCGATGCAGCGCATCCTTGCCACCGGTAGCCCGGCCGTCCGTGAGCGTGACGACGAGGGCTCGACGCTGCGGATCACGAAGGCGCTCACGCAGAACCACCTCACGGGCACGCAGGAATCCCTCTGCGAGTGGCGATTTGCCGCCGGTACGCATGGACTGCAGACGACGAACAGCGATGTCCACCGACGACGTCGGCGGCAGTACGAGCTCGGCCTCGCGACCACGGACCGTGATGACGGCGACCTTGTCGCGGCGCTGATAAGCGTCGCGCAGCAGCGACACAACCGCACCGGTGACCGCTGAGAGCCGATCGCGCGCCGCCATCGACCCCGAGGCGTCCACAACGAAGACGATCAGATTGCCTTCTCGCCCTTCACGAATCGCGCCACGCAGATCGGCAGGTGCCAGGCGTAAGCGTCCTGCGGTACGACCGCGCGCAACTTGGGACTCGGCTGCGGCGAAGACCGTGCTCGTCAGATGCAACCCGTGACCACGCTCCCGGGTGGACCGCACGACCCGTCCGCGGGACGACATGGACCGCGAGCGGCGTCCCGGTGCACCTTCACCGACTCCCGGAACTTCGAGGAGCTTGGCCTTGAACTCGCCGGCCGGTGGTGCCGAAGGTCGATCGGTGGCGCGTACTCCCCCACCAGGTCCGTCAGGGTCTTCCGGGCCGTCGTCGTCCGGACCCTCGTCTTCGGGGCCACCATCTTCCGGGCCACCATCTTCCGGGCCACGGTCTTCGTCAGGGCCACGGTCTTCGGGATTCTCGGGAGGTTCGGGCTCTCCGTCGCGCGCGTCGTCCTCGACCTGCGACTGGGCGTCCTGATCGGCCTGCTCGAGTGCATCGTCCAACTGCTGCTGATCCAAGCCGGGCTCGTCGAACGGATCGCGGCGGCGGCGATGCGGCAGCGTCAGTTCCGCAGCCACTCGCACGTCCTCCGCAGTGACCTCACTGTCGCCTCGCCAGGCAGCGTGGGCGGTCGCGGTGCGCGCCAGCACCAAGTCCGCGCGCATACCGTCGACGTCGAACGACGCACACAGTGAGGCGATACGACGCAGCTCGCGGTTGCTCAGCTCGACCGAGTCCAGTTTCTCACGCGCCGTGAGGATTTCGGCCGCGAGCTCCTCATCGGCGGATTCGTACCGAGCGACAAACGCCTCGGGGTCGCGCTCGTAGTCGAGCCGGCGACGCACCACTTCCATGCGTACGTCGACGTCGCGGGAAGCTGCGACATCGACCGCCAGTCCGAAACGGTCCAACAGCTGCGGACGCAGTTCTCCCTCTTCGGGATTCATCGTGCCGACGAGTACGAATTTAGCCGGGTGCGAATGGGAGATTCCGTCACGCTCGATGTGAACGCGACCCATCGCCGCGGCGTCGAGAAGCACGTCGACCAGGTGGTCGTGAAGCAGATTCACCTCGTCGACGTACAGAACTCCCTGGTGAGCGGCGGCGAGCAGTCCAGGTTGGAAAGCGCGCTCACCGTCGCGGAGAACCTTCTCGAGGTCGATGGACCCGATCACTCGGTCCTCGGTGGCGCCGACGGGCAGTTCCACCAAGCGGGCCGGTCGTGTCGTTCCGGCGTCGTCGACCGCGGGCAGCAGCGCAGTCAGCGCGCGCACGACCGTCGACTTGGCAGTTCCCTTCTCACCGCGGACCAGGACTCCACCGATCCCCGGATGCACAGCACACAGAATCAGCGCCAACCGCAATTGATCCTGGCCGACCACAGCACTGAACGGGAAGCCCGCCACTGGTCGATCTTCTTCACTTCGCACGTCGATATCCCTCCACCTCTCGGTTTCCTCGCCGAGAATTTGGCTGCACTCGAATGTCGCGGCAACCTGGCTGAGATCTCCCGGTCAGTCGGTAGAGGAGAGATCTTTCACAGTGGCGGGACCGCGCCTGGATCGAACAGGACTTCCCCGCGAACATTCGGTATCGAAAAAACCCTAGTCGGCTCGCTTTTCCACGAGCCGACCAGGGTCAAATCTCCGACAAACTAGCTGACAGCCACGAAAGGCTCTCCCCCGCCACGGCGCATCGGGGTGTGCGGGATGCCGTCTTCGATGAACTCTTCGCCGTCAGCCTTGAATCCGTGCTTGGCGTACATCTCGACCAGGTAGGTCTGGGCGTTGATCCGACACGGCGCTTCGCCGACCTCGGCAAGTGCGGCCTGCAGGAGGCGGGTCGTGTGGCCCTGGCCGCGAGCCTGACGCGACGTGCAGAGGCGTCCGATTCGGAAGCTCTTGTTTCCGTCGTCGTGCTCTTCGAGCAGACGGAGTGTGCACACCACCTGGCCGTCCTGCTCGAGCCAGAAGTGGCGTGTTTCCGTCAGCAGGTCCCGCCCGTCCAACTCGGGATACGGGCAGGCCTGCTCGACGACAAAGACCTCCACTCGAAGCTTCAACAACTCGTAGAACGTCTTGTTGTCGAGGTCGAGTGCCCATGAACGCTTCAAAGCTGCTGTTGCCGTCATGGGTTGGACTATCACACAGTCGCGACGGTATCCGCGACCGGAGCCGATTCGGAAGCACCAGCGGAATCGAGCTCGAGAACCTTCGAGGACCAATCCCAGACCTGGTTGAACAGGCCTTCGTTGTCAGTGAGTTTGACGCCGATGGACGGAACCATCTCACGAAGCTTGCCCTTCCAACCCTGGAACTCGGTCGGGAAGCAGCGCTCGAGGACGTCCAGCATCGCCGGGACGGCCGTGGACGCACCGGGCGAGGCGCCGAGCAGGCCGGCGATGGAGCCGTCCTCAGCGGCGACCACAGCGGTACCGAATTCGAGGACGCCGCCCTTGCCCTTGGCACGGCGGATCACCTGGACGCGCTGGCCCGCGGTGATGAGCTCCCAGTCCTGAGCCTGCGCCTTGGGCGCGAATTCACGCAGATCCCAGATGCGACCGGCTTCGTTCTTGGCGAGTTCGCTGACCAGGTACTTGACCAGGCCGAGCTCGCTGACGCCGACGCCGAGCATCGAGAGGATGTTGTTCGGCTTGACCGAGCCGGGCAGGTCCGTGACGCGACCCTGCTTGAGGAACTTCGGCGACCATCCGGCGTATGGGCCGAACAGCAGACCCGGCTTGTTGCCGATGACACGGGTGTCCAGGTGAGGCACCGACATGGGCGGGGCGCCGACGGCAGCCTTGCCGTAGACCTTGGCGCTGTGCTGGTCGATGAGTTCGGGGTTGGTGCATCGCAGGAAGGCACCGCTGACCGGGAAGCCACCGAAGCCCTTGGCTTCCTTGATGCCCGACTTCTGCAGCAGGTGCAGGGCGCCGCCACCGGCACCGACGAACACGAAGCGCGAGCGAACGGTGCGCTTTTCACCGGTGCGACGGTTGGTGACCTTGACGGTCCAGGACTTGTCCGAGTTCTGGGTCAGGTTGGTGACCTCGTGGCCGAAGTACATCTTGCCGCCGGTCTTGCCGATGTAGCCGATGAGCTGCTTGGTGAGCGCTCCGAAATCGACGTCGGTGCCGTCCTGGCTCCAGTTCAGGGCGATGGGATCGGAGAAGTCGCGTCCCTTGGCCATGAGCGGCAAACGCTTGCTGAACTCGGCCGGATCGTCGATGTACTCCATACCGCGGAAGAGCGTGTGGCCGGCAAGTGCGTCGTAACGAGCACGGAGGTACTTGGCGTTGGCCTCACCGTGAACGAAGCTCACGTGCGCGATGGGGTTGATGAATTCCTTGGGCTGTGTCAGGACGCCCTGCTCTACCGCGTGTGCCCAGAACTGGCGTGACACCTGGAACTGCTCGTTGACGTTGACGGCCTTCTTGATGTCGACCGTGCCGTCCGAGTTCTCAGGTGTGTAATTGAGCTCACACAGGGCTGAGTGACCGGTTCCCGCGTTGTTCCAGGGGTCGCTGCTCTCGGCTGCGACGGCATCGAGCCGCTCGAAGGTCGAGATCGACCAATCGGGCTGCAGCTGGCGCAGCAATGCACCCAGCGTGGCGCTCATGATGCCTGCGCCCACGAGCACTACATCCGTCTTCGTCTCTACCGCGTTCTGATTCGACACTGGAGAATCGACTTCCTTGTCATTAGCCGTGCGCGCATCCGCCTGCTGTGTTACGCCGAATAGGTTACCCGTGCGTACACGCGCGGTTCACCACCCCCAATTGTGCTCTACAACGCGCACTCGAAACGACGATTAGATTGTGATTTGTGACTACTTGGGTTCCAGACGTCCTCGGTGACGGATATCAGCAGCTGACGATCCCGCTCGGAACGGATCCGGACGGCGAAGGCGAGGTGGACGCAACACTGGTCCGCTACCAACCGCAGAAGGAGGCGGTGAAGACACACCGTGCCGTTTTGTACGTGCACGGCTTCACCGATTACTTCTTCCAGAAGCACCTCGCCGAGCACTTTGCCGAGCAGGGTTACGCCTTCTTCGCACTCGACCTGCGTAAGTGCGGCCGCTCCCTCAAACCGGGGCACACAGCTCATTACGTCTCCGACCTTGCGCTCTACGACGCCGAACTGAACGAAGCGCTGCGCATCGTCCGCAGCGAGACCGAGGGCAGCGAGGTGCTGCTCATGGCGCACTCCACCGGCGGTCTGATCGTTCCGCTCTGGCTGAACCGTTTGCAGCGCAAGCCCGGTGGCAGCGACGGCGCCGGAATCTGCGGGCTGGTACTCAACAGCCCCTGGTTCGACCTTCAGGGTCCCTCAGTGGTGCGCAACGTCGGTACTACGGCGATCGATGCGCTCGGACGGGTATCGGCGAAGACGGTGATCCCGGGAACTGGATTACCGACTTACGGTTCCAGTCTTCATGTTTCGGCCAACGGCGTCTGGGATTACAACCTCGACTGGAAGCCACTGGCCGGCTGCCCCGTTACCTTCGGCTGGATGCGGGCCGTCCGAGCGGGTCACGCAAAACTTCACCGCGGCCTAGACATCGGAGTGCCCGCGCTGATTCTGCGCTCGAAGAAGTCGCAGTTCGCGAAGGCGTACAACCCGAGCGTCGACCTCGCCGATTCCGTGCTCGACGTCAAGCAGATCGCACGTTGGGCCGGTTGCCTCGGCGATCGCACCACCATCGTCCCGATCGACGGCGCCCGTCACGACGTGTTCCTTTCGACCGAGAAGCCCTTGGCCACAGCCTTTTCCGAACTCGACCTGTGGTTGGAGTGGCTCGACGGCCACCTCACCCCGGCCGCAGAAAGTTCGGCAAGCACAGCAAGCAACACACAGGAGATCGCGCAGTGACGCACTACGACCTTGCAATCATCGGCAGCGGATCCGGAAACTCGCTGCCCGACGAGCGGTTCGACGGCAAGAAGATCGCAATCCTCGAAGAGGGCACCTTCGGCGGAACGTGCCTCAATGTCGGGTGTATCCCGACCAAGATGTTCGTCTACGCCGCCGAGGTGGCACGCACCGTCACCACTGCCGAGAAGTACGGCGTCGACGCCACGCTCGACGGCGTTCGTTGGTCCGACATCGTCAAGCGCGTCTTCGGCCGCATCGATCCCATTTCTGCAGGTGGTGAGCGGTACCGCAGCGAAGACAGTCCCAACACCACCGTCTACCGCGGCCACGCCACGTTCACCGGCGACAAGACGATCGACACCGGAACCGGCGAGACGATCACCGCTGACCAGGTGGTCATCGCAGCCGGTTCGCGTCCGATCATCCCGAACGAGATCGCGTCGAGTGGTGTGAAGTACTACACCAACGAAGACATCATGCGACTGCCCGAACTTCCCGAGCACCTCGTGATCGTCGGCTCTGGATTCATCGCCACCGAGTTCGCACACGTGTTCTCCGCGTTGGGTTCTCGCGTGTCGATCATCGGTCGCAGCCAGCGACTGCTGCGGCACCTCGACGACGAGATCTCCGAGCGCTTCACCGAGTTGGCCGAACAGAAGTGGGACGTCCATCTGGGCTCCCCCCTCACGTCGGTAGGCGGCGACGGCGACAACATCGCCGTCGAACTGGCAAACGGCACAGTCGTTTCCGGTGACGTTCTCCTCGTCGCGGTCGGTCGTCAGCCGAACGGTGACCTACTCGGTCTCGACAAGGCCGGCGTCGAACTCGACGACAAGGGCTCGATCGTGGTCGACGAATACCAACGCACCACCGCCGAGGGCGTCTTCGCACTCGGTGACGTCTCCTCGCCGTACCAGCTCAAGCACGTCGCCAACCATGAAGCGCGCGTTGTTCAACACAACCTGCTCCAGGACGCGTGGAAGGACACGTCCGGGCTTCGCAGCACCGATCACCGCTTCGTGCCGGCAGCCGTGTTCACCGACCCGCAGATCGCCGACGTCGGAATGACGGAGAAGCAGGCTCGCGACGCCGGACTCGACATCACGGTCAAGGTGCAGGCTTACGGCGACGTAGCGTACGGCTGGGCGATGGAGGATCAGGAGGGCATCTGCAAGGTGATCGCCGAGCGCGGCACCGGACGCATCCTCGGTGCCCACGTCATGGGCACTCAGGCTCCGACCGTCATCCAGCCGCTCATTCAGGCGATGAGCTTCGGTTTGTCGGCTCAGGACATGGCGCGTGGCCAGTACTGGATCCACCCGGCCCTGGCCGAAGTGGTCGAGAACGCGTTGCTCGGCCTCGACATCTGAGCCCCGCCGCCCCAACGACGCCGAAAAGGCGGGCACTCCTCGCAATGGGAATGCCCGCCTTTTCGTAGGTCAGAGTTTCACCAGGGGCTGGTACGCAGCACGATCTCGGTTGCGAGTTCGGCCGGTGCCGACTTGACGACGTCGTCGACACCCGGAAGTTCCGTCACGCGGAAGTCGGAGTACACGAAACGACCGCTGGCGTCGGCGATGGCCCGACCTCCACTGCCCACGACTACGGTGGTCGGAACCTCGACCGGCGGAACGCCGGCAATATCGCTGGCCGACGGATGTCCACGGTCCACGGCGATCAAACTCGCGAAGCGGCCGAACTGACGTGCAGCCAACAGCCACGCGAGATCGGCGCCCTCCCGGTGACCGACCAGATTCACCCAGGCGATGTTCAACTCGTCCAGCAGTACCACTGCCGAGGTCTCGTCGAGATTCTCGATCGATTCCACCGCGACGGTCCGCAGGTCCGAATGATGCAGTCGCTCACACACATCGTCGTACAAGTCGACGGGGTCGCCCTTGCCGGGAAGCAGGAGTACCGCATGCTTGCTGACCGGCCCGTCGATCCGAACGGTGCACGAACCACTGCCCACCGCTACTCGAGTCAATTCCATGTCTGGAAACGGTACGCGATCCACACAGTGGAGGACCCTGGAGTCGACAGAAGTATGACCACTCATACATTCTCACCACCGCCGGCGAGTCCGATTTGTTCGCTCTTGGCCCCCTCCCTTCCGAGCGAAAGTGGCTTTCGGCGCATCTGAGGCGACCGATGTACCGTTCGCTCGGGTTGCGGGGTTGGAGGTCGGGCGGTCGGGCTCAGGCCTCGGTACAGGCACGGGCACAGGCACAGGCACCCGCCGTGCATTACCTCAGCTCGTGATGTTGCTCGCCTGGTTACTCCACCCCGGGAGTCCGAACAGCTCACCGGAACCGGAAACGAAGGCACTGTGCGCATGCTCATCGCCGCGGAGTTTGTCCATGTTCCATGCCGTGAGAACACCCAGGAACCCTCGCACACCGTCGACGCAACCCGGATCGTTTGCCGGGCAGCCAGGTTGCCCCTGAATGTCGTTGTGGTTGGGACCGTTCAACGTCGCGCGCACCTTCTGCACGGAGTCCGGCGTGGCCCCGAAATAGCCTTCCGCGGATTGGGCTCCGATCAGGTCCCAGGGCAACGGCTGAGTCGACTGCGAAATCGGGCTGTTGGAGCCGTTCACATACAGAACGGAACCCGTTGTCAGCGCCCGCGGGTCGGTGCAGATGTTCATCGCCGGATCCGGCTTGGGCAGGCTGCACATGTATTGACCCGGAAGCTCGATGGGGACAGCGGTCTTCAGGTCGTCACCGGGACTGATGGCCGCATTGAGGGCGCCGACCGCTCCCTGGGAGTGCCCCATCGCGCCGACATTGCCGGTGTCCAAACTCTGGTAGAAGATGCTCGACGGATCACTGTTCTGTAGTCGGAGGAAGTCCACGGCCTGCAGCATTTCCTGGCCTGAGCCCGTATTGGTGTTGTCGGCCGCGATCACCACGAAGCCCCACGACGCCAGGTGAGAAAGCAGATAGTCGTATTGCGATGGATGCGCCCACGTTCCGTCACCCCACGTGATGATCGGATGACGGTCCCCGTTTGTACCGAGATCGGTCGGGTACCAGACGTCGAACTTGTTTCCGGCGGAATCGCAGCAACCGAACCCCTGCTGACTGGTCACCTCCCACGGCCCGCGCTCGGAGTACGTGGCGTCGACGGTTACGCCGGTCTCGACGGGCTCGCTCGTTCCACCCGCCTGCGCTGTCGCGCCCGATCCCAGCACGATCATCGTTGCCGCTGCGAGGAGCACGACACCTTTGCCCATCAGACTTTTCATGAGGTGCACCTTAACCAGGGAACCTAATATAGATTAGGTTTTGTTACCTAACTGTTATGATGTCGAATTGCCCTGCCGCATAGACGTCTTCGTGAAACGTTTCCTACAAACTCTAACAATATAACATTTTAGTAACATTACCTACCATCTGAAAGGCGCGATGGCACCATCACCACCCATCGGACGGTTCACCCGACATGCGCCCCATGGTGAAGGAGTACACAGTGCACGAGGAATCAACACTCGAGGCGGTCGAATCAGCGCTCGCAAAGCTCGATCTGGATGCAAAGGCGAAGTTGCTCCAAGGTCAGGACATGTGGACTCTGCCGGCCCTCCCTGATATCGGGCTCGGTTCACTGGTGATGTCAGACGGGCCAGTGGGTGTACGCGGAGTGTTCTGGGGGCCGGACGATCCATCGATTCTGCTGCCTTCGCCCACCGCCATGGCCGCGACGTGGGATCCTGACCTCATCGAGCGCGCCGGCGCACTGCTTGCGCAGGAAGCCCGGCGCAAGGGCGTGCACCTGCTGCTCGCACCCACCGTGAACATGCACCGCACGCCCGTCGGTGGTCGGCACTTCGAGGCCTATTCCGAGGACCCTTTGCTCACCGGCGCAATCGGTTCCGGTTATGTCCGCGGGGTGCAGTCCGGTGGCGTCGGCGCCACCGTCAAGCATTTTGTTGCCAATGACGCCGAGACCGACCGTATGTCCGTCGACAACATCGTTTCCCAGAACGCGCTCCGGGAGATCTACCTCGCGCCCTTCGAGGACATCGTCAAGAACTCCTGCCCCTGGGCAATTATGTCCGCATACAACAGCGTCAACGGCACCACCATGAGCGAGCACAACGAACTTCTCAACGGAGTGCTGCGCGGCGAGTGGGGATTTGACGGTTGTGTGGTCTCCGACTGGATGGGAACTCGCTCGACCCTGGGCGCCATTCTAGGTGGCCTCGACATCGCGATGCCCGGCCCGCGCTCCGTCTACGGAGAGCTTCTGGCCGAGGCGGTCAGAAACGAGGAGGTCGACGAGTCGGTAGTCGACGACGCAGTGCGTCGTGTTCTGCTGCTCGCGGCGCGCGCGGGACTTCTCGACGACGCAGATCCTGCCGTGACCGAATTTCCCGCACCGGTGGACGGGCGCGCACTTGCGCACGAGATCGCCGGTCGTTCCTTTGTACTGACCCGCAATGCTCCCATCGGCGGTGAGGCGATCCTGCCGATCGATCCGAGCACTACCACCGTGGCACTGATCGGACTGGCCGCCCGCGATGCCCGCGTCCTCGGCGGCGGTTCCGCCATGGTCTTCCCCGAGTCGGTCGTGTCCCCTCTCGACGGACTGACGGCAGCGCTACCCGAGGGCGCGCTCACCTACAGCATCGGCGCGGCGTTGACCGACCAGATGGGTGCTGCCGACCGAGGATTCGAGCTACGCGCCCGGTGCTACGACGCCGACGGAACGCTGCTTCGAGAAATCGACCTGCCCAACGGGATGATCACCTGGATGGGAATCCTCCCGGAAGGTATCGACTTTCAGGCGCTGCACACCATCGAACTCCTCGGCACATTCACACCGAGCGAGAGTGGCGCGCATCGATTCGGCACCAAGGGTCTCGGCGCGTTCACCTTGACTGTCGGCGGTGACACTCTGTTCGACGGCGACCAGCCGTTGGAAAGCTTCGATCCCTTCGAGTTGTTCTTCGGCGCCCCGAAGGACCGCGGCTCAGTCGAACTGACCGCCGGAGAATCCATCGAAATAGTCCTGCAGCACACTCCGACGAAGATGGAGGACTCACCGATCGACATCCTCAGCTTCAGTCTGGGACACCAGGGGCCGCAACGAGATCCGGAAGAGCTGATAGCCGAGGCAGTCGCGGCCGCGAAGGCGGCGGACGTAGCCGTCGTAGTCGTTGCGACCACCGACCAGGTCGAATCGGAGGGTTTCGACCGCAGCACACTGAATCTGCCGGGGCGCCAGGACGAACTGGTCTCACGCGTGGCGACCGCGAACGCACGAACTGTCGTTGTCGTGAACTCGGGTTCACCGGTGGAGATGCCTTGGCGATGCGACGTCGCGGCGGTACTGCTGAGTTGGTTCCCCGGCCAGGAAGCTGGCGCCGCACTGGCCGATGTCCTGGTCGGGCTGACCGAACCCGGCGGCCGACTGCCGACCACTTGGCCCGCAACACTTTCGGATTGCCCCGTCACGGGCGTGACTCCTGTCGACGGCAAGCTCACCTATTCCGAGGACCTGTTCATAGGTTATCGCGCCTGGGACCGAAGTGACATCGCACCCGCATTCGCGTTCGGGCATGGCCTCGGCTACACCACGTGGGACTACGAGAGTGTTGAACGGGACGGCGAGACTGTCACTGTTCGCATCCGCAACATCGGGTCGCGACAAGGACGCGAGGTCGTTCAGGTGTACCTTGCTGCCGTCGGCGTCGACCCGTCCCGGCCGAGTCGCGCACTTGCCGGCTTCGCGAGCGTCTCGGCAGACGTCGGTGAAACTGTAACGGCAACAATCACTCTGCCGCGTCGTGCATTCGAGATCTGGGACGAGCAGAGCGGTAACTGGTGCTACCGACCCGGATCCTACGATGTTCACGTCGGCGCCTCGTCGGCCGACTGCAGGCTCGCCCTACGCATCGAGGCGCAAAATTGAAGTCTTCGAGTACCTTTCGTGTCATCGCCGGAGCGGTCGCCTTGGCAGTGCTCTGGCCTGTGGTCAGTTCCGCTGAACCTCGAACAGACACCTCAGGTGTAGTCATCGAGTCGCACGAGGTCAGCCGTAGCGTCGCTGCGTCGGCCGATTGCGGACCGGGATCGCGTCCTGAGACCGGCATCCAGGGCGACGTCCCTGCGACCGACCGGAACAGCGGACGTAGTACGGAGGGCTACAGCTGCAACCTCTCGTTGACGGGTGGGTTCGCCGGCCGCGGCGCCGGCATCATCTCGGCCGGGTTCGACCACTGCGCATATCTCGGCACCATCTTCCCCGGCAACCTCCTCGGGCCGGCACCAGGCGTGCAAGTCCTCGACGTCTCGGACCCGGCAAACCCGGTTCCCACCGTCAACCTCACCGAACCCGCGATGCTCGCCGGTACCTGGGAAAGTCTCAAGGTCCATCCAGGCCGGAAACTGCTGGTAGGCACCGGGGTGCCGGCACTGACCGGGTCGGGATTGCTCTCCGTGTACGACATCTCCGACTGCGCACATCCGCGGCTTCTCAATCCTGGAGCCGGCACCAACCTGCAGATGCCGCTGCCCATAACATCCCACGAGGGCGGTTTCTCCCCCGACGGCCGCACCTACTGGTCGTCCGGTGTAGCCCCGGGCCTGGTCAGCGCGGTCGACCTAGACGATCCCACCAACCCGCGCGTGATCTGGCAGGGCATGTCCGGTCCGTCATCCCACGGCTTCGGCATCAGCCCTGTGGGCAACCGAATGTACCTGTCGGACAATGCCGGAGGACTCAGAGTCCTGGACACGAGCGCGGTGCAGCGTCGGGACGCGAACCCCCAGGTGCCCGTCCTTGCCCAGATGACGTGGACTGACGGATTGGCCACGCAGCACAGCATCCCGGTGACCTACGACGGCCACCCCTACCTGTTCACCGTCGACGAAGCCGGTTCCGGCGGAGTGAAACTGATCGACGTCGCAGATGACGCGGCCCCTCGGATCGTCGGTGGCATCAAACTCGAGATCAACCTCCCAGAAAATATCGACAGCCAGATCGCTTCGGCCTCAGGCGGATCAGCGTTCGCCTACGACGCGCACTACTGCACCGCGGATCGCCCTGAGAATCCGACGGCTCTGGCATGCGGTTGGGAATCCTCGGGCATCCGGGTTTTCGACGTACGGGATCCGTTCGCCGCCCGGGAGATTGCCTACTTCAATCCGCCCGCGATGACGGGTCGCAACCTCGAACGCTGGAACTCGCCGCACGCGTTGGCGTCGATTCTCGGGTTCCCGATACTCGCCGTGCCTTCCGTGTTGCAGGCAACCCAGAGCGGACAGTTCGATCCCGCCCAAGCTCTGACGCCACGTACCGGCATGCTCACCGGTGGCGACCTGTCCACGGATTGGTGCTTCTCACCGCCGCAGTGGCGTGGCAACGAACTCTGGGTAACCTGCTCCGACAACGGTTTCCTTGCACTGCGTCTCGACAACGACGTATACAGCCCGCCCGCAAACCAGCAGTCGACCATCGGGTCATGACACGATTTGCCGCCGTGCGCGGGATTGCGTTCACGTCGCTTGCCGTGTTGCTGGTGGTGATCGGGGCAGCGATGCGTCCGGTATTCGCACCGGTGACCCCGCCGCTCTCACCACCGGTTCTAAACGCCACTGAGATCGGTTTCATCCAGGACATGGCGGCCCATCACCAACAAGCGATACAAATCGTGCAGCGCCTCGATCCGGGTGCCGAACCCGGCATCGAAGCGCTGGCCCAACAGATTCGCGATACTCAAACGGCGGAGATCGGCATGTTTCTCGGCTGGCTTCGCCTCGCCGAGGCGCCACCGGTCAACCGGCAACCCATGTCGTGGATGACATCGGATTCCGCTGCTCTGCACCAGCATTTAACTCACTCGCCCGGACCCGACACATCGCCGGGGCTCATGCCCGGAATGGCTACGAGGACAGAACTCGACAGTCTCGCATCCGCCCGCGGCCACGACGCGGAAGGAATGTTCCTCCAGTTGATGCATCGCCACCACCTCGGCGGCGTCGAAATGGCACAGGCAGCCGACCAACTGATGGCCGACGGGCCGGTCAAACAAGCAGCGCGCGACATCATGGCGGCTCAGAGTCAAGAGGCGGGACTGATCGCCGTGCTCCTCACCCAGACGCGATGAGATACTCCTCCGTCGCTAGGCTCACTTCATGGCTGAGCGACAACGTGGCGGACGAGCGGTCAAAGCCGAGGCCCGGCGCGAGGCCATCCTCGACGCGACGATGGCCGAGATCGCGGAACGCGGATACCGAGGCACCACACTCGCTGCCGTCGCCGAGCGTGTCGGTCTGACGCAACCCGGACTGCTGCACCACTTTCCCAGTAAGGAGCACCTCCTGATCGGAGTGCTCGAAGCGCGCGACCGGTGGGATGCGGCGGCCCTCCTCGCGACCTCGACGGACGTGCGACTGTCCCACCTCGAACAAATCGTGGAATTCAATGCCGAACGGCCCGGAGTTGTCCAGACCTTTACCGCACTCGCAGCCGAGAGTGCGACCGGGCAACACCCGGCGCGTGAGTTCTTCACCGAGCGTTACGCGTCGGTCCGAGAGGGCATGGCCGCGTTGCTACGTGCGGAACTCGGTGACCGATTGGCCGGTGGGCTAACCCCTGAGGAAGCCGCGCCACTGCTCATCGCGGTGATCGACGGTATCCAAATTCAGTGGCTCTTGGCGCCGGACGAGGTGGATATGCCCGCGGCCTTCCGGAACTTTCTTGCGCTGTTGACGGCGATGACGCAGGCCGAGGCCCCGCCAGCCTGACCGGAGGAAGCGCCTCGGTCAGCCCCTCATTGCCGGCTGATCTCGGTTCCCGTCGACGTAACCAGCAGAACCAATGCGTCCGCAGTGCGCGCGCAGAACGCGTCACCGTCGGCGAGGCCACTCGTGAGGCCCCGCACGATGGTGGTTGCAACGAGAATGTCGAAGGCCACATCGGCCGTCGACACGATTTCCGCGTCGGACCGCTCGGGAAATTCGACACGCACGCGCTCGGCGAGCGCAAGCCGGGCCGGGTCTTCCGATCTCCGAACCAGTTGTTCGTAGGCGCCGTCTTCTTGATGGTAGGCCGACAGCAGGCCGGGAATCGCTGCGCGCGTTGCCGGTTCGGCAACTCTCGCGAGGAACCATCTCGTCCAGGCCTGCATGTCGTCACGCAAATTCGACGTGGTCACCGGTAGCGCCGCATCCTGCATTCCGAAGACCGCATCCTCGATGATGGATTCCTTGGTCGCCCAGCGCCGATAAATTGCGGCAGTGCCCAGTTCGGCCCTTCGCGCGATGGCTGTGATCGTGGTCTTCTGGTAACCCTGCTCCGCCAGCAACTCGCGGGCGGCGGTGAGGATGGCGTCGTCCACCTGCGGATCTCGAGGGCGCCCGACTCCGACGGTGCCGATGCGTCGATCTTTGCGTTCGTCCACAACTGCGGACAGTACCCGACCGGTTTCGCCGAAAACCATTACGTTGCGTAGCGCTCCGTAATAGATTGTGAACACCCCACTCCGTCGACACAAGGACCGACTGTGATCACACCGCACGACGAACTACTCATTCATCAACTCCCGACGACACTCGACCACGTCTCCCAAAGTGACCTGCGCTGGACCGAACGCATCGTAATGTACGGCTTCGACAAAACGGGCGAGATCAGCATCATGACGGGACTGGCCAAATACCCGAACCGCAACGTCCTCGACGCCTACGCGATGGTGACGCGCAAGGGTGAGGAAGCCCGCGTGGTGCGCCTGTCCACCGAGTTGAACCCTCAGACCGGAGGACTGGCAGCGTGGAGTGTGGGGCCGTACACCTATGAAATCGTCGAACCACTCCGCCAGGTACGTTCCACGGTCGACGCAAACGAACACGGATTGAGCCTGCAACTCGACTTCCACGGCGACTTCCCGGTGTACGAGCAGACGGCAGCGTTCCATCGCACGCGCGGCCGCGTTCGCGAAGACGCCCGACGCTTCTACCAGAACGGCACCATCACGGGTTGGATCGAAATCGACGGCACCCGCATCGACATCGATCCCGACAACTGGTGGTTCGGCCGCGATCACTCGTGGGGCGTACGACACGGCGGTGGCGGCGGCAGTCTGTCCGAGGGCGCGAACCTGCAGCCGTCCGAGGTTCCGGACGGAGTCCTCTATTACATGGGGATATTCCAATTCGACGACGAGGTAGTGCATTTCGCGCAGCGCGAAACCAGTACCGGCGCGCGCTGGCAGTTCGAGGGCGAGGTGCTCTTCCCGATCGGTTCCGGCAAGGACGCGCTACCGATCATCGACGTCGAGCACGACCTGAAATTCCGTGACGACATGCGGGTGGTCGAATCCGGCACTTTCACCGTGCACCGAGCGGACCGGACCACCGACGTGATCGAGGTGAATCCAGTGTGCGATTTCTGGCCCGGACTGGCCGGTTACGACGAGTACCGGGGGTACGCCTCCGGCATGTACCGCGGCAAGGACTTCAGCGACAGCTTCACCGTCGACATCACGAACCTCGATGAAATCCGGCAGGTGAGCATGCTCAGCGAGACGCTGTGCGAGGTCCGCATGGGAGACAAAGTCGGATACGGGCTCGTGGAAATGGTCTTCATGGGCGTGAATCCCCGCTACGGGTACACCGATTGGAGCAACACACGGACAGGTACGAACAATGACTGACCGAACAGCCGCAGAAGACATCGCACCCGCCCTTGAACCACTTGTCCGGGAGCATATTCCGGGTACTCAAGGCGCCAAGATCGTCAATTTCAAGCGCACCGAACGCGGATTCTCGACGGAGACATACCTGTTCGACCTCGATGGCGCCACTGGCGAGTCGAGTGGTTTTGTTTTCCGGCGTCCACCGGAGGTTTCGCTGTTCCCCGATTACGATCTCCGCCGCCAGTTCCTCGTGACACAAAGGCTCGCGAAGTCCGACCTCGCAGTCCCCCACGTTCGGTGGATCGACAGCGGCGACAACCCACTCGGCAGCCCCTATTACGTCATGGACCGCATCGGTAATGCCGAGGCGCCCAGCGACTTTCCGTCGTATCACAGTGCCGGAACCTACTTCGAAGCCGATGAGGCAGGCCGAGCGAAGATGTGGTGGGGATGCGTCGAGACGATTGCGCAGATTCATCGCTTGGACCTGGACAAGCTCGAGCTCGGATTCCTCTCCTACCCCAAGTTCGGCACCCATCCGGTCGAACAGGCGGTAAACTACCTCGACTGGGCCGTTCGTTGGGCATCGCCGGACCTACCGCCGATATTCGACAAAGCACTGGCCTGGCTGAGGGAGAACATCTACCAACCCGAACATGTGACACTGTGCTGGGGCGATGCCCGGATGTCGAACATTCTCTACGGCCCGGACCAGTCGATCGCCGGGGTTCTCGATTGGGAGATGGCCTACCTCGGCGATCACGAGGCCGACCTCGCCTGGCTGTTGTTTCTCGATTGGGCGTGTAGCGAATTCGAGGGACACACACCTTTGCCAGGCACTCCCAGCCGAGAAGAGACCATTGCCCGCTACGAGGAACTGACCGGCTGGAGGGTCGAGAACCTTTTGTTCAACGAGGTACTCGCTGCGGTTCTGCTCGCTGTTCCGCTCCTGCGCCTGTCCACGCATCTCCAACTCGGCGAACATACGGATATCACCGCGTTCTGCAAACATCGTCTCGAACAGTTGCTGCTAGACGCGTAGTCGTCCGCGTGCGATTTTCCGCAAGGCTCCCGAATCATTCCGACGGGATTTCCTGCCACTCGGCGGACAAGCGCGAAACCCACACAGGCGTGCGCCGTTCCATGAATGCACGAACACCTTCCACCGCGTCCGGCTTCCCCATGACGCGTAGATGCAGGTCCGTTTCGATGGCCGCCACCGTCTCTGGTCGACAGCTGCTGCTCTGGCTCTGCCAGAGCAGTCGCTTCGAGAGTGCCACCGACATCGGTGCAGTGTTCGTCGCAATGTCTCGGGCGATCACCAACGCCACCGAAAGCACTTCGTCAGCGGGCAGGCAACGGCTACCCAACCCGAGCGCGATTGCCTCGGCTCCGTCGAACGTCCTTCCAGTCAAAAGGATGTCGGCAGCCACAGCCATTCCGGCGACGCGCGGAACCGTCCAATGCGCCATCGCATCCGGCAACACACCGAGGCGAACCTGCGGAATTGCATACTTGGCGTCAGCTGCAAAGATTCTGATATCGGCCTGCATCGCGATGGTGAGGCCGATTCCGATCGCATGTCCGTTCACCGCTGCGATGACCGGCTTTCGCAACTCGAACGCCGGCGGTTCCACCGGTGATGACGAAAACTGCTCGCCGTCAGGTGAATCGAAGGTGCCGGCGCCGTCGCCAAGATCTGCACCCGCGCAGAATGCTGGTGGCGCACCGGTCAGCACGATCACGCGAACGGAATCGTCTTCGTCGAGCTTTCGGTACGCCTGCCCCAAGTCTCGACCCATGTGCTTGTTGAAGGCATTCCGTTTGTCAGGCCTGTCGAGGGTCACGACGGCAACGCCGCCGTCCACCGAAACCGAGATCATTGCCCCACCGCTTCCGTCCCGACGGCATCGGCCGGATGCGCAGCCAGGACGTACAGAGATCGTGCGAGGGCATCTACAAAGCGGTCCTGACCCTCGAGCCCACGGGTCAACCCCTGCATTGTCGTCGTCCCGGCCAGCAGGTCGAACAAGAACATCGCATCCGCACCTGCCGGGATCTCACCACGCCTCACCGCGTCGTCCAGCAGATCCTGAAAAGCTGCACGAACCGGTGCACCGATAGCCAACAGACGTTGTCGCGCCTCCACCGTCCGCGAATCAGCAAGCAGGCCAGGAACTCCGGCCCGCGCCGCGGGTCGGGCAGCGCGAACCAGGAAGATGTGCACCCACGTCGTCAGATCCACCCGCAAATCACCGGTCGACCGAGGCAACGGATGTCCGCCCGGTCCATGCACTGCTTCTTCGATCAGGGCTTCCCGTGACGGCCAGCGACGGTAGATGGCCGGCGTATTGACACCGGCAGTCCTGGCAATCGCCGAAATGGTCGTCTGCTGGTACCCGACTTCGGCCAGCAGTGTGCGAGCTGCAAGCAGCACAGCCTCGTCCTTGCCTGGGTCGCGTGGTCGTCCGATACGGGCGGGAGACTCGGTTTTCACCATTACATATTAACTCGTAACGTTATCTCCCTACCTGAACGAACGCAGTTCAGGTACCGGACGGTTTGGGGAGCCTCGTCATTCCGTAGACGTGATCAGCGCGCACCGTGAGGATCTGTCGACGCTCTGCCACCATCGCTTCGCGGTACTCCTCCCAATCGGGATGCTCCTGACCGCTGATGTCCCGGTACAGCTCGACCAGTGCGTCAGACACTTCGTCGTGAGGATCGGCCGCGACGGGTGTCACCTCGGCAAGTCCTTCGATCACGGCGTAGCTCCAGAAGTCGGGCGCGCTGACGTGAAGGGAAACCCGCGGATCGCGGATCGCATTTTTACTCTTGGCGCGATCAGCTGTGATGGACACGGAAGCCGTCTTCGACTCGACGTCCCAGCGGTAAATGATGTTGGACAACTGTGGGCGGCCGTCACGCTTGACGGTTGCCAACACACCTTGTTTTCCCTCGGCCACGAGTGCGAACAACGCGTCGTCGGTGTCTGTGTCATTGCTCATATCTGCACCAACGACGCCGTGCGGCCGGTTTGTTCCGGAGGCAGTCCAGTTCGAAGATCGCGGACCGCAATCGCGCGATGTCTCTTCCCCCGATGGACGACAGCGGACAAAGATGGTCGACATGGCAACTTCTCACGACATCCTCCGACTGACTGCGTTCAGTTCGGATCCGGCCGGCGGTAATCCCGCCGGCGTGCTGCTCGACGCGCGTGGACTCGACGACTCCGAATTACAATCCGTTGCAGCCGAAGTCGGGTATGCCGAGACGGCGTTCCTCATCGAACCGGAACTCGGAGGCAACCCGCGCCACAGCCGGATCCGGTACTTCTCCCCTATCGCCGAAGTACCGTTCTGCGGTCATGCCACTATTGCGACGGCCATCGCTCTCACCGAGCGAGACGGCGACGGAACCTTCACATTCGAAACACCGATCGGACCGGTATCCATCGACACGGCGACCGACGAGGACGGAAGGTCGACCGCGACCTTCACCAGCGTCGAACCGTCGGTCTCGCCGATCGATCACGCCGTGCTGACAGCGCTGCTCGGGCTCATCGGCGTCGATTCGTCTGCGCTCGACGCGCGGTATCCCGCAATGCTTTCGTACGCCGGCAACACTCACCCGATCGTCGTACTTCGTGATCAGTCGACATTCGACGAGTTCACCTTCGATCCATCCGCAATGCGAATTCTGATGGACGCGCAGGGGTGGGCCGGCACGGTGACAATCCTGCACCCCCTCGACGACAACACCTTCGAAGCCCGAAATCTGTTTCCGGTGGGAAACATCGTCGAGGATCCTGCAACCGGGTCCGCAGCGGCGTCGACCGGCGGTTACCTGCGCAAACTCGAACCCGCGGCCACTCCGCGGCGGATCACCATCCACCAGGGCCGACACGTCGGGCGTCCCAGTGTGCTCGAGGTCGACATCCCAGTCGACGGCGGTATCTCGGTCACCGGCACCGCAGTGCCCGTCGTCGACGGGCAATAGTCAACCTCAGCGATGAGTTTCTGCCCGCCGGCGGGTCTATTCACCAGAGCGACGTCACAAGACCATCGCATCGAGCCGGGAGAACACCATGTCTGCAATCGCGTCAACCGCACACAACCTCCACGTCACCAAGCCACGCGCCGTACTCGGCGCCACGATAATTGCTCTCGTCGTCAATCTGATCCTGTGGTTGATCGGCCTCGCATTGGGCGGATCCTTCGAGATGACAGATCAGGGAAAGCCGGCGAGCGTCGCGCCTGGTGGGGTCATCACATTGACGGTGGTGCCACTGCTGGTCGGTTTGTCGGTCGCAATGTTGATCTCACTGAAGTGGGAGCCGATCATCCGCATCGCCCAGATCGTGGGGGCAGTCGTGGCGCTCGGCACCATCGCTCTGACCATTGCCGCAGACTTCGACGCCGCCAGCACGGTCATGCTCGCGCTGATGCACGTGGTTGTCGCCGCGAGCGTCGTCGTCGCGCTCGAGGCTGTACGTCGGTCCCCCTCGAACTAGACAGCGGTAGGCGGCGCCGAATACGTCTCGACGATCTCGGCTGCCACGTCGCGCAACCGGGTATTCGTCGTCTGAGACTGCTTGCGCAGCATGTGAAATGCGGTGTCGGCGTCGATCCGATGGATGGCCATCAGCATGCCTTTGGCCTGTTCGATCGGCGCCCGGGTCTCGAGCGCACGTTGCAAGGCATCAGCCACCGCCTTGGCGGACTTGAAACGAGAGAAGTCGCCGATCGCGCGTGAGACCGTTGTCGTGAGAATCTCCATGACATCCGCGTCGACGCGGTCGAATGCCGCTGGGGCGCGTCCGTACAGGTTGAACGAACCCAGTCGCTGATCCGGTGTGAAGAGCGGCGCCGCGAGAAAGGACTTGATCCCTTCGTCCTTCGCCGCCGCCGCGAACCGCGGCCAGCGTTCCGCGCTGGTCTCGGCATCGACGACAACGGTTTCACCGGTTCGAGCGGCGTGCAGACATGGTCCGTCGCCGGCGTCGTATTGCTCGATGTCGACACGCAAAGTCCGCGAATCGGTATGAACGGCGGTGTAGGTCTGCCCGGCCAGATCGATGGTGACGCCGATGCTGTCGGCGCCCTCGATGGCGTCGTTCGCGATTTCGACGGCGCGCTGGAGCAAAACCACGAGTTCGTCCTCGTCGCCGATACTTCCTCCGAGCGCTGCCAGCAACTCCCGGACCGCGCTTGCAGTCAGCCGAGTTTCCGCAGCCTCGACGGCGACGTCAGCACCCGTTGCCGTCGCATCGTCCGGCATTACCGACGGCACCGAATCCTCGGTTCTCGGGTCGAAGCCTCTGGGGTCGAAAGCGGTATCCACGACGAAGCATTCTTCCAGCTACCCGGGCCGTCAGGAGAGTGAGTTCGGTGACAGAACCCGGCAAACCGCCGAGTCGTCATCGCCATCGGTCGAGCGCGAGACCCAGATTCCGCCTCGCCCGAGTGTGTTGGCCACGAACCGCGTCCGGACTCAGTTCCAGGACAACTGCGATCTGTGGATACGTCATGCCCTCGACTTCCCGCAAGACCCAGGCGGCGCGCTGACGCAGCGGTAGACGATCGAGTTCGGCTTCAAGAGCGTCGAGAAATGCTGTGCCGCATACTTCCTCGCTCGGATCGCGCAATCGAGTATCGACTTCGTCCCGAAGTCCGTCCACATCGGCGGCGCAGGAGCCGACTTTTCGATGGACATCCGAGATCTTGCGAGAACAGATCGCGAACAACCAGGTCTTGATACTCGAGCGCCGCTGAAACCCCGGAAGTTGGCGCCAGGCGGCAACGCAGGTTTCCTGGACGATGTCGTCGACGTCACTCTCACTGGTGACGAGTCGACGGGCAAATCGATACAAGTGCGGGCCGTATCGGCGAACGATGACGTCGAAGGCCGCATGATCGCCGAGCATTGCCGAGTCGACCAGCACCTCGTCACTGAAGTCGGTAAGCAAGCCGTCGAATTGATCTGTCACCGCGCACACTCCTACTAGGGAGCCGTCGCGGGAGTGAGGCCTGGCTATTCTACCGCGTCCACGTCGACGCCCGCGGGAGCGCTCTCAGGCTTCGAGTGCGGAGGCAATGACGGGAAGCCCGATCGGCGCCCCACCGTTGATCAGTTTCTCGAGTAGATCCTGATCGAGGTGCTGCTCGACGAGATCAGCGAGAAGGTCGAGTTGTTGTTCTCGCACCGCGGCAACCGAGGTGTCGGGTGCAGCAACAAAACCGGGAACCGCGATCTCACGCAGAAGGCTGCGCCGAAAGTCGTCACTTTCCAGGAGACCATGCCAGTGTGTCCCTCGAACAGACCCTCGCACACTGCCTTCCGGCACACCGCTCGAGTCCGCCAGCAATGGACGGTCCCCGTTGTGCACGACGCGTCCGTGATGAATCTCGTACCCCGACACCGAGATACCGTCGGCGGAACCGGTTACCTGCGCCAGCACTTTGTCCGAAGCGAATTCGATGTCGAGGTCCAGCAGACCGAGTCCTGCGGTGGTCCCTGATCCTGATTCGACCTCGTCGACGATCGAATTACCCAGCATCTGGTATCCGCCGCAGACTCCCAGCACCGCCTGCCCGCGGCCCGCTCGGGCGATGATCTCGTCAGCCAGGCCGGTACTCCGCAACCACTCGAGGTCACTCACGGTGGACTTACTACCGGGGATCACCACGAGGTCTGCGTCGCGGATCCGCGACGGATCAGTCACCCACGAAACTGCCACGCCCGGTTCACATGCCAGCGCCTCGACATCCGTCGAGTTGGAGATGCGGGGGAGCCGAACCGCAGCAACGGTGAGCCAGGCCGAACCGACGGGTGGGCCAGGGCGCCCTACCGGGGCGTTGCCGGTGACGCCAAGCGAATCCTCGGCGTCGAGCCAAAGATCGTCGGCAAACGGGATCACTCCGAGAGTGGGTCGACCGGTGAGGCTGCGCAGTTGATCCAGTCCGGGTTCCAACAGTGCAACGTCACCGCGGAATTTGTTGATCACAAATCCCGCGATCAATGCCTGGTCGCTCGGCGAGAGCACAGCAACGGTCCCGAACAGATGGGCCAGGACGCCGCCGCGATCGATGTCACCGACGACGACGACCGGAATCTGCGCAGCCTCAGCCAATCCCATGTTGGCAAGATCCGTTGCGCGCAAGTTGATTTCGGCCGGTGAACCGGCGCCTTCACAGATCACGACGTCGAACTCGGATCGAAGCGATTCGAGATCTTCGGCCACGACGGCGCGAAGCCACTGCCGATGCTGCATGTAATCGCGAGCACCCACCGTGGTCATCGCCTTGCCCCGAACGACCAGTTGCGAAGTGCGATCACTCCCCGGCTTGAGCAGCACGGGATTGAATCGAACACTCGGCTCCAGACCGCATGCCCGCGCCTGAAGTGCCTGCGCACGGCCGATCTCTCCGCCGTCCAGCGTGACCACGGAGTTGTTCGACATGTTCTGTGCCTTGAACGGCGCCACTCGGACGCCTCGACGCGCCAACATGCGACACAATCCGGCTACCAGAACGCTCTTGCCTGCGTCGGAAGTAGTGCCGGCTACCAGCAGAGCGCCGCGCATCGCCGAACTCAAGGCAGGGTGAGAATCTCTGCACCGGTCTCGGTGACCACCAAGGTGTGCTCGAACTGCGCCGTCCACTTACGGTCCTTGGTGACGACGGTCCAGCCGTCCTCCCAGATCTCGTAGTCGATACCACCGAGGTTGATCATCGGTTCGATCGTGAAGACCATGCCCGGTTCGATGATCGTCTCGACCGCGGGCTCGTCGTAGTGCAGGATCACGAGGCCGTTGTGGAAGGTCTCGCCGATTCCGTGTCCGGTGAAGTCCCGGACGACGCCGTACCCGAACCGATGGGCGTAGGACTCGATGACGCGTCCGATCACGTTGAGCGCGCGGCCGGGCTTGACGGCTTTGATGGCCCGCATCGTTGCCTCGTGTGTGCGCTCGACGAGCAAGCGGTTCTCTTCGGACACGTCACCGGCGAGGAACGTCGCATTGGTGTCCCCGTGCACCCCGTTGATGTACGCGGTGACGTCGATATTGACGATGTCTCCGTCCTGGACCACGGTCGAGTCGGGGATTCCGTGGCAGATCACCTCGTTGAGAGACGTGCAGCACGACTTGGGAAAGCTCTTGTAGCCCAACGTCGACGGGTATGCGCCGTGGTCGAGCATGAACTCGTGTGCGATGCGGTCGAGCTCGTCGGTCGTGACACCGGGAGCGACAGCCTTGCCGGCTTCCTGCAGCGCGCCGGCAGCGATCTTGCTGGCGATGCGCATCGCCTCGATCGTCTCCGGCGTCTGAACCCAGGGCTCGTTGCCCTCTTTGGCGGTCGGCTTCCACGCGTACTCGGGCCGCTCGATCTTCGAGGGCACAGCGAGGACGGGAGAGACGGTTCCAGGGACCAATGGGGTACGCACAGACATGCAGAACAGCCTAGACCTCGCGTCGCGCGTCAGCCGGATGCACTCCAGTTCCGGAAAACCGGATCGACGAGAATTCTGATGGGGGTCGACATCGTCTGTCCGAATTCCTCGAAGAGCTTGTCGCGAGATTCGAAGGTGCCCAGATCACGGTCGACGAATTCGGAGAAGTCCAAGCAATCGCACGAAATTGATTTGCCCCAACTGATCGGAGCGCGTCCGATCGCGTCGAACAGTGTCTCCTCGCCGGTGTTCGTGAACGGTTCGAGCGCTGAGACCACCGCAGGTGAAACGATCTCGGAGATGTCCTGCCAGCGTCCGTCGACCAGAAATTCCGGCCACGCCAGCAGCACTGACTTCGGAATCACCGCATGTAGACGCCGAAATCTCGGGTACCAGAACTCCCCACGAAGTACGAGACCGCGAACTCGGGTGGCGATACCTCGGCGGCGAGCCAACGCTTCGACGATAGCCAGTCTCTGACTGCAGGATCCGCGTCCTCGGCTCAATGTCACCGAGACGGGTTGCCGGTCGTCGAGGCCGTACACCGGCCGACTATTTGCAGCGACGCTGCGATGCGCCGACACCAGGAACTCCAGCGCCGACTGGATCGCACCTTCTGCAATGTCCTCGTAGAGGCGAGCCACGTCATCGTGGCCCCAGTCGAGAATCGGCGTCGCGGTTATATCGCCACCGGACACATCGTGGCGGATGTCACCTTCGCGGATTCCGCCGAGCAGCACGCACGTCATGTCTCGACCGTAGTGCGCGACCGGAATCGGTGGAGCCTGACAGAATCCGAACCGTGAAGAAATGGCTGCTGTTGATCACCGCGATCCTGACCGAGGTGTCTGCGACTCTGTCTCTGCGCGCGGCCCTCGATCACCCCGCCTGGTACGTCGTGGTCGTCGGCGGATATCTCGCAGCATTCACCGCGTTGTCGTTCGTCCTGCGGGAGGGCATGGGACTCGGTGTTGCATACGGAATCTGGGGCGCAACCGGAGTTGTCCTGACCGCGGTGTTCGCGACTTTCCTTTTCGGCGACCCCCTGACAGCCACCATGGGCGTCGGCATTGCCCTGGTCATCGGCGGAGTCCTCTGCGTTGAACTCGGTTCCCAGGTTGCTGCCGACAGCGGGCCGGCGGACCCGGCATGACCTTCGTATTTCTGATCGCTGCAATTATTTCCGAGGTCACCGCGACGTTGTCACTACGGATGGCGTCGCAGGACGGCAGCGACAAACGATGGCTCGCGGTTGTCATCGTGGGGTACCTCGCCGCTTTCGCTTTCCTCACGCTCGCACTCGACGCGGGCCTGACGATCGGCGTTGCGTACGGCATCTGGACTGCTTGCGGGGTGGCGCTGACGGCAATCGCATCCCGCATTCTCTTTCGCGAACCGCTGACCAAGCTCATGATCGTGGGGATCGGCCTTATCGCGGCAGGCGTGCTTCTCATCGAACTCGGTGCGGGCCACTGAGCCCAGCAAACAGGGTGTAAGGTTTACCTAACTTTGCTTTGGAGGTAGTCCGCGGTGCCGATCCCTGCCCTTCGTGAAATCGACGGTGGCCTCCACCTGTCGGATTCCGACCGCCACACTCCGATGGCGCGCGCCGTCCCGACGCCGTTCCAACTGACGACGTACATCGTCGAGACCGACCACATCACCCAGTGGCCACAGCACGCTCATGCCGAGCACGAACTCATCTGGTCCGACCGCGGCGTCGTCAACATGATCATCGACAATCAACTCTGGACCGTCACGCCCGGCGTCGGCCTGTGGATCCCTCGCGGGGTCCTCCACGAAGGTCAGGCCAATCCGCACGTCGCATTCCGCGCCACTCTCTTCACCCCCGAGTTGTGGACTCCCGCCTGGAACGAACCGTGCATCGTGACCTTGAGTGAGGCAGCCCGGGTACTGCTGATACACCTCGCCCATACCGGAATGCCTGCAGAACAACGCCTTCGGGCACAGCAGGTCTGTGTCGATCTCCTCACCCCGGCATCGGCACCTCACTTCGACGTACCGATCCCCCGCGATCCCCGGCTTCGACAACTCGTCGACAAAGTGTTGTCGGATCCCGCCGACGATCGGTCACTCGACCAGTGGGCGCACGTTCTCAACCTCAGCCGACGCACGGTCACCCGGATTTTTGCCGCGGAACTTGCGCTGAGTTTTGCGCAATGGCGCACTCTGGTTCGCATGAGTACAGCGCTGGGCATGCTGGGGACCGGGATGAGTGTGAACGCCGTCAGCCGTCGAGTCGGGTACGGGACGTCGAGCTCGTTCATCGCTGCTTTTCGTAAGACGGTCGGCTACACCCCTGGCAATGCGCTCGCCGCTGTCAACTGACTCGAGCCTGACCTGTTGTCGACATCTGCTGGCCCCTTCGCTACACGCACGCGCCCTAGATTCACTTAGGTAAGCCTGCTCTCATGTGCGTACCGCGCTGAGTCGTGCAAGCACTTCCCCGATCTATCCCGAGGAGTTTCGCGTGTTCAGATCTGCCCGTCAGAGAATTCGTCCCCAACGGAAGAGGCGAATTGTCGTTGCGCTGATGGTGGCGGCCGCACTGCCTCTGACCGCCTGCACGCAGTCGTCATCGGACGCCCAGGAAAATAGTTCGTCGGCATCTGCTGTCGAGGACGGCGCATACCCCGTCACGATCGAGCACGCATTCGGCGGCACCACCATCGACAAGGAACCGACCAGGATCCTCACCCTCGATTCCGCAGCGGCCGACACTGTCATCGCCCTCGGCGTCACTCCGATTGCAATGCAGAAGGACTCGTGGGCCGGCGACGCCGACGGCTTCCTCCCGTGGACGCGCGCGGAACTCGAGAAGTCGGGCCAGCCGCTGCCCACACCGGCGCCGTACTACTCCGACAGCGGTGAGCTTCTGTTCGAGCAGATCCTCAATGCCGCACCCGACCTGATTCTGGCCCCGTACTCCGGTTTCTCCGAGCAGGACTATCAGCGCCTGAGCTCGATCGCCCCGACACTCCCCTACGACACCAAGCCGTACCAGCCGAGTTCGTGGCAAAACCTCGCCACCGATGTCGGCAAGGCCTTGGGGCGCCCGGCCCAGACCGCGGATTTGATCAAGTCCGTCGAGAATACGGTGGAAGAGTCGAAGACCAGCCATCCTGAATTCAATGGAGTCACGTTCGCCTTCGGGTCTTACATCCGCGAAGGCGAAACCGAAACGGCCATCTACGGCCCGGACGATCCGCGCGTGAAGTTCGTCGAAAACCTCGGACTCACAGTCGCTCCCGACGTGGTCAACGGTGCCAAGAACTTTGCAGGCGACTCGTTCCTGTTCGGCATCAGCATGGAAAAGCTCGACACGATCAACACCGACGTATATCTCGGATGGGCAAGCGATCAGTCGGAAGTCGACAGCACGTTGGCCAACACCCTGTTCGCACGGTGGCCGGTTATCGCCAACGGGAAGGACTTGTGGATCACCGACAATCGCCTGACAGCCGCCACCATGTACGTCAGCGTTTTGAGCGTTCCATGGGCAACTGACGAGCTGGTCCCCCAGTTGACCGAACTGGTTGCGAAGTAGCAGCTCGGCCCTCCTGATCAGAGACTTGTAGGCCACTCACTGCGCAGCGTTGCAAAAACCACAGTGTCGGTCCACTCGTTCTTGATCCACGCGTTCTGCCGAAAATGCGCCTCTCGCCGCAACCCGATTCGCCGCGCGAGTCGCGCCGAGGATTCGTTTCTCGCATCCATCTGCGCGACCACGCGGCGCAATCGGGGTGTCGCGAAGACCAGGTCGATCAGAGCGGTCACAGCTTCCGTCGCGAATCCTCGGCCGCCGAAGTCGGGCGAGAATGCCCACCCGACTTCGGCGGTGCGCTCGGTGTCGACAGCGTCCCCTGATTCGTCGACTAGCCATGCACTCGCGCTTCCGACAACCCGGCCCTCGTATTCGACAACAAGAGCCACCGCGCCCGCTGCCAGGTCGCGGCGAGACATTCTGGTCTGCACTGCCTCTCGCGCATCTTCCGGGCTCCAGGGTTCGTTGAACAAATACCGGCACACGTCGCTACGCCCGTAGAAGGTGAGAAGGTCCTGACGATCGCCGGGACGGTAGGTACGAAGCACCAGTCGATCCGTCCGAATTGTTACCGGCGCAGTCGTCGGCGTCATGCCTGCGTCCTCCACATCCATGCCGTCACGGTAGATCCTCTCGGATTCGTGAGCGAGCGAATATCGCGAGGATGTCCAGCGCTCAATGTTTGATTTGCCCCGTAGCGGGATACTTCACCACCGTAAATAGTCGCAATACGGAGTTACGCCAGGCAATTTCGCACTTGATACCAAGGGGCGGTCATGGCCGAGGAATCACTGGTCAAGCAAGGTGTGGCAAAAGGAAGCGCGCTGGGCGGAGCCGTTCTTCTCGTCACCGTCGGCGTGCTCGAAATTCTCCAAGGCATCTCGGCGATATCCAAGGACGATGTGACCGTTGTCGGCCCTGAATACGCGTACCAATTCGACCTCACCTCCTGGGGATGGATTCACCTCGTACTCGGCGTGCTCGTCACCGCTGTCGGAATCATGCTCTTCACCGGCGCGACGTGGGCACGGGTAGGCGCGATAATCTTCTGTTCGCTCTCGATCCTCGCGAATTTCCTGTGGCTACCCCACTCTCCGTGGTGGTCGATCACCATCATCGCGCTCGACGTATTCGTCATCTGGGCTGTCGCGACATGGAATCCCGACGTGATCTGAGGTCTCGACTCCGGATCCACCCATCGAATTCAGCGTTTTCATCTGTGCGGCAGCAGTTTCCCTCCGGAGAGGAACATGATGGCAAACGGCACGAACGACGGCCCACTCCAGGAGGACGAACGTGCCGAACTATCCAGGTTGCGGCAAGAGGTTGCAACGCTCCGCGAGCAGACTCCCAGCGCCCGCGAAACGACCGTCGAGCAAGTCTCCCGGCCACCTCGACACGGACTGCGGTGGACTGCCGTGGCGATACTGCTGGTGTTGGTCGCGCTCCTTGCCGTCTTGTCCGTGACCACCCGCTTCACCCGTAGTCAGATACTCGACACGGACCGCTACGTCAGTACGGTCGCGCCACTGGGCGAGAACCCCGCCGTTCAGGCCGAGATCACGAATCAGATCACCGACGAGATCTTCGATCGTGTCGACGTCGAGGGGCTCACCACCGACGCACTCACCGCACTGACCGACGTGTCGAATCTTGCGGCCAACGCGCCGCGTCTGGATCAAGCCGTAGTGGGGTTGGCACCGGTGATCGCCGGCCAGGCAAAGAGCTTTGTTCATGACACGGTGGGCTCGCTCGTTCGGTCACAACAGTTCGAGGACTTGTGGATTCAAGCGAACCGATCGGCGCACAACGCACTGGTCTCGGTCATGACCGGAGATTACGGCCCCAATTCCGTCGAAGTCGATCAGAGCGGAACCGTCAGCATTTCGCTCAGTACGATCATCGACAGGGTCAAAGCAGCTTTGATCGACCGCGGCTTCGCCTTCGCAGACAAAATCCCCTCCGTGGACAAGGAATTTGTTCTCTTCCAGTCCCCCGAGCTGGTGAAGGCTCAGCGAGCCGTCTCGGCACTCGACAAGGTCTCATCGGTGCTGCCGTGGTTGGGAATCGCTTGCGCGGCAGCCGCTGTCGCCGTTGCGCCAACCGGTCGCAGGCTCCGCGCACTGTCCCTGGTCGGCTTGTCGATTGCGTTGGGAATGCTGGTTCTCGCGATCGGAATTCTCATCGGACGCGCAATCTACCTCGACAGTGTGCCCACCGATATCCTCTCGCCAGACGCCGCGACTGCCGTCATCGACACAGTTCTGGTACCACTGCGCACGAGCCTGCGAGCGGTTGCGGTCCTCGGCGTGGTGGTCGGGCTCGGCGCCTACCTGGTCGGTGGGTCGTCGTCGGCGATCGCCGTTCGACGAGGCTACGGGCAGGCATTGGACTTCGTCCGGCATTCTTCAAGCGGCCGTACGCCAAATCAGGTGGAGCGGTGGGCCAATCAGCTTCGTGTTCCGCTGCGCTGCGCCATCATCGGCATCGCCGCACTGTTGCTGCTCTTCTGGCGCTACCCCACCGGTTTGGTCGTGGGTTGGATCGTCGTCATTGCGCTGGTTGCACTCGTAGCTCTCGAAGTGCTGGTTCGTCCGGCACGCGCCGCCGCGCAGGACGCCCGGCCTGACGACGCCGGAACCGACGACGCCAGGCCTGGGGCAGAAGATACGAAAACTACGCCAGCGCCTTTGCCTTGATTGCCTGGAATTCCTCTTCGTTGATCGCGCCGGAGTCGAGAAGCTCTCTGGCGTCGGCGATCTGCTGAGTCGGAGACCTGCCGGCGACGGTTCGAATGTAGTCACTCTGCGCGTGTATGTGCTGTTGAGCGGCCTCCATCGACCGCCGAGTCATTCCGTCATTCTTGACAACCACGTAGATCATCGCGGACAAGAATGGAATGACGAAGAGGAAAATCATCCACAACGCCTTGGCCCAACCCGAAGTCTCGTGATCACGGAACAAGTCGGTGATGATCGAGAACAACACGCTCAAATACGCCACAAAGGCAAAGCAGACGAAGATGAACCAGAAGAATTCCCAGAAACCTTCCATGTCAACGCTCCCTGTACTCGGTTTACACATAAGGAGTTCGGGAGGCTGACATTCCGCGCCTGAAATCTGCAGTCGGCCAAAACTCCCTGGTCCAAGGTCATTTCAGTATGCGCCGACGACGTCCGTTCCGGCTACAGTTCGAGAGGGTTCAGCACTGCGGACCGCTCATCCATTATCGGAATCACGATCACCCGGTTCGAGATCTCGTGTCTGGCCGCCTTTTCGACAAGGAGAGGCACGAAGTCACGTATCCGACAGCCCATAAAACGTTGGTGAATTGTTCGCACTCTGTTTTCGATCTCCGGTGGAGGAACATTCGGATACCGGGAAATCAGGCGAGTGATCACCCGCTCGACGTGGAGCAACTCTTCGTCGCCAGTCATTCATTAATGGTCGTCCGTCCAGGCGACTGCGTCAAGACTCGAAACAGGTTCGAAAACAACACGATTCGGGTCTCGATCACGGAGAGAATAGGTTGACCGAATACGGGGCATACACATACGAGCGGACGATGCCCCGCGCGCTCACGTCTCCAAGGAGTGGAAGTGGGAAAGAACGCTCGGATTCTTCACGACGACGCGGCACTCGTCGCAGAAAAACCGATGAAGAACAAGGTATACCGCCACGAACTCAAGCCGATGCACGGTGAGCTCGTGGCTTTGCAGGAGTGGGTCAAATCGTCTGGCGCCAAGGTCTGCATCGTGTTCGAAGGCCGAGATACCGCGGGGAAGGGCGGAGTAATCAAAGCCATCACCGAACGCGTGAGTCCACGAGTGTTCCGGGTGGTTGCTCTACCGGCGCCGACCGAGCGAGAGCATTCGCAGATGTATGTCCAGCGTTACGTCCCACATCTCCCGGCGGCGGGCGAGATCGTCATCTTCGACCGAAGTTGGTACAACCGTGCCGGAGTCGAACGAGTGATGGGCTTTTGCACCGAAGAACAGGCTCATCAATTTCTCCAGCTCATTCCGACCGTCGAACGCGCGATCGTGGAATCGGGAGTCATTCTGCTCAAGTACTGGCTCGAGGTCAGCGAAGAACAGCAGCTCTTACGTCTGCAAAGCCGGATCGACGATCCTCGAAAGATCTGGAAGCTGTCGAATCTCGATCTGAAGTCGTTCAGTCATTGGTACGACTACTCGCGTGCTCGCGATGAGATGTTTCGCTTCACCGACACCGGCTGGGCGCCCTGGTATGTCGCGAACAACGACGACAAGAAACGCGGACGACTCAACATCATCAGTCACATTTTGAGTCAGATCCCCTACGAGCCCGTGCAATCCACTGACATCACCCTGCCGAAACGGCAGAAGGCCCACGGCTACCAGACGCCCAAACAACCGCTTCACTGGATTCCGACCCGGTATTGACGATCGCCAAGGAAAGGACGTGCGGTCATGAGCCCCACGCCGTGGCATGCGCAGAGTGGCGAATCAGTCGTGTCCGTACTGCAGTCGGACCAGCAGCGCGGACTGCAATCGAGTGAGGCCGACCAACGTCGACAACGCTACGGGTCGAACGAAATCACCTCGACGCCACCGCCGTCGACGTGGTCGATCGCACTGCTGCAACTGAAAGATCCGATGAACTTGATGCTCGTCGCCGTGGCCGCGGTCAGCATCGCCATCGGTGAAGTGCCGACAGCGATCGTGGTGGCGGTGCTCGTCGTGCTCAACATCGTCCTCGGAACTCGACAGGAGTTGAAGGCACGGGCCAGCGTCGACGCGCTCGCCAAGATGCAGACACCCCAAGCGCGGGTCATTCGTGACGGGAACCTGATTCAGCTCGACGCTACCGAACTGGTGCCGGGTGACGTCGTCCAAGTCGAGGCAGGAGACATCATCGCTGCCGACGGACGGTTGCTCGCCTCGACGACCCTGGAGACACAGGAAGCCGCATTGACCGGGGAAAGCGCGCCGATCCCGAAGGACCCGAAAACGCTGAGCAATGAGGATATTCCACTCGGAGACCGCAGCAATCTGGTGTTCCAGAACACCTCGGCCACCCGCGGCACAGCGACCATGGTGGTCACCGAGACCGGAATGCAGACGCAGATCGGCCAGATCGCGTCGATGTTGTCGGCCGTCGCCCCTGGCAAGTCGCCACTGCAACGAGAATTGGACTCTCTCACCAAACTTCTCGGCATCATCGCGTGGACGGCCGTGATCGTCATCGTCGTCATCGGACTCATTCGTGGTCAGGACCTGACAACGCTTCTGCTCCTTGGTATCGCGATGGGAGTGTCCGCGATTCCGACCGGCCTGCCAACCTTCGTCCAGGCAATGCTGGCCTACGGGGCCCGTCAACTGGCCGACGCCAAGGCCGTCGTGAAGAACCTGACCGACGTCGAAACTCTCGGCGCGACCAGTGCAATCAACTCGGACAAGACCGGCACGCTGACCATGAACCAGATGACCGTCCGATCGCTGTACGTCCACGGCCGTTGGTACACGGTCGACGGCGAAGGCTACGCCAAAGCGGGAAGGATCACGCAGGTTGCCGGCGAGGCACCGCCCGACTTCACCCTTCTCGCATACGGACTGTGTCTCGACAGCGATGCGACGGTTTCCGATTCCGGGGAAGTTGTCGGCGACCCGACCGAGGCCGCACTCGTGGTGCTCGCGGCAAAGATCGGTGCCGACGCCCCACTCACCAGACGGACCTACCCGCGGGTGGCGACGGTTCCGTTCGATTCCGCGTACAAGTTCATGGCCACGTACCACCATCTCGAAGTCGACGGCGTAAGTCAGTTCGTCGGATTGGTCAAGGGCGGACCCGATGTCGTCCTCGCTCGGTGTTCTTCGGCCTTTCTCCCCGGCCGTCGGCAGGTCCCGATCGAGGAAGTCCGAGAAGAACTCACGGCAGCAAATCAGTCCATGTCCGAGAAGGGTCTTCGGGTGCTGGCATTCGCGGTCAGACGCCTCGACGGACGGGAAGACGCTGTCGTGGCGGACCCTATGTCCTTTGTCGAGGACCTGACGTTTGTCGGTATGGCAGGCATCATCGACCCGCTGCGTCCGGAGGCGGTCGATTCGGTGCGAACCGCACACCGGGCCGGCATCGAGGTCCGCATGATCACCGGCGACCATGCCATCACCGCCGCCGCGATCGGTGCCGAACTCGGACTCGGCCCGGGCGCGGTCGGCGGAGCCGAATTGCAAGCGATGACCGATGACGAACTCTCGGCCGCGTTGCCGAACCTGCACGTGTTCGGCCGAGTCACTCCGCAGGACAAACTTCGCTTGGTCGATGTCATGCAGAGCGGTGGCGCCGTGGTCGCGATGACCGGAGATGCTGTCAACGACGCCGCCGCGTTGAAGAAGGCCGATATCGGCGTCGCCATGGGCTCGGGCAGTGAGGTAACCAAACAGGCGGGCAAGATGGTGCTCACCGACGACAACTTCGGAACCCTCATCACCGCGATCACCCTGGGCCGCAACATCTACGGGAAGATCGTCTCGTACATCCGCTACCAGATGTCGAAACTCTTCTCGTTGGTTCTCCTCTTCCTCGCCGCGAGCATCTTCAACATCAACGAGGGTGTGGCACTGACACCGCTGATGGTGCTGTTCCAGCACTTCTTCATCACACTGTTCCCCGTCGCCGTGATCATGCTCGACCCGCCGCCACCGGATCTGATGAACAAGCCGCCACGCGATCCCAAGATGCCGATCGCACATCGAAGCGCAGTCGCTCAGTGGCTCGCGTACGGCGTCTTGCAATTCGCAGTGACACTCGCAGCGATGCTTCTCGCACCCGGCGAAATGAGCACTACTGAGGCGAATGTCCCCATGACCACCGCATTCGTAGTGCTCTCTCTCGGTTCGATATTCGCTGGGTTGACCATGCGGCGTGATCCCGAGTCCGGCCTTGTTCCGCCGGTTCTCGGTGCCATCAAGATCTTGACCATCCCCACGGTCGTGACCGTATTTGCCGTCGAGGCGGGTGTTCTCCAGGATCTCCTCATGACAACCTCACTGACCGGCGCCCAGTGGCTCGTCTGCCTAGGCTGGTCGCTGATCATCCCGGTTGTCGTCGAGTTGGAAAAGGCGATCCGACGCCGCCGCCTCTCACCGACACCTGTCGCCATCACCGCGACCACTGCAGTTGCCCCCGAGCGCGCCCGTCACTCCGCTGAGGGAGGGACAATCACACGATGACGTGGACGGAGGGTCTAGGTCGGCTACCGGGGATCGCGACTGCCCGCGGGTACCGCCGCGAATGGCTGCGAACCGACATCACAGCAGGGCTCGTCTTGACGGCCCTGCTGATCCCGGCGGGGATGGGCTACGCCGAGGCCGCCGGATTGCCCGCGTACGCCGGTCTGTACGCAACCATCGTGCCGTTGCTCGCGTACGCGGTAGTCGGACCGTCGAAGATTCTTGTACTCGGGCCTGATTCGTCGCTGGCACCGCTCATCGCCGCCGCAGTCATACCGCTGGCGGTGGTCGGCGATTCGGAGAACGCGCTTGCACTCGCCGGGGTTCTCGCCGTCCTTGTCGGGCTCATCCTGGTGATCGGCGGATTTCTGCGTCTGGGTTTCGTGACCGAACTCCTCTCGAAACCGATCCGCCTCGGCTACCTCAACGCCATCGCGCTCGTCGTCGTAATCGGTCAGATTCCCAAGCTGCTCGGTTTCTCCGTCGACGCGTCCGGCCTCCTCGGTGAAATCGGTGAGATCGGAAAGGCTCTGGCCGGTGGAGATGTCGATCCCCTCGCTGCCGTCATCGGCGTGGGTTCACTCATTGTCATTGTGGTCTTCCGGCTCTGGGTACCTGTTGTACCCGGTGTGCTGGTCGCCGTCGTCGCGGCAATAGTCTTGTCCGCCGCCGCCGGTCTCACCGATGACATCGGCATGGTCGGCGCACTGCCGGAAGGACTTCCCCTCCCCTCTCTCGGTGGAGTCACCTGGCAGGACGTCGGGCACCTGATCGGACCGGCGGCAGGTATCGCGCTGATTGCCTTCGCCGACACCGGCGTTCTCTCGCGCACCTTCGCCGCCCGCCACGGCGAGGACGTGAACGGCAGTACCGAGATGAAGGCGATCGGTGTCGCGAACGTGGCCGGCGGACTGTTCGGCGGATTTCCGATATCGGCGAGCGGATCACGGACGCCGGTAGCCGAACAGAGTGGGGCGCATACACAATTGGCCGGTGTCGTCGGAGCACTCGCCGTCCTGGTGTTTGTCCTCGTCGCTCCCGGACTGACGGCATATCTGCCCGATGCAACACTGGCCGCCGTCGTCATCGTCGCCGCGTGTGCACTGATCGACGTGGGCGGCATGGTCCGCATGTGGCGCATGAGCACCGTGGAATTCGGCCTCGCCGTCGCGGCGTTTCTGGGCGTTGCCCTGGTCGGGGTGCTTCAAGGCATCCTTGTTGCGATCGGACTCTCCTTCGTAGCGGTCATCGCGCAGGTATGGCAGCCACATCGAACCGAACTCGTCGAGACGGGCGAACCCGCGGGATTCCACGACGTCGAACGCCACCCGGACGGACATCGCATCCCCGGCCTCGTGTTGGTGAGATTTGACGCACCACTGTTTTTCGCGAATGGCGAGATCTTCGACGAGTACGTTCGCTCCGTCGTCGCCAAGGCACCCGACCCGGTCGAATGGGTGGTCATTGCCGCCGAGCCGATCACCGGGCTCGACACGACCGCCGTCGACGAACTCGTCGATCTGGATACATTTTTGGAGGGCAAAGGAATTCGATTGGCATTCGCGGAGATGAAAGGTCCGATCAAGGATCGACTCATCCGATTCGGGGTCGGCGACAGGTTCGATTCGACGCACTTCTACCCGACCATCGAAGCGGCCGTGAACGCATTCCGCACCCGAACCGGCGACTGACAACGCCAGGCAATCGGGAGCCTAAGCTGCATTAGGTACCGTTTGGTATGGGATTCACGACGGACAACGTTCCGGCTCGCCGTATCGCTCAGGTCGCCGGGGTGGGTGGGATTGCCGTCGGTGTCATTGCGCTGATCTCGTTGTACTCCACCAAGCCGATCAACCCGTTGATCGCCGTGGCCTCCTTTGTCCCGATGCTGCTTGCAGTCACACTCGCAGCGTCCCTGATATGCCTGGTTTTTCGCCGCTGGATCCTGCTGGCGATTTCGGTGGTACTGATAGCGGTGGGCGCGTCGGTGATCAGTCCACTGTATGTAGCAAACAGTTCCGAAATCGACGGGCCGTCTCTGCGTGTAATGCAAGCGAACCTTCTCTTCGGGCAGGCAGACCCCGTCAGTTTGACTGCGACGGTGCGTGAGAAGGCAGTCGATGTCCTGACGGTTCAGGAACTGACCACATCACTCGAAGGCTCTCTGAGAGATCAAGGGCTCGAGCAACTGCTGCCGCATCACTACTTGGTACCGGACGAGGCCGGCGGGGGTGGCGCAGGTATTTACAGTCGTTATCCGCTGACGGAAACTCGGGAATTGAACGGCTTCGGACCTACCAATCTTGTTGCTGAAGTGGGATTCTCAACCGCGTTCACCCTACTGGCGGTTCACCCCGGACCGGCGTACGTGACCCCGCCCGACGTGTGGACTGCCGAGCTGAGCACTTTGAGAAACGCGCTCGACGCCGCTGCCGCCGAGGAAACCGTCATCGTCAGTGGCGATTTCAACACGACCTTCACGCACAAGCAATTCCGTGACCTTCTCGACGTCGGCTACTCCGATACCGCAGACCAATTGGGAGTCGGCATCGTTCGCACCTACCCGGCGGACAAAAAATTTCCCGCGATCGTCGGCATCGACCATGTACTTCTGCGGGGTGCACAGGCGAAGTCTCTCGAGCGCATCGAGATCGAAGGTTCCGATCACTACGGCTTGATCGTCGACGTGGCGATCCCCCAGTAGTCGGAGAGCACCCGATCCGCGCGAACGCGTTACGGATCACCCGTGCTTCGGCATGCTTCGACCCGACACATCGATTGTTCGATGTAGATGATGCGGCGTACGCAGAACGATCGACCGGTCCACCACGGATACGCCCGGAAACTGCTCGGCGAGATAACCTTCCAAACGCTGCACGTCGTCGATCGAGCGCAGCCACACCGCCAATGCGATGTCGTAGCTGCCGATCGTCGAAGCAACAAGCCTCGCCTCACGCAGGAGGGAAAGGCGCTGAGCAATGGCTTCCTTTCGCCCCTCGAGACGTAAGAAATACCAGGCGTAGACCGGCCAGCCGGAGTAGGGCCGAGCAATCTCCGTGCGGACGACCAGGCGCCCCGTCGACAGCTCGTGAGAAAGGAGCGCCCCGGCGCGAGCCGGCGTGACGCCGAGGGCTGCAGCGAGGGCCGAGACGGTAATTCGTGGTTCGCGAGAAAGGATGTCGAACAGCTTCGACTGTTCCTCTTCGCTGGCGCGTACCCCACGACTCTTCGCCGCCGGGGCCGACTCGAGCGCGGCAATTTCTTCCGCATCGAGAGCACGTAGACGCCAGTTTCGTGCGTCGGAATTCGCCGAGGACACGATCTGAGTTCGCATCGCAGTGACCATCGGCAGCGATCGTGTTCGTTCCAAGACATACCTGGACAATTGATCGAGGTCAGTGCAGGTGAGCGTGACGAGTAGATCCCGATTGCCGGTTGTGAGATCGACTGTGAGAACTTCGGGATCGTGCGCGATCTGTTCGGCCACGCTCAAGGTCTGTGCCGGTGCGCATTCGATCTCGAGCAGTGCGGTCGCCGACACGATGGGACCCCCACGGTACGCAGCGATCCACGCTATCCCTTGCGAGTGCAGACGCTCCCAACGCCTGGTCAGGGTGACCGGGTCGGAACCGATCGCGCGTGAAAGCTCGGACCACGAGGCTCGCGGCCTGATCTGCAGTGCGTTCAACAGCCGAAGATCTTCGTCCTTGAGCACCTGATCCTGCACCGAGGACCTCACTTTCAAAAGAATGCTGCACCGAAACAGGATCGAAACGCATCGATCCTAACTTCATCACATCAATAGTCCACCAAATCCTGAACCTCGAGAACGCTTGCTTCTTGCGTTCGTTCGCCCCCTCGAGAAAGACACCGACATGACCGAAGCATTCCCTGTCTCGCATGACGATTCTCCGGTCAGCGATCAAACCCCGACGCAAAAGATCGTTTTCGCCTTGAGGTCGCCACGGCTGTGGATCGTGGCGATTCTGCTCCTCGCGCTTGCGGCAGGTGCCCAACTGATCGGCCCCGCAGTGATTCCTGTCGGCGCTGCCGCCATCACGATCTTGCCCATGGTGTGGGGACTGATTGCCGGCGGTCTCGTCTCGAGTCAGAACTGGAAACCTCTCGGCCTCGATCTTCAGGCCGCAGCCTCGGCAATCATGGGGCTGGCTGTTCTCTTGCTTTGCGCGAGACTGTCTTTCACCATCGGCCCGAACATCCAACTGTTGTTCGAGGCGGGCCCCGCCCTGCTACTGCAGGAACTGGGGCACTTGTTCGGCACTATCGCTCTCGCACTCCCGCTGGCGGTACTCCTTCGGATGGGACCGGCCACCGTCGGAGCCACCTTCTCCATCGACCGCGAGGGGTCCTTCGCGATGGTCAGTGAACGCTACGGTCCCGATTCCGACCAGTACCGTGGTGTCCTGTCGATGTACGTCTTCGGCACTCTGTTCGGTGCCGTGCTGATCAGCCTGATTGCGTCGCTGGCGACATCCTTCAACATCTTCGACCCCCTTGCATTGGCGATGGGTGCTGGGGTCGGATCCGGCTCGATGATGGCTGCCGCTGCCGCCAGCGTCGTTTCGGCGCACCCCGAGATGGCCGACCAGGTACTCGCCGTAGCGGCAACATCCAACATCATCACCGGCCTCCTCGGCGTGTATGTCGGCATGTATGTCGCACTCCCCCTTGCCGATCGAATCTACGGCGCACTCACCAAGCGCTCGAAGACGACCAGCGAACGGAAAGCCGACACTGCCCCACGAGCGGTTGCGCCGAGCGTCACCGTGCCGCTGACCACCATCGTTCCGATTCTGTTCGTCGGTGGGGTCATCGTCTCCTCGATCGCAGCGGGTGGCGTATCTCGATCGATCATCGTCGGTTACCTGATCCTCACCGGATTGTTGCTCCTGGGCGTCGGCGTGGCCCGCCTGACGCGCGGCAAGATCGCGGCGATGATCGCAATCATCACCATCGGCGCCTTGGCGACAACACCGTGGTCCCCCATCGGTGATTTCGTCTCGAGCACCGTCGGGACTGTCGACTTTCTCTCGATCTGCACCCTCACCTTGACTGTCGCAGGTCTCAGCCTCGGCAAGGACCTTCCCTTGCTCAAGACGATCGGCTGGAAGATCGTGCCCGTCGGAATCGTCGCGATCCTCGCCTCTTACCTACTTTCCGTGGTCGTCGCGGAGTTCGCGCTGGGCCTCTGGCACTAGAACTGCACCCGAAGACGCTGAGAACCGAAGACACCGCGATCCGAAGACACCGCGATCCGAAGACACAGAGAACCAAAGATGTTGAAAGGAAGCAATACCCATGTCCATCGCTGACACCCTCACCCACACAGACTCGGTTTCGAGCACGATCGAGAAGTGGGCATCACGCCTCATCGATGTCAGCCACACGATCCATGCTCACCCAGAGCTGGCATTCGAAGAGCATCGGGCGTCCGCCCTCTTGGCGGACGCCGCACAGGAAGCCGGCTTCACGGTTACTCGCGCCGCCTACGGCCTCGAGACGGCATTCGAAGCTGTGCGAGGCTCCGGCCCCTTCCGCGTCGTAGTCTGCGCCGAGTACGACGCCCTTCCCGACATCGGTCATGCGTGTGGACACAATGTCATCGCCGCTGCCGGACTGGGAGCAGCGATCGCGCTCGGAGAGGTCGCGGAGGAACACGGCCTGACTGTCGTCCTTCTCGGTACGCCGGCCGAAGAACATGGCGGCGGGAAAGTCTTGCTGCTCGAACGTGGCGCATGGGAGGGCGCGGCGATGTCGATCATGGTCCACGGCGCTGCAGGTGAAGACGTCAGTTGCACCGTCACCGGAACGCAGGCAGTCGACCGGTTCGACGTGACCTACACCGGACGAGCCGCACACGCGGCCGCTGCGCCACACAAGGGCATCAACGCAGGTGACGCCGCCACGATCGCCTTGGTCGCCATCGGACTTCTCCGTCAACAACTTCCGTCCGACGTCAGGCTCAACGCCTATGTCGAGCACGGCGGCGAAGCAACAAACATCATTCCGGCCTCGACGTTGGTGCGAGCGGAAGTTCGGGCCGCAGAACTCGACGTGCTGTTGGACGCCAAGCGTCGCATGCTCGCCTGCTTCGAGGGCGCAGCTGTGGCCAGCGACTGCTCCTGGTCGACCGAACGCGCCGAACCGCGCTACGAGGAGCTTGTTCAACATCGCGTGCTGGCGACGATCTGGGACGAGGAGATCGCGAGCCTGGGCCGCACCGCGGCCGCCCGAACTCCCCTGACCGGCGGCTCGACGGACATGGGCAACGTGTCGAAGGTGGTCCCCTCGATCCACCCGATGATCGCGTTGCGCGGCGTCACCGGAGTTCCTCACACTATCGAGTTTGCCGCTGATGCCCGCTCCGCAGCGGGCGACGAAGCTGTTCTGCACGGATCAATCGCAATGGCGCGCACAGTGATCCGAGCCGCCACTGGGGACTCGCGCTCCAATCTCCTGACGATTGCGGCCCAGCGCGAGTCAGGAGCGACCACCGTCACGAGCGCCGAATGAGCACCACCGGCGTCTATGTTTCCGCTCTCGAATTCTTCTCCATCGGCATCGGACCCTCCAGTTCACACACGGTCGGTCCGATGCGCGCCGCCCGCACTTTCGGCGGCGAGCTCTCCGCCGCCGGCTTGACCGCGTCGGTCGACCGAATTCGCTGCAACCTGCACGGCTCTCTCGCCGCCACCGGAATAGGTCACTGCACTCCCGACGCGGTGATTGCGGGACTTCGTGGGTTGGATCCTGAAACGTGCGAGCCGACCGACGTTCACGGGCGTTGGACCGAGCTGTCGGACGGCGGATCGGTGATGCTAGTCGGCGGTTCACTCGGACATGTTGTGTTCACTCGCGAGGACATGGTGTTCGAGCCACTCGTTCGCCGTCACGGGCACCCCAACTCGATGACACTGACAGCCTTCAAGGGTAACGAAATCGTCTGTACGAGTACATATCTGTCGATCGGTGGCGGATTCGTACTGCGCGCCGGAACGGAGACGCAAGCAAGCACGCATTCGATCAACTCAGGCTATCGAACCGCGAAAGAGCTACTGGCGGAATGCGGCTCCGGAACCATCGCCGAACTGGCACTGTCGGACGAAATCGCGATACACGGCCAGGATCGAGCATTCAACGGCATCGACGCGATCTGGTCCGCGATGCGCGTCTGCATCGAGCGCGGTACCCAGACCGAAGGTGTATTGCCCGGGCGTCTCGGAGTTCGCCGCAGAGCACGGTCTGCGAACATTCAACTGGAACAACGTAACTGCGCACCATCCTCACGCGAGTGGCTGACCGTCTATGCCATGGCGGTCAACGAAGAAAATGCAGCAGGTGGCCGCGTGGTAACGGCTCCGACGAACGGCGCGGCAGGAATCGTGCCGGCGGTGCTCTATCACCACATACGTGCGACGGGCGCAGGCGTTCACGACGTTCGAACCTTTCTCCTCACCGCTGCCGCAATCGGATCGATCATCAAGGCGAATGCCTCGATCTCGGGTGCGGAGGCGGGGTGCCAGGGTGAAGTCGGAGCTGCCTGCGCGATGGCGGCAGCCGGCTTGTGCGCTGTCATGGGCGGATCACCACGACAAATCGAGAATGCAGCTGAGATTGCCATGGAACACCATCTGGGGCTGACCTGCGATCCGGTTGGTGGCCTGGTCCAAATCCCCTGCATCGAACGAAATGCCGTAGCCGCCTCGACTGCAGTCACCGCAGCTCAGCTCGCATACCTGGGTGACGGGACGCATGTAGTGAGCCTCGATACCGTCATCGAAACCATGCGCCAAACCGGAAACGACATGTCCGTGCGTTACAAGGAAACCAGTGAAGGCGGACTCGCCGTCAATGTCGTCGAGTGCTGAGGGGATGTCGACGGCAGCGGCGACGGCGGGCGGACGCCATCACCGGAAATATCATCCTCTCGAACGATGAAGTCCGGTGTACCGATTTCTACACTCGTTGACATGACCTTGTGGACGGTGACCAGATGATCGCTCATCACGCTGGAGGAATCCCACTGCACAACTCTCCACTGCACAACACTGCGGGGCCGACGCGCTCGACGCAGTCCTCCGGTCGCAAGATCGCCGCGTTGATCGCGTTGGTCGCCGGTTTCTCCGCTGCCTTCGTTCTCGCCCCGGGCATGCTGACGAGTAGGCCGGGCGATGGGTACGCAGGCGAGGGGGAACTCGTCGAGACGGTCCGCGCCGCGTTCGTCGAATACTGGAGTTCCGGTGTCCAAGCCTTCTCTCCGAGCTTGGAGTCCGCTGTCGACTACTGGCTGCGTTACCACGTGGCCAAGGCTGTGATCGCGGTAATCCTGCTGACGGTTCTGCTCGCACTCGGCCGCATGGTCAAGGCGTCGTTCGTGAACGCCGGCTCTCTGACGGTTGTAAAGAAACTCGCATTCGTCTCGGCGGGAGGCCTGGTCACGCTCCTCGCGCTGTTCTCTTCGGTACTCGTGATGGCAAATGTCCAAGGTGTTGTCGCACCCTTCTCTTCGCTGATCTCGATGTTGCCCGTGGCCCAGACGGATGGGGCACTCTCCGAAACTGTCGGGCAGGTCCGACAACAGCTCGCTCAGTCGACGGCCACCGGAAATCAGCAAAGTCCCGCCCTCGAACTGATGATCAGCGACTTCACGCGGTATCACTTGGCCATGGCGGTGATCGCGCTGATCGCGGCAGCAATATCACTGGCCGTGACTGTGGTCGTGTGGGCACGCTTCGCGAGAACGGCACGATCCGACAGGCGGACGAGATTCATATCGGGGTCGATAGGCCTTCTCACTGCACTGTTCACGCTGGGATTGATCGTTGTCGGCGTAGCAAATATGGGCACCGCGGCAGACCCCGCACCGGCGCTGGCGGCGTTCTTCGACGGCGGGCTCTGACCCAAGTCAAGGGTTCAGGCCAGGGTTCCGTAGTCCCCCGGTACCGGTTGAGGAGGTACCTGGGGACTGCGTCTGCCGTACCCGGGGTCGATGTGTGAGTGCCCTCGGACAGGCAGAGTTCGACTCATGAAAACCGGAGCAAGACGCATCATGCTTGTCGGCCTGTGCAGCGCCATGGTTGCCGGCGCTGTAATCAGCTGCAGCACGGACAAATCCGCAGACAATCCCACATCCACCACTGACAAGGTCATGGACTCTGCCATCACCGGCCAGCTCGATTCGATCATCGACGCTGCGGTGAATTCGACGGGGATTCCCGGTGCGATGGTGGGCATTTGGGGACCCGACGGCAACTATGTGAAGGTTGCAGGAGTTGCCGACACTGCAACCAAGGCACCGATGGAGACCGACTTCTACCACCGGATCGGTAGCGTCACCAAGACATTTACCGTCACCGCCCTGCTGCAATTGGTCGACGAGGGAAAGATCGGTCTCGACGATCCGATCTCCCAGTACGTCGACGGGGTCATGGAAGGTGATGCGATCAGCTTGCGTCATCTGGCAGGGATGCGCAGCGGCCTCGTGGACTACACGACGTCTGAACAGTTTGTGATGGAATATCTTTCGGATCCTCGCCGAACTTTCACACCGGAGGAACTCGTCGGATACGTCAAGGACCTCCCACTCCAACTTCGACCAGGGACCACCGTCGACTACTCGAACACCAACACTATTCTGCTGGGAATGGTGATCGAAAAGGTCTCCGGCTCAAAACTGTCGGACGTCATCGACACCAAGATCACGACACCACTCGGCATGGAGCACACAAGCTTTCCCACGACCAACGCGTTCCCGACACCACATGCACAGGGGTACACCAACCAAACGCTCGACGAATCCGTGACCGCGGCGACGGACTGGAATCCGTCGTGGGGCGGCGCCGCGGGTGCAATGATCTCGTCGTTGGACGACATGCGCATCTGGGTTCCGGCGCTGGCCAAGGGCGATCTCCTCACCGACGACACTCAGAAGCAGCGCCTGCAGACCGTGAACTTGAGCGAAGGGGACGACAGCTCCGGCTACGGACTCGGATTATTCAACAGCGGTGGTTGGATCGGTCACAACGGAAGCCTGCCCGGCTACAAGACAGTCTCGGTCTACTTGCCCGAGAAGGACACCACCCTGGTCGTCTTCATCAACACCGACATCGACGGCGAGACTGATCTGACCAGCGCATTGATGGTACCGATCACCAAGTTGATCAGCCCCGACAACGTCTACGGCTGATCACCTCAGGTCCGATCCACAATTCGGACAAAAGTGACATACCGGGTTCGATCTGTCGATAAGCTCGACCGTCGGCAGATCGAAACCCGAAAGAGGCGCTCATGGGATCGTTGAACGACTGGCTACTCAACAGCGACAGCCCGCTCGTGGGCATAGTCGGCGGCATCCTGCTGACGATCGCAATGCTCTCCGGCGGTACGGGCATGTAGCCCATTCACATCAGCATGTGATTCATGACATCTTCACGTGACTCAACAAACATGTTCGTTACGAACATGTTCGTGTACGGTGAAAACATGCCGAACCAGCCAGCAAGTCCATCGAGCCGACGCAATCGTCCGGCCAAACCCGCTCTGACACGCGAGGGCATCGTCAGTACCGCGGTGGAAATCTTGCGGTCGGAGGGGTTGCAGAAGTTGACCATGCGTCGACTCGCCCTCGAACTCGACACCGGGCCGGCGTCGCTGTACGTGTACGTTCAAAATACCGCCGAATTGCACGCCGCCGTTCTGGACGAACTGCTCGGAGTCGTGGACCTCGCCGAAAATTCCTCCGGCACTTGGCAAGCGCGCCTCGAACGGGTGCTGACGTCCTACACGGCCATACTGTTCGATCATCCCGGCCTTGCCCAGTCGGCTCTCGTTTCCCGGCCCAGCGGAGTTCACTACGTACGCCTGCTCGAGCGCCTGCTGGCATTGCTCGACGAAGGCGAAGTCCCTTCGGGTCAAGCCGCGTGGGGCGTGGACTTGCTGCTGCAGTACGCGACGTCCACTGCTGCCGAACACTCGGCGCCGAACAATTCCGCCGACTCGGATGCCCAATGGAGCGCGTTGACCGACGCAATCCGGAACGCAAACCCGCAGACGCACCCACTCGTCGCAGGCCATGCAACAGCTCTACTTGCCGGTGAACCCACCGCGCGCCTCTCCTGGGGATTCCGCACGCTCATCACGGGCATCGAGAACACCCCACTCACTTCTTAGGAACCCACCATGAACCACTACCCCATCGCAATCATCGGCGCCGGCCTCGGCGGCCTCACCCTCGCCCGAGTCCTCCATCTCCGCGGAATCGATTCGGCGGTATTCGATTTCGAATCCGGACCAACAGCTCGGACCCAAGGCGGGATGCTCGACATCCACGAAGACTCGGGCCAGATCGCGCTTCGTGCCGCAGGCCTCTACGACGAGTTCCGCGCACTCGTTCATCAAGGCGGCGAAGAGACACGCGTCCTCGATCGAAATGCCGTCGTGCACCTGAGCGAGCAGGACACCGGAGACGGCGACCGCCCGGAAATCGACCGCGGCCAGCTGCGTGACCTACTGCTCAGCTCAATTCCGAAAGAAACAATCCGCTGGGGAGCAAAGGTCCGCAGTGCCCATCCGTTGCCGGACGGTCGGCATGAAGTCCACCTCGTGGATGGCACCCACTTCACCACCGATCTCCTGGTCGGCGCCGACGGCGCGTGGTCGAAAATTCGCCCACTGGTTTCAAACGCCACTCCTGCCTATACCGGAGTATCTTTCGTGGAGTTCGACCTTCACGACGCCGACAACCAGCACGCGAAGGCCGCTGAAACAGTCGGCGGCGGAATGATGTTCGCGCTCAGTGCCGACAAGGGCTTCCTTGCCCACCGTGAGACCGACAACAGTCTGCACATCTATGCCGCCCTGCGAGTTCCCGAGAACTGGTCAGCGAGTGTCGACTTCTCCGACGATCATATTGCGAAGAAGATTCTGCTGGAACACTTCTCGGACTGGGACGAGTCGCTGCGGTCACTGATCGTCGAAGCGGACAGCTCGCTGACCCCTCGCCCCATCCATGCTCTTCCCATCGGGCACAGTTGGAGCCGTACTCCCGGGGTCACTCTGCTCGGGGACGCAGCGCATGTCATGTCGCCGTTTGCCGGAGAGGGCGCGAACCTGGCAATGCTCGACGGCGCCGAACTCGGCGAGGCGATCGCGTCACATAGCGGCACGGAGGAAGGACTTGCTGCCTACGAAGAACGACTCTTCCCACGCAGCGCCGCATCGGCACAACAGTCGGCTGACGGTCTGGACATGTGCTTCGGCGAGAACGCACCCCAGGGGCTCCTGGACATGTTCAACTCACAACCGTGACCTGACGAATTCGGATCAGGTCGTCATGCCTCGAGGGCAAGCGACGAAGACAAACCACGGTGGGCTTCGACTTCATCGAGCAGTTGGTGGGCTTTCTGCTCGACCACGGACAGTGCATCGGCGCCGGCGACCCACCGACGCGGGGGTAGCGGCGAATCGACAAGTGCCACAAGTGCCGCGGCAAGTTTCACCGGATCCCCACCCTGGGCACCGTTCATGCTCTTCCACGCTTCGACGGTCTTGCCAGTCCGGGCGTCGTAATCGTCTATCGACAATTCAGGCCAGATCGACGACGCACCCTCGACAAGCAGTTCGGTCCGGAAGAATCCCGGCTCCACGATCGTCGTCCCGATCCCGTACGGTTCGACGTCGAATCGCAATGATTCCATCCAGCCCTCCAGCGCAAATTTCGACGCGGCGTAGGCTGCGCAAAACTCCTGACCAACCAGGCCCGCAAGCGAACTGACAGTCACGACATGTCCACTCCGTTGCCTACGCATCACCGGCAACACCGCCCGTGTCACATTGATCGGCCCGAAAAAGTTGGTCTCCATCTGAGCGCGAAGTTGCGCCGGACTGACAACCTCGAAGAACCCGGCGTAGAAGTTTCCGGCGTTGTTCACCAGCACATCGATTCCACCGAATCGTGCAACTGCCGTGTCCACCGCAGCATATGCGGCTTGTTCGTCGGTGATGTCCAAGGCAATCACCAACAGGTCGTCATGCTCACCGATCGCTGCAGAAACACGGTCCGCATCACGCCCCGTTGCCACCACCGCGTGCCCGCCGGCAAGAGCCGCCTGCGCAATGTCGACTCCCATGCCCCGGCCTGCGCCGGTTACGAACCAGACCTTCTTGTCACCCATGTTCACTGTCCTCCCGTTTGATGGAGTCCAGTACAGAACAGATTCCACGGGCCTGGGAGTGCCTATCGTTCCCGGTAACAGCAGACCCCCTCGACGCCCCTCCTACTCGCGAAGAGTCGTCAAGAAGGCAATGCGGTCGCCGCGGTAAAGCGAGCGAACCCGCTCGATCGGCACACCATCCGGGTCGACAGACGTGCGGTGCAGTAGAAGCATCGGCATCGAGGTGGTGGACTCGACGAGGGTTGCCTCCCGCGGTGAGGCAAGTACCGTCTCGATCCGTTCGGTTGCGGAGGCGAAGACCACGCCGATCGAGCGAATGGCCGCGTAGAGCGATGTCGTCGCGTCGAAAGCGTCGAGCATCTCACCGAACCTGCTGTCCGGCAGGAAGGTTGATTCGAGTCCGATCTTCTCGCCGTCGGCAAAGAGGACACGCTCGAGATGAACGACGCTGTCGCCCACCTCGATACCCAACTCCGTGGCGAGACCGTCGTCGGCCGACATTCGTTCGAACGTCACAACCTTACGACTGGGCACTCGCCCAGCACTCAGTGCGCCTTCGGTATAAGAACGAATCGAGAGCGGCTGAACCAACTTCGGACTCGCGACGACAGTGCCCCGCCCCCTCCGCTCGATCCGTCCTTCGACAAGCAGATCACGAAGCGCTTGACGGACCGTCTCGCGAGCGACAGTGAACCGTGCCGCCAATTCCCGCTCGGACGGGACTGCGTCGCCCTCCTCGAGCCCACTGAGAATGGTCTCGATCTCGGTGCGCACCCGGTAGTACTTCAGCTCCGGTTCGATCACGACGCTCGAGGTCCCCGGCCCGGTGGACGTCTGCTGATTCATGGCGCAAGCGTACAAGAATTCGGTCTATACCAATTGTTAACCTGGAGTTCGTCTCGATTCCCCCTATTGGTCTAGACCAAACGTCACTATCTCTACATGCGAATTTTGATTGTGGGCGGAGGAATCCTCGGAACGGCGCACGCCGACGAGGCAATCCGCCGGGGACACGACGTCATCCATCTCGAACGCGAGCCCGAAGCCCGCGGTGCAACGGTACGGAACTTCGGATTGGTCTGGGTATCCGGGCGTGCTCCGCACGAACTCGAAGCCGCGCTGCGTTCGCGCGAGCTGTGGGCGGACCTTGCCGCCCGTGTCCCCGGCGTCGGATACCGCCCGGCCGGCTCCATCACCCTCATGCGCACCGAGGAGGAGGTCGCGGTCGCGCAGGAAGCGTTCGCTCGGCCGGACGCCGACAACCGAGGGTTCGCACTTCTCGATCCCGACGCCGTTCGCGTCGTCAACCCCGCGCTCCGGGGCAAGTTTCTCGGCGGACTGCACTGCACCCTGGACGCCGCTGTCGAGTCACGGCAAGCGCTCCCCGCCATCCGTTCTTACCTCGAATCCACCGGCCGTTACACCTTCCACGCCGGAACGGAAGCCCGCGAGATCACGACGAAAACCTCCGGCGTACATGTCCGCGACGACCACGGTCGCAACTTCGACGCCGATCTCGTGATCGTCTGCCCCGGAGCAACACTCGGCGGATTGGCCCGCGATCTCGCCGGCGATCTCCCGTTGCGACGTGTGCGCCTGCAGATGATGCAGAGCGCCCCACTCGGCGAAAAGCTCACCACCGCAATCGCTGACGGTGACAGCTTCCGCTACTACCCCGGTTTCGCCGGATCTGCCCTCGATCACCTTCGCACGGTGCAGCCACAGGAACCGACTGCCGAGGAGCACCGCATGCAGCTCCTGTGCGTGCAGCGCTTGCACGGCGGTCTGACCATCGGTGACACCCACGAATACGAGGAGCCCTTCGACTTCGACGTCGACGAGGCGCCCTATCGCCATCTGTCCGGAGTCGTGGAAACACTTCTGGGACGCGATCTTCCGCCCATCGTCAAGCGATGGGCGGGCGTCTACAGCCAGTGCCTCGACCCCTCACAACTTGTTCACCGCGCACAAGCCGCCGACAACGTCTGGGTGGTTGCCGGTCCCGGTGGCCGCGGCATGACGCTCGGCCCGGCATTGGCGGAACAAACCGCCGACCAGCTCGGTCTCTGAATCCTTCCGACAAGAAAGACTTCTCATGTCTCCCATCACCCTTGCCGTTCTCGACATGGCCGGCACCACCGTCGCCGACGACGGACTGGTTCTTCGCGCGTTCGCCGCCGCTGCCGAAGCCGGCGGACTGCCTGCCGAAGGCCCGGAAGCCGACGCCGCTCGCCAGTACGTCCTCGACACCATGGGCCAGTCGAAGATCGTCGTGTTCCGGGCGATCTTCGGTGACGAGAACCGCGCCCAGGCCGCGAACGCCGCCTTCGAAACCACTTACGATTCCCTCATCGACCAGGGCCTGGCCGAGCCGATCCCTGGCGCGGAGAAGGCGATCACCACACTGCGCGAGGCCGGCATCAAAGTTGCCTTGACCACCGGTTTCAGCCGATCGACGCAGGACAAACTCCTCGTCGCACTCGGCTGGGAAACCCTCGCCGATCTCACCCTCTCCCCCGCCGAGGCCGGTCGCGGTCGACCGTACCCGGACCTGATTCTGACTGCCCTGCTCAAACTTTCGATCGACGACGTCCACCAGATCGCCGTACTCGGCGACACGTCCAACGACGTGCTCAGCGGCATTCGCTCCGGCGCATCCATCGTCGCCGGAACTCTGACCGGCGCACACGACGAGCAACAGCTTCGCGACGCCGGAGCCACCCACATCGTCCCGTCCGTGACGGAGTTCGCCGAACTCCTCACCCACTCCTGATCTCACCTCCGAAAAAGGAATCGTCATGCGTCTACGCCCGAGCATCGCTGCGGCCGCTCTCGCCGTGTCCGTCCTTTCGTTCACCACTGCCTGCGGTGGCACCGGCACTGCTGCCGGATCAGATACCGAGACCGTCACCGTCTACAGCGCCGACGGTCTGTCCGGTTGGTACAAGGGAAGATTCGACGCCTTCACCGCGCAGACCGGTATCGCCGTCAACCTCGTGGAAGCCGGATCCGGCGAGGTCGTCTCGCGGGTCGAGAAAGAACAGTCCAACCCACAGGCGGACGTGATCATCACGCTGCCGCCGTTCATCCAGAAGGCCGACGCCCAAGGTCTGCTCGAGCCCAGCGGAATCGACACCTCCGCCGTTCCCGCGGACGAGAAGGACGACGCCGGCAAATACGTACCCGTCGTCGAGAATTACCTCTCGTTCATCGCCAATCCGACTGCGTCACCCGCCCCACAATCTTGGGACGATCTGCTCACTGATCAGTTCAAGGGCAAGTTGCAGTACTCCACGCCCGGCCAGGCCGGCGACGGTACCGCGGTGTTGTTGCTGCTCCAGCATCTGATGGGCAAGGAGGGCGCACTCGACTACCTCGGAAAGCTCCAGGCCAACAACGTCGGTCCCTCGTCCTCCACCGGAAAGCTCCAGCCCAAGGTCAGCAACGGAGAACTCCTGGTCGCCAACGGTGACGTCCAGATGAACCTCGCCTCCATCGCCGACGACGGCTCGAAGTTCGACATCTTCTTCCCCGCGGGAGCCGACGGCACTCGCACCACGATTGCACTGCCCTACGTGATGGGCCTCGCCAAGAGCGCACCGAGCAGCGAACAAGCCAAGAAGTTGATGGAGTTCCTGCTCTCCGAAGAATCCCAGAAGACCGTCGCCACCGATGCACTCGGCGTATCGGTCCGCGAGGACGTCCGAAGCAGTGCCGGTGAATCGACCGACAAGAACACGCCTTCGGGAGTTCTGCAGGGCGTCAACGTGTGGACCCCGAACTGGAACGACGTCCTCAGCTCGCTCGACGCCGACATCGCCGCTTACCAGAAAGCCACCGGGAGCTGATCATGGCAAGAACCAGACTGGGGCGGACGCTCCCCGAGACCGTCGGTGTTCACGGAGCGATCGAACATTCCGCTCCGGCCATCACCTTCGATCGCGTCAACGTCGCCTACGGCCGCGGGAAGACCGCAACCCATGCACTCGTCGATTTCAATCTGCGAGTGGCACCGGGTGAAACTGTGGCACTGCTGGGGCCCAGTGGATCCGGCAAGTCGACCGCCCTGAAGGCCCTCGCGGGATTTGTCCGCCCCACGTCCGGTTCCGTCAAGCTCGGCACCCGAGACGTCACCAATCTGCCTCCCGCACAACGCGGTATCGGCGTCGTCGTTCAGTCGTACGCTCTTTTCCCGCACATGCGAGTTTCCGAGAACGTAGCCTTCGGACTCCGAGCCCATCGCGTGCCGCGCTCGGAGATCGGCCCTCGCGTAGCCGAAGCCCTCGACATGGTCGGGATGTCGGCGTACGGAAAGCGCCTTCCCCGTGAGCTTTCCGGCGGTCAACAGCAGCGAATCGCAATCGCCCGAGCCTTGGCAATTCGCCCTGGAGTACTCCTCCTCGACGAACCACTGGCCGCCCTGGATGCGCAACTTCGCGAGAGCATGCTCGGCGAACTGGCGAGACTGCGCGCCGCACTACCTGACACAGCCATGCTCTATGTGACGCACGATCAGAGTGAAGCCCTGGCGCTCGCAGACCGAATCGCAGTGATGCGCAACGCCAGACTCGCGGACATCGACACCGCCGAGGCCTTGTGGAAACGCCCGCCGTCCAGCTTCACCGCGGCCTTCCTCGGGGGTGCGAACCTGCTGCCCTGCACCGTCACACGCGTCATCGGCACCTCCGCACTGGTCTCGATCGGTGGCACGCCGTTCACCGCTCACGCCCCGCAGCCCGAGATCGGGCACATCGAATGGGAGTCCGACATGGACGCCTACCTGTGTGTTCGTCCACACGCGGTAGGCGTAACCGGCGTCGGCGCACGAGGATCATTCCCGGCGCGCATCGTCTCGAGCGTCTGGCGCGGTTCCACGACGCGTCTGACGCTGGCTGTCCGTGGCCTCGACGACGTCCGCGTCGACGCGGATGTTCCAGGGCACGACGAACGACCGGTCGACACCGAAGTGGGCGTCGTCTTGCCCACGGACGGCAGTGTCCTGGTTCCGGCGGATCGCCACCCATGACGACAACCTTGGAACGCCCCGAAACCGCTGTGCCCCAGCACAAAGACCCGATCCCGTGGCGCCGGATCGGGTGGACGCTACCGCCACTGCTTCTAGTCCTCGTGTTTGCTGTCTACCCCACTGCGCGTGTCCTCACGGAATCGCTGAGCACCGGAAGCGGCACCGGGTTGTCCACGTGGTCCTCCGTGCTCGGTTCGGAACTGTTCAGGACCGCACTCTGGCGGACCATCCAGATCGCCGTGGCGTCGACCCTGGGGTGCCTGATCCTGGGAACCTTCCTCGCCTTGGTGCTTGCCTTCGTTCCATTCGCCGGATCCAAGGTGGTGGGGCGATTGATCGACACGGTGCTCGCCCTGCCGTCATTCCTGATCACGCTGGCGTTCACGTTTCTGTACGGCACGGCCGGCGCCGTCAACGCCTTGATCATCCGCATCACCGGCGACGCGAGCGGCCCGCTGAACTTCCTGAACACTCCGTTCGGAGTCATCGCGGCCGAAATCACCTTCTTCACACCCTTTGTCGTGCGTCCACTGTTGGCCGCGTTCACCCAGATTCCGCGTGAACAGCTCGACGTTGCAGCCAGCCTCGGCGCGTCACCCGTCCGAGTTCTGCGGCAGGTGGTGATGCCGGAAGCGTGGCCAGCCCTCCTGGCCGGTGGATCACTCGTACTTCTGATGACACTGAATGAATTCGGCATTGTGCTCTTCACCGGAGCAAAAGACGTCGTAACTCTTCCGGTCCTCATCTACACCCGCGGCATTGTCACCTTCGACTTGCCCGGCGCGGCAGTGATCGCGACGGTCCAGGTCGCACTCTCACTCGGCCTGTACTGCCTCTACCGATTCACCTTCAACAGATTGATGGGAGGCAGCCGTGCTGCTGTGGACACGAAGCTCTAGGGCTCTCGTACTCGGATTCTTCACCCTGGTCGTCGCGGTGGTTTTCGTCGCGCCCATCGCCACTGTCGTAGCGGCTGCTTTGGCCGGATCGTGGACCGGTCCACTTCCGTCGAATCTCGGCGGCAAGAACTTCTCCACGGCGCTGTCCGACGAGAACTTCGCCAGCCTGATCGTCAGTTTGCAGACTGCGTTCATCTCGGGAGCACTGGCATTGATCGTCGGAACGTGGGCAGCGCTGGCCTCTCGTGAGGCACCGATGTGGCTGCGGCGCATCACCGATGCCGTATTCCATTTACCGATTGCAGTTCCGTCGGTCGCGATCGGCTTGGGTCTGCTCATCACTTTCAACGAGCGCCCACTACTGCTCGGCGGCACCAAATGGATCGTGATCCTCGCTCACACGGTTTTGGTGCTTGCCTTTGCCTTCAGTTCCGTATCGGCCGCGCTCGAACGGCTCGATCCCGCCTACCGTCAAGCTGCCGAATCACTCGGCGCCGGCCCAGTGCGGGTGCTGACGCGGGTGACGCTACCGCTGCTGCTCCCAGCGTTGGGTGCGGCCGCCGGGCTTTCCATCGCACTGTCGATGGGTGAGCTGGGCGCAACGGTCATGGTCTACCCGGCGACATGGAAGACCTTGCCGGTCAGTATCTTCGGACTCACCGACCGCGGCCAGGTATTTCTTGCCGCAGCAAATACGACACTGCTGCTTGCAGTTACCCTGATCGCCCTCATGGTGGTTGGCAGAATCCGTCGGCGCTGACCTTGCTGTGCGCCTTTATTAACCGCCCGCGGTTAATAAAGGCGCACAGCAAGGGGTTTAGCCCTTCCTCAGGATGTACCGCTGAACCTTGCCACTCGGGGTCTTGGGCAGGTTCGGAACAAAGTGCACCGTGCGTGGGTACGCGTGCGCTGCAAACTTCTTCTTCACCAGGGTTTGCAGTTCCTTCTCGAGTTCGTCGTCACCGTCGACACCTTCGCGAAGTACGACGAACGCTTCGAGGACCTCACCGCGCAACTCGTCGGGCATGCCCACCACTGCCGCCTCGATGACGTGCTCGTGCATGACCAGCACGCTCTCGACGTCGAAGGGACCGATGCGGTAGCCCGCCATGATGATGACGTCGTCGTCGCGCGAGGAGAAGAAGAAGAATCCGTCCTCGTCCGTCATTCCGGCGTCACCGGTGATGTACCAGCGACCGTCTTCGCTGAATCGCTGCTTCGTCTTCTCCGGCGCATCGACGTATCCGGTGAACCACATCAACGGGCTGTTGTGAGTATCGATCGCCACGCGTCCCTGAGTGCGAGCCGGTGCGATGTCATCCGAATTGTCCTCCAGCACAGCGGCAGACCAGCCCGGCAACGGACGACCCATGGATCCGGGACGGACGTCCTCGCGGAGTCCGTCGGCCCAGGCGTTGACGATGAACATGCCGTGCTCGGTCTGGCCGTAGTGATCACGAACCTCGACGCCCAACGAGTTCTTCGACCACGCAACAACATCCGGAGTCAAGGGCTCACCGGCCGAGGACGCGCGGCGCAGCGAGATGCCTTCCGGAACGGGCGCCTTGTCGGCACGCAGACTGCGGTACACGGTCGGAGCAGCGGCAAAATTGGTGACACCGAACTTCTCGATGATCTGCCACGTCAGCGGCGCGGAGAATCCGGCGTGCAGCAGAATGCTTCGCGTGCCGGCGGCAAGCGGACCGAGCAACGCGTAGTACAGCCCGTACGCCCAGCCCGGGTCTGCGGCGTTCCAGAACACGTCGTCCTGACGGACGTCGAGGCCGAACTCCTGGTAGGCGTGGAACGACGCGAGCGCGCGCACCGGAACCGGCACGCCCTTGGGTGTTCCCGTGGTGCCACTGGTGAACAACTGCACCATCGGTGCGTTGCCGCCGACTGCCTGCGCAGCGCCCCTCGGATCTTCGGCATCCTGAGCTGCGACAAGTGCATCGAAGTCCAACTCGTCACCGGCCGCGCCGCCCGCGACGATGACCTGCCACGCTGCGTCGGCGGGGATGTCCTCACCCGGCGCGAGCTTGTCGAGCTGATTGGCGTCGGAAATGACCACCTTCGCGCCACTGGCAGTCAAGCGAAAAGCGATGGCCGGCGAAGCGAACGCCGTGAACAAGGGCACGTGGACCGCGCCGCGGCGCCAGATTCCGAGGAGTGCGACCACGAGGTCCGCAGACTTGCCCATCAAGGTCGCGACGTTGTCACCCGGCTCGACTCCGAGGTCGGCCAGAGCTGCCGCGAAACGCGCGGACTGCTCACGTAGATGACCGTAAGTGAGATCCACCGAGCTAAGGTCTGCCTCGACGACGGTGAATGCAACGCCATCCGCGGGATGCCGATCGCAGAGCAATTCTGCGGCGCTGGCATGCGGGGTGTCGTACTGGTCCAGCAGCTCGCGCACCCGTGCGGTGGGATCGGTGCTCATCAACTTGCTCCTTATCGATCGTCGTATGGTTGGCCCGACCGGTTACGTTGGCGGCTCGTCATACGTACTGTTCACCCCCTATGATCTAGCTCACAAGAGAACTTCACTACCCCCAGAAAGGGGTACCTGCGTGAATCGACATGCTTCGTCACTTCTGCGTCCCCGCGACGGGGACGCTATGCGAGGTGAACTCCGAACAATTGCAGCTCAGGGCGTTGTTCCCGTGCTGTTCGGAGGCGAGGTCCAGGACGGAACCCTGCACCTGAGCGAATTCGTCGGCACCCGCACCAACAATCTCAAGGGCTTGGCCATCCCGCCACGCTCGGGCATGGGCGGACGCGTCGTCGCCCAGGGTTCACCGATCACCGTCAACGATTACGGCAATTCGCAGTCCATCACTCATCATTTCGACCGGCCTGTTCTCAGCGAGGGCCTGCATTCGATCATCGCCGTTCCGGTCATGGTGTCCGGCAAATCGCGCGCTGTCCTCTACGCCGCGATCCGTGATTCCGCTCCCCTCGGCGATCGCACAGCAGACGTCATGGTCAGCGCATCCCGGCGTCTCGGGATGGAGTTCGCCATCCGCGACGAGGTCGATCGTCGCCTGCAACTACTTCAGGCCGCCGCCGCGACCACCGCCGACGGTATGTCTTCGGAAGAGATCCGCGGAGTCCACGCCGAACTACGCAGTGTCGCCCAGACCGTGACCGACACCGACTTGCAGACCAAGCTCCGCGGACTTTCCCAGCGTTTGGCCAACCTGCTGCGCCCTACCGCCGACGCCGAATCCGACGTCGCGCTCACCCCGCGTGAAGTGGACGTTCTCTCGCAAGTCGCACTCGGCTGCACCAACATCGAAGCCGGCCAACGGCTTTCTCTTCGACCTGAAACAGTCAAGAGCTATCTGCGAAGCGCGATGGGAAAGCTGGACGCGAGCTCACGCCACGAAGCCGTGGTGACCGCCCGCAGGTTGGGACTGCTCCCCTGAGGGGTCAGTAGCCTTCCGGCAGGGCGGTGAGCATGTCGCGGGTGACTGCGACGGCGTTGTCCGAACTTCCGCCCCGCACAACCAGAGTGGCGAAGGCCAGGTTGCCGCGATAGCCGACGAACCACGCATGCGATCCCCCGTCGACCTCGGCTTCACCGGTCTTGCCGTACACCTCACCCTGATCTTCGACGCGTTCTGCGGTACCGCTCGTGACCACGAGTCGCATCATGCCGCGCAGACCGTCGACCATGGCCGGCGTGATCGCCGGACGCTCACCGTCGATGGTGGTTTCGCGCCCCGAAATCAGTTGCGGCACCGGAGTCGAACCGTTCGCGACCGTCGCAGCTGCCATCGCCATTCCGAACGGACTGACCACGACCTTGCCCTGACCGAACCCGTCTTCGGTCCGCTGGACGAGGTCCGACGCCGGCGGCACCGAACCGGAATCGATCGGCAATCCCACCACGTTGTAGTCCTGGCCGATGCCGAACTGCGCTGCGGCAGTGGTCAACGTGTCTGCCTGCATCTCGCTGGCCAACTTGGCGAAGGACGTGTTGCACGAACGCGCGAAGGCCGTTGCCATCGGCACCGTGCCGAGTGCGAACTCGTTGTAGTTGGGGACGCTGCGCTCGCCGATCTCGATTCGGCCCGGGCATGGCACCATCGTGTCGGGGGTCGCCTGACCGGTCGAAATTGCCGCACCTGCCGTGATGATCTTGAAGGTCGAACCAGGCGGGTACTGACCCATCGTCGCGACCGGCCCGTCGCGGTCAGCTGCCTTGTTCTGCGCGACGGCCAGGATCGCGCCACTCGACGGTTCGATCACCACCATCATCGCCTGATCCTTGTTCACGTTCACCGCGCGCTGAGCAGCGATCTGGATGTTGCGGTCCAGACTGATACTGAACGACGGAACCGGTTGTGGCGCAGTCTCGGTCAACACGTCGGTGTCGACGCCGTTCTGGTTGACCGTGACGACACTCCAGCCGGCTTTGCCGTCGACCTCGTCGATGATCGTCTTCTTGATCTGCCCGAGAAGGTCAGGCGCGAACTCCGGGTCGGTCGACACGAGATCCGATTCGTCCGATACCGATACTCCCGATATCGCACCCAACTGCGCCGAAACTTGGTCGTAGTCGTCACTGCGCAGCCGCGTCACCAGATAGTCACCCTTGACGGCCGTCGAGGATTCGGCGATCGACTGACCGGTCAGCGACGCATCGAACCGCCCGAGAACACTTGCGAGACTGTTCGCGGAACCGATGATGTCGTTGCTCTTGGAGCGATCGAACTTCACTCGGTAGACGATTCCCGGCACCAGGACGTCGGTCCCCGAATGCTCGTTGACCCGCGCTCGCGGCGCCGCGGTTGCCCGCAACGACATCGTCTGCTTGTCACCGAGGCGCGGATGAACGTCCGTCGAACTCCAACGGACGGACCAGTCGCCGTCCTTGCGTCCCATCTGCAGCTCGCCGTCGTACGTCCAGACGCGGTCTTTCGGCAGGTGCCACTCGTAGGTGTAGCCGACCGTCGCAGTGTCACCGTTCATCTTCACCGACGTGGTCTCGGCAGTCATCGACTCCGCCTGAAGCGCATCCCAGGTGTCACTCAATACAGGACCCGCGGAATCAGGCCGGTCCGTCATTTTTGCTGCCTCGTCGATGTCCCTGTCACCGAACGCACTCAGGAACTGCTGCGCGACGGGCTCGGGGCCAGCGGGTTTCGGAGTACACGAACTGATCCCCACCGCCAAAAAGATCACGGTGCAGGAGGCCAACAGTTGGGCCGAGCGACTACGAGAGAAATGCCGAGTGTTCATCGAGCCCCATAGTAGGGCGACAAATGCTCCACCCAGCGTAGGCGCGACCATTGCACGCAGCTTGGACGCTCAGTCGAGCAGCACCGTCGAGAAGGTCGCGACCTGCCGGAACCCCACCCGCGAATAGGTCGACCGCGCAATCGTATTGAAGCTGTTGACGTACAGGCTCGCAATGCGACCGGTCGCCATGATCGACTCCGCTACAGCCGCTGTACCGGTCACGCCGAAGCCCTGCCCACGAAATTCCGGGTTGACCCACACGCCCTGAATCTGGCCACAGCGAGCAGACATCGAACCGACCTCCGCCTTGAAGACGACCTGGCCGTCCTCGATATGCGCCCACGCTCGACCAGCGGCGATCAGGCTTGCCACACGATGTCGATATCCGCGCCCACCGTCGTTTGCACGCGGATCGACGCCAACCTCTTCGATGAACATCGCGATCGCGGCAGGCAGATAGATCTCGAGTTCGTCCGAGCGAACCTGCCGCACCAGTGGGTCCGACGGGCATGCCAGCGGCTCGGATACCGCGAGCAACGGCTGTTCGGGGCGAACCTCCCGCGCAGTTCCCCAATCGAGCTCGAGCATCTCCCACAGCGGCAACGCCAATTCGGCGCGACCGACCACCGACGAGCACATGCGCGGAATCCGACAGGCGCGGTCAGCGAATGCCCGAATGTCATCCGGATCGCCTCGAAGTGGAACCAGATTTGCCCCGGCAAAGCACAGCGAGGACAACGGCCCGCCTCGACTCCACAGCTCGCCGTGAATCATTCGTGGGTCGACACCGCATTCTTCGACGCGCGCGGCAATCATGCAGGCGGCCACCGGATCGGCGTCGAGTACCCGTCGGACGTCTTCGAGATCTCGACTTCCGACCTGCTTGGCTCCGAGGAGTTTGAGCATCCGTCAACCCCCTCGACTCGACTGCGCGTCCACGAATATCACTACCCGATCATGATGCACTCAGATTGCCACGAACCTGACACCGACGGGGAAGATTCATCCGGCAATCACTCAACTCACGGTGACGACCGGCGCACCCTCCGAAGCGTCACCCTCCATGCTTTCGGCGATTTTCATCGCTTCTTCGATCAAAGTCTCGACGATCTGCGCCTCGGGCACCGTCTTGATGACCTTGCCCTTGACGAAGATCTGGCCCTTGCCGTTGCCGGACGCCACACCGAGGTCAGCCTCACGTGCTTCACCCGGTCCGTTCACGACGCAACCCATGACTGCCACGCGCAGCGGGATCTCCATGCCTTCGAGGCCGGCAGAGACCTCGTCGGCAAGTGTGTAGACATCGACCTGTGCACGGCCACACGAGGGGCATGACACGATCTCGAGCTTGCGGGGACGCAGGTTCAGAGACTGCAGAATCTGGTTACCGACCTTGATTTCTTCGGCCGGCGGGGCCGAGAGCGAAACCCGGATGGTGTCGCCGATACCCTCCGCGAGCAGCGCACCGAAGGCGACCGCGGACTTGATCGTGCCCTGAAACGCCGGCCCTGCCTCCGTGACGCCGAGGTGCAACGGGTAGTCGCACTTGGCGGCGAGTTGGCGGTAAGCCTCGACCATGATCACCGGATCGTTGTGCTTGACGGAGATCTTGATGTCACCGAAGCCGTGCTCTTCGAACAACCCGGCCTCCCACAGCGCGGACTCGACCAACGCTTCGGGCGTCGCCTTGCCGTACTTCTCCATCAACCGAGGATCGAGCGATCCCGCGTTGACACCGATACGGATCGGAATGCCTGCATCACCGGCAGCCTTGGCCACCTCTTTGACACGGCCGTCGAATTCCTTGATGTTGCCCGGATTGACGCGCACCGCAGCGCATCCCGCATCGATTGCCGCGAAGATGTAGCGCGGCTGGAAGTGGATGTCGGCGATAACCGGAATCTGGCTCTTCTTCGCAATGATCGACAACGCGTCCGCGTCTTCCTGACGCGGGCAGGCGACACGGACGATGTCGCAACCGGACGCGGTCAGTTCCGCGATCTGCTGGAGCGTTGCATTGACGTCGTGCGTCTTCGTGGTGCACATGGACTGCACCGAGATGGGGAAATCGCTGCCCACACCTACCGTGCCGACCTGCAGCTGCCGTGTCTTGCGTCGAGGAGCAAGAATCGCTGCGGGTGCCGAGGGCATTCCCAGTCCGATAGGGATGGTCACGTCTGTGCCTTCTTTCATAGCTTCACTGCAAGTTTAGCCGGGCGATCGCCGCACTACCGCGCGGCAACCGTCGCCATGCTCACACGGTCAGAAGATCTTGATCGGATTGACGATGTCAGCCGTGAGTGTCAGCAACATGAACGCGCCACCGATCACGATGAATACGTAAGTAATCGGAAGGAGTCTCGTGTAGTCGACCGGGCCGCCGGGAATCAAGCCGCGGCGAGCGCGGAACCAATCGCGGATCTTCTCGTAGAAGACCACCGCGATGTGACCGCCGTCGAGCGGCAACAGCGGCAGGATGTTGAAAACACCGAGGAAGAAGTTGATCGATGCGAGCAGTCCGACGAACGTCGCCCACTGTGCACGGTCCGCCGCTTCACCGCCGATAACGCTGGCACCAACCACGCTGATAGGTGTGTCCTGGGCGCGTTCGCCGCCTGTCACCGATTCCCACAACGCACCGACCTTTGCCGGCAGATCAGCCATGGCCTTGACCGATTCGACCAGAGTGAAGCCGGTGAAACTCAGGGTGCCCGGAACTGCGCTGAAAGCGTTGAACTGGAGCAGGGGTGGAGACACGGTACCCAGGCTCATTCCGACCGCGCCCACTGTCGCCGAACGCAAATCACCTGTTGCCGGATCCGTCACCCACCGCTGTGCCTGTTCTACGACGACTGGAATCGTTAGATCCTGCCCGTCGCGTTCGACGCTGAGCACTGCAGTACCGGTGACAGGCTGCAATTTGGCCACCACATCGGCCGATGTCGACACCGGTTGCCCATCAACGGCTGTGATGACATCCGACGGCTCCAACCCAGCCCGTTGCGCCGGACCGTCACCGGAGCACGTCGCCAGAGTTCCGTCTTCGGTCTGCGTCGGTGCGACGCACGACAGACTTCCCACCTTTGCCAACGTATCGCCGCTGCGATCCGGCAGGCCCCAGCCGAGAGCCAGCCCGTAGAGCAGCGCAAAGCCGAGAATGAAGTTCATCGCGATACCGCCGGACATGACGACGACGCGCTTCCACGCCGCCTTCTTGTACATCGCGTGCGGCTCTTCTTCGGGTGTCATCTCGTCTAGAGCCGTCATGCCGGCGATGTCGCAGAATCCACCGAGCGGCAGCGCCTTGAGGCCGTACTCGGTCTCACCTCGACGGAACGAGAAGATCTTCGGTCCGAAGCCGATGTAGTAGCGGCGAACCTTCATTCCCAAAGCCTTGGCCGTCCACATGTGGCCGGCTTCGTGCAGGGCGATGGACACGCCGATGCCGAGGGCAAACAGCACTACGCCCAGTGCGAAAACCATGAAAGCTCTAGCCCTCCTGCTTCACGAGCTGACGCGCTCGTGTTCGTGCCCAGCCGTCTGCGGCCAGAACGTCGTCCACGGTAACTGGTTCCGCGGACCATTGACCTGCATCGTCGAGAACAGCGGCCACTGTGCGGACGATCGCCGGGAAGGAAATGACACCGTCGAGGAATGCCTGAGCCGCCACTTCGTTGGCCGCGTTGTAGATCGCCGTGAAGCAACCGCCGGATTTACCCGCGCTTCGCGCCAGATCGACGGCGGGGAACACCGACGAATCGAGCGGCTCGAATTCCCAGGTGGAGGCGGTGGTGAAGTCGCATGCCGACGCAGCACCTTCGATGCGGTCCGGCCAGCCGAGAGCGAGAGCGATCGGGAGCTTCATGTCCGGCGGGCTTGCCTGTGCCAGCGTCGACCCGTCGAAGAAGGTGACCATGGAATGCACGATCGACTGCGGATGCACGGTGACGTCGATGCGGTCGTAGTCGATCCCGAACAGCAGGTTCGTCTCGATCAGCTCGAGGCCCTTGTTGACCAGAGTTGCCGAATTGAGGGTGTTCATGGGCCCCATCGACCAGGTGGGGTGCGCTTTTGCCTGAGCTGGATTCACACTTTCGAGATCCTCGGCGCTCCAGCCACGGAACGGCCCACCCGAAGCGGTGAGAACCAACCGAGCCACTTCGTCGCCTGTTCCACCACGTAGACACTGGGCAAGCGCCGAATGCTCCGAGTCGACCGGCACGATCTGACCGGGTGCGGCGGCTTTGGTCACCAGCGCTCCGCCGGCGACAAGCGATTCCTTGTTCGCCAGCGCCAGGCGCGCTCCCGAGTTCAGCGCCGCCAGAGTCGGTTCGAGTCCCAACGAACCGACGAGTGCATTGAGGACAACATCGGCACCGCTGTCCCGAACCAGTTCCGTCACGGCGCTCGGTCCCGAACGGGCGGTTACCGATTCCAGCGCCGATGCCGCAGCAGGATCGGCGACGGCGACGTCCGTGACGCCGGTTGCACGAATCTGTTCGCCCAACAACTCGACGTTGTTGCCGCCCGCTGCGAGACCGACTACTTCGAAACGATCGGGGTTGGCTGCGATGACCTCCAGCGCTTGGGTACCGATCGAACCGGTACTGCCGAGGAGGAGGACGCGGGTACGTGTGGTTTCCTGCACTCGCCCATTGTTCCTGATAACACCTGAGAACAACCTTATCGACGCCCAACTACGTACGACAGGCAGTCGTATGTCACCATATTGGGCAGTAGTGCAACCGAATGAGCAGGAGGATCGACCGTGGCCGATACCCAGTTGGACGTCAAGTACAGCGCCCCCGTCGTGGTCTCGCACGTCGATGAGGCCGAGGTCCCCTCTGCCGCATGGGGGTGGAGTGGTGAAGGACTCAAGTTTTTCCGTTTCCTCGGATGGTTCTTCGCAATATTCCTGCTTCTGATGATGATCGGAAACCATCACGGCAAGGTCGAGGATCTGTGGCTCATCGGCACCGCCGGATTGATGATCTTCGTTCTGGTCCGCGACATCGTCATCCGTCGCCGCCCGCGCTAGAGACCTGATAAAGAGAAGGCCTCCACGAACGAAAGTTCGTGGAGGCCTTCTCTTTATGTGTTTTTCAGGCCTGGAGGGTTTCAGTTCTCGGCTGCCAGCTGGCCACAGGCTGCGGCGATTTCCTGACCGCGCGTATCGCGCACGGTGCACGAGACACCCTGGGCGATGACCCGACGCACGAACTCACGCTCGACGTCCTTGGGGCTCGCGTCCCACTCGCTACCCGGAGTCGGGTTGAGCGGAATCAGGTTGACGTGCACCAACCCGCCGAGTGCTTTCTTCAGCTTCTTGCCCAGCATGTCCGCGCGCCACGGCTGATCGTTGACGTTCTTGATCATCGCGTACTCGATGGACACACGCCGACCGGTCTTGTCTGCGTAGTACCGGGCAGCCTGAAGTACCTCCGACACCGACCAGCGATTGTTGACCGGCACAAGTGTGTCGCGCAGTTCGTCGTCCGGTGTGTGCAGCGATACCGCCAGCGTGACGCTCAGGCCTTCGTCAGCGAGCTTGCGGATAGCGGGGGCGAGGCCGACAGTCGAGACCGTCACGGACCGCTGAGAGAGACCGAGCCCGTCGGGTGCGGGCGAAGTGATGCGTCGTACCGCTGCCACCACGCGCTTGTAGTTCGCCAAAGGCTCGCCCATACCCATGAACACGACGTTCGAGAGGCGTCCGGGTCCGCCGGCAACATCACCGTCGCGCATTGCGGCCGCTGCCTCGCGAACCTGATCGACGATCTCGGCGGTCGAAAGGTTGCGGTCGAGGCCGCCCTGACCCGTCGCACAGAACGGGCAGGCCATTCCGCAGCCTGCCTGACTCGAGATACAGAGCGTCGCCCGATCGGGATAGCGCATCAGGACGCTTTCGAGCAGCGTTCCGTCATGCGCCTTCCACAGGGTCTTGCGAGTGTCGCCCGAATCGCACGCGAGGTGCTTGATCGGGGTCAACAAGGTCGGGAATAGCGACTCCCCCACCTTCTCGCGCACCGATGCGGGGAGATCGGTCATCTTCTCCGGATCGGCTTCGAGCCGCGCGTAGTACTGACGCGCGAGCTGATCGGCCCGGAAAGCCGGAAGGCCGAGCTCTTTCACCGCTTCTTTGCGCTCGGCGGAATCGAGATCGGCGAGGTGCCGTGGAGGCATTCCGCGCTTGGGTGCAGTGAAAACGAGGGGAAGAGAGGCAGCCATAGTTACACCATTGTCCCATTGTTTTGGGGTGCTACCCCACTGCCACCCGATTGTGGCCGGATTACCCGTGCAACTTTGCGCAGGTTGCGTGATGATCATGTCATGTCAACCACACCAGAGGATCCGTCGAACTCCCCCGTGTACGGCCCCGCCGACGGTTTCGGTCCCGATCCGGAACTTCCGAAGGTGGGCGAGGACAAGGCAGTGGAAAAACACGATCCGGAACCGACACCGACGCCTGAACCGGTGCCGACCGGAACGTCGGTCACCGACCGAACCAGAGCTGCGACGACCTGGGTTGGCCTGGTCATAGGCGCAATTGTGCTGATCTTACTGCTGGTGTTCATCCTGCAGAACCTCGAGAGCGTCTCCGTCAAGATCCTCGCCTGGCAGATCGACTTTCCGCTCGGAATCACGATCCTGCTCTCCGCGATCGCGGGCGCATTGATCATGGCGTTGGCAGGCGGGGTTCGCATCATTCAGATCCGGCGCGCAGCGAAGCGGCAGATGTGACTGAAATCTAGTTACGCAATTGGGTCGATCGATGGGCCAGCAGGCATCATTGATGTCGTGGAAATCACCGGAAAGGCCCTGATGTGACTACTCACATGGAGAGACCTGTGACCTCGCGAATTGCCCCACAGCAGGCAAGATCCTGGCTCCTCGTCCCCGCGTCCAAACCGGACACCTTCGACGCCGCACTCGCGAGTGCGGCCGACGCCGTCATTCTCGACCTCGAGGATGCCGTCACCGCACCCAACAAACCGGCGGCCCGCCGCGACGTCGCCGCATTCCTGAGCGAACACAATCACGCCTGGGTTCGGATCAACGATGCCACGACACCGTTCTGGGAAGAGGATCTGGCCGCACTCGCGGGCCTCCCCGGACTTGAGGGTGTCATGCTCGCAAAGACCGAAAGCGGTCAGCAGGCCGACGCCACGGCCGAGCGACTTCCCGAAGGCACCAAGATTCTTGCTCTCGTCGAATCCGCGGTAGGACTCGAGGCTGCGCCCGAGATCGCACGCACAGACGGCATCTTCCGTCTCGCATTCGGCAGCGGCGACTTCCGGCGCGACACTGGGATGGACGACTCCCCCACGTCGATGTCGTACCCGCGTTCGCGGCTCACCATCGCCAGCCGCGCGGCACGCATCGCTCCGCCGATCGACGGTCCCACGCTCGGCCCCGATCTGGATCTGCTCGCCCGAGACTGTGCGATCACCTTGTCACTCGGTATGGCCGGCAAACTCTGCATGACCACCGCGCAGACTGCCCCCGTCAACGCGGGACTGAGTCCCTCCGTGGCCGACGCGATCTGGGCTCAGAATGTCATCGACGATCTCGGCGAAGACGGCTCACGCGTGCGCGATGGCAGCGACCTGCCCAAGCTCGCCAAGGCGAAGAAGATTCACAAGCTCGCCACCCTGTTCCACATCCCCACCGATCACTGATTTTTTTACTACTGAATCGGTGCAGAAAACGTCAGGCGCTCAAGTCGGAGCGCCTGACGTTCGTCTTTTGAGCCCGCCTTCACGCAAGTTCGAGTGATCGTGGTTTGGACCGAACATGGATCCGGTATCGCACCGTGAAGCCCAATCCCGTTACTTGCGAGAACGCACGCTCGGCAGTCTTCTCGGTGAACTCGATCCCGAGTACCCGCCGCAAGTCGTCTCGATTCTCGAACTCCCACCGGGCGTCGACACGGGTAAGCGAGAAACCTTGAGCCTCGAAGAATCCTTCGACCGCCGCGGGATCGTATTTGGGCAGATCCGCCCTCATCCACTCTCCGTACGGGCCGGCGCTCACATCGAGATCCACGATCAGCAGGGCTCCCCCGGGCCTCAGGATGCGCATGGCTTCACGAATTCCCGGGCCGCAGCCTTTGCCGAAAAAGTACGCCGTACGGGCATGAACGAGATCGACTGAAGCATCCACCAGACCCGTGGACTCTGCTGAACCCTGGACTACGTCGATCGACGCCGAATCGCGGGTTCGTTCCCGCGCGGCCTTCACCAGCGGCGCGTGCGGCTCCACTCCGACAACACGACGGGCAGTACGAGCGAACTCCGGTAGATGGAACCCCGCCCCACAGCCGACGTCGACGACGTCGCGTCCAGACCAGTCGACCTGGGCTCGCATCGCGGCCCAGATGGAACCGTCGACGTCCTGCGCGCGGTTCTCGATTTCGTACACGTCCGGCCAATGCCAGATGTTCGGGCTGGGGATCGGCTTGGAACGGCCGGAGAAGAAATCACGCACGCGAAATCAGACGAGTGCGTACAGAATCAGCCAGGTGACAAATGCCGACGGCAGGAGTGAATCCAGGCGATCCATGATTCCGCCGTGGCCGGGAAGCAGGGTTCCCATGTCCTTGATGCCGAGTTCACGCTTGATCTGCGATTCGATCAGGTCTCCGACCGTCGCGACTACCACCAGGACGACACCGAGCAGGACGCCGATCATCGAGTTCGCGTCGAGGATCAACGTCACCGAAAGCAGGCTGCCGATGACGCAGAAAATGAGAGAGCCGACAAATCCTTCCCAGGACTTCTTCGGGCTCACAGCCGGCACCATCGGGTGCTTCCCGAACAGCACTCCGGCCGCGTAACCGCCGATGTCGGAGCACACGACACCGATCATCAGGACGAAAACGCGACCCGGGCCGTCGTCTTCGAGCACCATCAACGCACCGAATGACGCCAACAGCGGGATCCACGCCAGAACGAACACCGTGATGGAGGTGTCTCTCAGGAAGTTCTTCGGGGTCGCCTTGAGCCCGTGGTCGAACAACCGCCACACCATGCACACCAGGACGGTTGCGGTGAATCCGCTGAGCACCCCGACCGGTCCCCACGGCCAGCCGAGCCAGATCGTGGCTTGCCCTCCGACGAGAAGGGGAATTCGCGGCACCTCGATGTCGGCTTCACGAAGCCGCGTTGTGACCTCCCACGTCGCGATGAACATCGCGATCGCGACGACAGCGATCCATCCCGGGGGCAGGAAGATCAAAGTGCCGATGACCAAGGCTCCGAGACCAGCTCCGACGCCGATGGCGGCAGGTAGGTTCCTGCCCGCCTTCGACTTCGGCGGTTGCGCGCCCTCAGCGCCGCCCGTAGGCCCGTCCGTGACGGGACCACCGGCGGTTCCCTCTTGTGCGTGCACCCAAACTCCCTGATCTACTCCCGACGACAAACACTGCAAATGAGGAGGCTATACCTCCATCAACTCTGCTTCCTTGTGCTTGACGAGTTCCTCGACCGTGTGCACGTACTTCGCCGTGGTCTTGTCGAGTTCTTTCTCTGCGCGACCGACCTCGTCCTCGCCGGCTTCACCGTCCTTCTGGATCCGGCCGAGTTCGTCCATCGCCTTGCGGCGGATGTTGCGCAGCGTGACCTTCGAATCCTCGCCCTTGGACTTGGCCTGCTTCACCAGTTCACGACGACGCTCTTCAGTGAGCTGCGGAACCGAGATGCGGATGATGCTGCCGTCGTTGGACGGGTTCACACCGAGATCCGAGTTGCGGATCGCCGTCTCGATCGCGTTGAGCTGCGAAGCCTCGTACGGCTTGACGATGACCATGCGGGCCTCGGGGACGTTGATGCTCGCGAGTTGCGTGATCGGCGTGATCGAACCGTAGTAGTCGATCACGATGCGCGAGAACATACCGGGGTTCGCGCGTCCGGTGCGAACCGAGCCGAGATCGTCCTTGGCTACCGTGACAGCCTTTTCCATCTTCTCTTCTGCCTCGAAGAGCGCTTCATCGATCACGGCTGTTCCTCCATGTTGTTCTGCATCATTTTTTGGGTGTCACTCACGACTTGATCAGGGTGCCGATCTTCTCACCGGACACCGCGCGAGCGATGTTTCCTTCGGTGAGGAGGTTGAACACCATCATCGGCATCGAGTTGTCCATGCACAGGCTGAACGCCGTCGCGTCCGCGACCTTGAGCTCACGTTCGATGACCTCGCGGTGCGTGATCTGTTCGTACATCGTCGCGTCCGGGTCGATACGCGGGTCGGCCGAGTAGACGCCGTCGACGGCCTTGGCCATCAGCACTACCTCGGCACCGATCTCCAGCGCGCGCTGCGCAGCAGTGGTGTCGGTGGAGAAGTAGGGCATACCCATCCCGGCACCGAAGATGACTACGCGCCCCTTCTCGAGGTGCCTACGTGCGCGAAGCGGAAGGTACGGCTCGGCGACCTGTCCCATGGTGATTGCCGTCTGCACTCGAGAATCGACGCCGGCCTTCTCCAGGAAATCCTGCAGTGCGAGGCAGTTCATGACGGTGCCGAGCATGCCCATGTAGTCGGAGCGCGCGCGATCGAGGCCACGCTGCTGCAGTTCCGCTCCGCGGAAGAAGTTTCCGCCGCCGATGACGACTGCAACCTGCACGCCCGATCGAACGACCTCTGCGATCTGCTCAGCCACCTTGGTGACCACGTCGGGATCGAGACCGACTTTGCCGCCTCCGAACATTTCGCCGCCGAGTTTGAGCAGGACCCGCTTGAATCCTGGACGTTCGTTGGCTGGTTCGGACATTGTTCTCCTCAGTTCGATACAAGACCTTGTAGGTCCTTCATTCTTCTTCTGCCGCTGAATCGGACACCGCGACATAGGAAAGCCCCCGGGACTCGTCCCGAAGCACTCTTATCCTGCCTCATCGGAGGCCCCAGGTACACGTAGACCCCGCCGGTAGAGCAAATGCTCTTCAGGCGGGGTCCATGTGTACGGGCTCCGAATTAAGCGGAGGCGCCGACCTCGAAACGCACGAAGCGCTTGATGGTCACGCCTGCCTCGTCGAGGATCGCCTTGACGGTCTTCTTGGAGTCCGTGACCGAAGACTGCTCGGTCAGAACGACGTCCTTGAAGAAACCGTTGACGCGGCCTTCGATGATCTTCGGCAGAGCCTGCTCGGGCTTGCCTTCTGCGCGGGCGGTCTCCTCGGCGATGTGACGCTCGGAAGCGACGATTTCAGCGGGAACCTCGTCACGCGTGACGTACTTTGCCTTGAGTGCTGCGACCTGCATTGCAGCGCCGCGAGCGGCCTCAGCAGCAGCATCGCCTTCGCCGGTGTACTCGATGAGAACGCCGACAGCGGGCGGCAAGTCGGAGCTGCGCTTGTGCAGGTACACGGCAACGGGGCCGTCGAAGGAAGCGACGCGGCTCAGTTCGAGCTTCTCGCCGATCTTCGCGGACTGCTCCGCAATGACGGTGTCGATGGTCTTGCCGTCGAGCTCGAGCGCCTTGAGAGCGTCGAGGTCCGCAGGCTTGCCAGCAGCAGCGACGGTCACGATCTCGTCGGCCAGCTTGATGAACTCGTCGTTCTTGGCGACGAAGTCGGTCTCGCAGTTGATCTCGATCATGACGCCGTCCTTGGCGACGACGAGACCCTCAGCGGTGGTGCGCTCTGCGCGCTTTCCGACATCCTTCGCGCCCTTGATGCGCAGCTGCTCGACGGCCTTGTCGAAATCGCCGTCTGCATCTGCGAGTGCGTTCTTACATGCCATCATTCCGGAGCCGGTGAGCTCACGGAGCCGCTTGACGTCAGCGGCGGTGTAGTTCGCCATGATTAGCGAGCCTCCTCATGTGTCTGTTTCGGACCTAGGACTAACGGTGAAGCACGGCCTAGCGGTGAAGCACGGCCTGACGGTGGTGCTCGGGCCTAACGGTGAAACGGCCCTGACCAAAAGAACTCTTGGTCAGGGCCGGTTTCAACGAATCAGGCCTCGGTGGCCGGTGCCTCTGCGGCGGGGGCTGCCTCAGCCTCTGCAGCCGGAGCTGCCTCAGCCTCTGCAGCCGGAGCTGCCTGCGAGAGCAGTTCCTGCTCCCACTCGGCGAGGGGCTCGCCTGCGCCGGCTTCGGGCTTCGCGTCCTTGTCGGCGCTCAGTCCTGCACGTGCCTGCACACCTTCGGCAACCGCGGAAGCGACAACCTTGGTCAGCAGTGCTGCGGAACGGATGGCGTCGTCGTTGCCCGGGATCGGGTAGTCGACGAGGTCGGGGTCGCAGTTGGTGTCCAGGATCGCGATGACCGGGATGTTCAGCTTGCGAGCCTCGGCAACTGCCAGGTGCTCCTTGTTGGTGTCGACGATCCACACCGCGGAAGGAACCTTGGCCATGTCGCGGATACCACCGAGGGTGCGATCCAGCTTGGTCATCTCACGCGTGAGCATGAGGATTTCCTTCTTGGTGCGACCTTCGAATCCACCGGTCTGCTCCATTGCCTCGAGCTCCTTGAGGCGAAGCAGACGCTTGTGAACGGTGGTGAAGTTGGTGAGCATGCCGCCGAGCCAACGCTGGTTGACGTAGGGCATTCCGACGCGAGTCGCTTCGGAAGCGATGGACTCCTGCGCCTGCTTCTTGGTGCCGACGAAGAGGACGGTGCCGCCGTGGGCAACGGTCTCCTTGACGAACTCGTACGCCTTGTCGATGTACGTCAGCGTCTGCTGGAGGTCGATGATGTAGATGCCGTTGCGGTCGGTCAAGATGAATCGCTTCATCTTCGGGTTCCAGCGACGGGTCTGATGTCCGAAGTGGGTTCCACTATCGAGCATCTGCTTCATGGTTACGACAGCCATGGCTGTGTACCTCAAACTTTCAATCCGGTTGATGCAGGCGATCGGGTGATCCCTGCCCTGGCACCCGCACGGCCGTCGGACCTGTTTCGTGAGAACCAGGACCAGCCGAGGCCGGAAAACGTGCGCGGGCGCGCGAAGTCGGACTGTGCGAGCACAGACCGCTCGACAAGTGTACGTCCTCGTCCGCCGATGCCATAACCACCCCGGAAGCAACAGACCGAACCGGCGGTTGTGGATCGGCGATCATCTTGTGGATTACCCGTCTGATCTGCATTGAAGCGCGTGCGACTCCACGCAAGATCAAGGAATGACGATGTTTCGCGGAACTCGACGAGGAGTGGTCGTTGCCGTGATCTCCTGCTGTGTCGCCGTAGGCACGGCGTCGGCAGACACGCGTTTCGACTGGCCGCTCGCTCCCCGGCCGCACGTGGAACGCGCTTTCGACAAACCGGCCAAGAATTGGCTGCCGGGTCATCGCGGGGTCGATCTCGGCGGCAGTGCCGGCCAATCCGTCCTCGCGGCCGGCGACGGCATTGTGGTGTTCGCGGGAGTGGTCGCCGGAAAGCCGACGGTGTCGATAGATCATTCCGGCGGCCTACGCACGACCTACGAACCCGTCGTGGCAGTCGTTCGCGCAGGTGAACGCGTCGCCGCCAGGTCCGTGATCGGAACCCTCGAAACCGGGCACGAAGGGTGTGCTGTCGAAGCATGTCTGCACTGGGGCTTGCGCCGTGGACGCGAATATCTCGATCCACTCGGACTCGTTCGGACGCAACCGCTCAGGCTCAAGCCATTGAAAGGAGGCTGATCGGTCGCAGAAATCGGTCGCAGAATCAGTGCCACTCGGAAACGGCGTGCCGACCCACAGCGTCCGCGAAGTCGTCGGCCACCATCGCTGCCAGTTCCATGAACGCTCGTCTGGTGGCCGGTCGCATCAACTCGAGGTCCATCACCGACCCCTCCGCGAGATGCTCGTCGAAAGGAATGACCTCGACGGCGCGGCATCGACGCATGAAATAGTCCACCAAAGCGTCCATGTCGATCACGCTCGACCCTGGTCGGGCGGCGCTGATGACGACGACGGTCCGTTCGACCAGATGGCCGTATCCGTGCAACTGAAGCCAATCGAGCGTTGCCGCTGCGCTGCGCGCTCCGTCGATTGCCGGCGAACTGACGAGAACCAACGAATTGGCAAGATCGAGAACGCCGTTCATCGCCGAGTGCATGATCCCGGTACCGCAATCAGTGAGGATGATGTTGTAGTAGACCTGCAAGATGTCGATGACCTGGCGATAGTCCGCCTCGCTGAATGCCTCCGAAATCGCCGGATCCTGCTCACTCGCCAGGACCTCGAGACGACTCGACGACTGGGATGTGTGCACTCGAACGTCCGAATAGCTCTTTATGTCCGGTCTAGCAGCAATCAGATCGCGCACCGTCGAATTGGTCTGCAGCGGAACACGTTGCGCCAAAGTTCCGAAATCGGGATTGGCGTCAACCGCCACGACGCAGTCACCACGAAGCGAAGCAAATGTCGCACCGAGTCCGACCGTGACCGTCGTCTTGCCCACGCCCCCTTTGAGCGAGAGCAAAGCGACTCGGTAGTCGTTACGGATCGGCTGCTCGATTCGGGCGGCCAGTGCACGGTTGCGCTGTTCGTTGGTCGAATCCCCCAGATTGACCACACCTCCGGTCGCACGATGTAATCCTCTACGCCATCCGCCACGCGGCGTCCGTTTAGGGCGTTTCAGTAAAGCTTCGGCAACCAGATCCTGGTTTGTCACCTGCTGTTGGCTCGACGGTGGCGGTGGCGTGGTCCAGACCTCTTGCAGTCGTGCCACAGGCTCCGGCGTCGGCGCCGGCTCGGGAGCCGGTTGCGGCGCTTCGGACAGCCAGGCCGGTTGGCCGCTGTTCGGCAGGTGCTTCACATCTTGGCGGTTCACGAATCCCCCGGATTTCGCATGTCATCGAGTGTCTCGACACGACGATCGAACTTGCCGATTGTTCACTCTTCTGAGCTGCGACGCTACCAAATACCGGCCGAGAACTCGCGTCGCTTCACAATCTAGGCGCGTGGATGGGCCTGATCGTGGACGGATCGAAGGCGTTCGACCGACACGTGCGTGTACAGCTGAGTGGTCGCCAAACTCGCATGTCCGAGGAGTTCTTGGACCACACGAAGGTCTGCACCACCCTCCAGCAAATGTGTCGCAGCCGAGTGCCGAAGCCCGTGCGGACCCATGTCGGGAGCCCCTGGAATTGCAGCCATGGTTTCGTGGACCACCGAACGCGCCTGACGCTGATCGAGCCGGCCGCCTCGAACTCCGAGGAGCAATGCTCGCCCGGACCTATCCGAACTCAGCGCGGGTCGTCCGTGCTCCAGCCAGCCGTTCAGTGCCGATTCTGCGGGCAGGCCGTATGGCACTGATCGCTCCTTGTTCCCCTTGCCGAGGACACGAAGCAAACGTCGATCAGCATCGAAGGACTCGACGTCCAGTCCACACAACTCGCCGACGCGAATTCCGGTGGAGTACAACAATTCCACGATGAGTCGGTCTCGCAGGGCGAGCGGCTCTTGTTGCTGCGCACCGCTTTCCGCTGCATCCATTGCGTCGAGGGCCTGGCTCTGACGCAGCACCGTCGGCAGCGTGCGACGAGCAGGTGGAGCCGCCAGACGTGTGCCCGGGTCGACGGAAATACGTCCGGTCTGCGCGAGCCACGCAGTGAAACCACGCGCCGAAGAAGCCCGTCGAGCTACCGTCGTACGGGCTGTTCCTACGGCATTCTGGGCGGCCAACCACGAACGCATGACACTTAGGTCGAGGCGGTCGAGATCTGCATTCTCCGAACCCGCGGAGAAATGGGTCAGCAACGCCCGCGCGTCACCGACGTAGGCGCGGATCGTGTGTTCCGACCGGCCTCGGCTCAGTCGGAGGTGCTCGGCATACGCATCGAGGTGAACGCTCAAGCTCGCCGGCAATGCGTCAGTCATGAACACACGCTCGCTCGCCGCGATTGAAACCGCAAGCTGCCTCGCCGATAGGGTTGATCGGTGAATCGAGCAATTCCTCTGAAGATGTTGTGTGTACTGGCACTGATTTCCGCAATCGCTCCACTGTCCATCGACATGTACCTGCCCGGCCTACCTTTGATGGCGGATGCACTCGACACTACTGCGGCCAGCGTTCAGCTCACGCTGACCACCTTCATGGCAGGCCTCGGAATCGGCCAGCTGATCATCGGTCCGATCTCCGACGGACTTGGCAGGCGACGAATACTGCTGGCCGCGACAATCATCACGGCACTGAGCGGCGCGGCATGCGCTGTGGCGCCGAACATCGAGTTTCTCATCGGTGCACGACTCGTCCAGGGCTTGAGTGGAGGCGCTGCCATCGTTCTTGCCCGCGCTTGTATTGCCGACCGAGCGCGCGGCGACGACGCAGCGAAGCTCTTCAGCATCATGATGATCATCGGCGGTATCGCTCCCGTGGTCGCACCACTGATCGGCGGCGCACTTCTCGGCCCCGTCGGATGGCGCGGAATCTTCTGGGTCCTGGCTGTCGCGGGCGCCGTGATGGTGGCTGGTGTGGTTTTGCTCGTTCCCGAGACACTTCCACCCGAGCGACGCCATGGCGGTGGTTTGAAGGCCCTGATCTCGAATCTGCAGTACGTGGTCCGAAACCGGCACTACCTCGGATATGCGCTCGCATTCGTCTTCGGATTCGGCGCCTTGTTCGCGTACATCTCCGCGTCACCGTTCGTCGTTCAGAATGTTCTCGGGCTGAGTCCGTCACAATTCTCGATCGTGTTCGCAGTGAACGCCACCGGAATGGTCACGGCAGCGATGATCACCACTCGCCTGCTCGGTCGCGTCGGAGCTCGCACGCTGCTGCGTTTCGGGGTGTGCCTGCTCCTCATTGGCGGCGCCGTATTGTTCTGTACCAGCGCGGTTTTCAGTTCCACGAATACCTGGCTGATCTTGGTCCCGCTGTTCGTGGCGATTTCGAGCATCGGGTTCATCATGGGCAATGCAACCGCTCTCGCCCAAGGAGAGGTCACCAACGCGGCCGGAACTGGTTCAGCCCTGATGGGAGCGGGCCAGTTCGGCTTGGCAGCGCTGGTTTCGCCGTTGGTGGGAATTGCGGGAGAAGACACTGCCGTGCCGATGGCAATCGCAATTCCCACCTTCGGAGTTCTCGCGGCCGTTGCGCTCGTGTTGCTGACTCGCGGCAAGGCCACCGCGAGTTAGTTTTCGGCCGCGGCGAGTTCGGACTTCCAGACCCGGAAGCCTTCTTCGGTGCGACCACGACGCCAATAGCCGGAAATAGAAGCAGCCGCCGCCGGGACATTTCGTTCCTTGCGAATGTACGGCCGGAGGTTGTGCATGACGGCTTGTGCTTCACCGTGAATGAACACGTGCGGTTCGCCCGGTAACCATTCGAGTGCCTTGACCGCGGCGACAACCGGAGCGTTGTCGCCAGCTAATTCTTCGCCGACCGCATCGGACGATGCTCCGCGATGCAGCCAGGTCACGGCAATACCTTCTGGGGCATCGAGCGCAATTTCGTCTTCCGGCCCCCCGACTTCGACGACGGCGTAGCCGACCGCATCCGGCGCCAATCTCGCTATCGAAGCAGTAATAGCAGGTATTGCGGTCTCGTCTCCGACGAAGAGATACCAATCAGCGGATGGTGACGGCGAAAACGCGCCACCCGGTCCACGCAGGGTAATCTCAGCGCCCGGCTGAACGGACGCGGCCCACGGACCTGCAACTCCCATGTCGCCGTGGACGACAAAATCGATTGCAATCTCTTTGGCATCAAGATCGTACGAACGAATCGTGTAGGTGCGCAGTATCGGCTGATCAGGAGTGCCGAATTCGATCTTTACATAGGAATCGCTGTATTCGCTGGGAGTGAAGGACTCGAAGCCCGGTCCCCCGAGAAACACTCGCACCATATGGGGAGTCAATTGTTCGGTCCGCAGAACCGTCAATGCAGTTGTCGGCTTGGCCACAGAAAGATCCTTCCAAAAGTTAGCGTTACCTAACTAAGGTACACGACAATTGCAGCGCATGGACAAAATGCCTCCCCCGGTACATCCGCCCGCGCGCGACAGACCACGGTGCGCAACGAAATAAACCGACCACTCTGCCGGGTAAATTCGTCGGTGGCCGCCAAACTTCCGAATCAGGACTCGTGCATGATCAGGCAGCACATCGCTATCGGAGAAATTCAGCAAAGCAATAGTAAAATACGCCTCTGGCCCCCGGCGAGGTTCGCCAGGGGCCAGAGGAGGTATTAATTCAACCTAGTGTGCAGCGTCGAAAGCATCGATGATTTCCGCTTTGATACGCCCGCGCGGAGCAACTTCGTAACCGTTCTTACCCGCCCAATCACGAATGGCCTGGAGCGTCTCCTTGGAGCGGCCAGAACCCGACGTGGCCTGCGGAGATGCAGCCTGCGCCTTCTTGCCACGCTTCCCGCTCACCTTCGCCGCCGCCTCGACGAACGGCTTCACCGCAGCGTCGAACTTCTCTGCATTGGTGGCGCGCAGATCGATCACGTAATCCGTTCCCTGGTAAGAGAACTCAATTCGATCACCGAATCCATCGTCAATCGGCTTACCGTCAAGGTCGTCGATGAGTTGCCGAATCAGCTTCTCAGCCATTGCACTCCTCTTTCAATGATCGATTCAATTCTCCTTCACAATACACAGATAGAGCGTTGATGAACAAAAGAAGTCCGGAAACCTGTGCCATTTCCGAACAGACTCAATGGTCCGAATTAGCAGCGGGTTAACGACGAACCAATCAATACCCGCACTCAGGGGAACCAGACTAATCAGACTTCAAAGCACATTGACCTGAGACTTTCCTGAGGCCCGTTAAATTCACGGCCAAGTCTGCAAAGCTGGGTCGAGAATAACGCTGCACACAGGCCGATCGAGTTCACGAAAAGCAGTCCTGACGTGCAATTACCAGCATCGCGAGGGTATTCGAGTTTCGTTCTCGCCGGAACGGTTAGTGGGCATCGCCACCCGCCCACCGGACGAGCACAATCAAGTTCACGCGCTACCGCGTCCGAAACCATCCACTCGAATCCGAACTCGCAAACCCCTCGAGTTCGAGCAGAGGAAGAGTTGCACGAACCTGCGTTATGAGCAATCCCGATTCCTCGGACAGCTCACGCGTACTACGTGAACCTGTTCCCGGCAATGCTTCGTATACCAATCGAGAATTGCCCCGCAATGCGTCGATGTCACGTGTAGCGGCTGCATCCTCCGCGGAATCCCCGACACCAAATGGACCTGACGCTTCGACTACATCCACGGCATTGGAAACGAGTTGCGCTTCACCTTCGCGGATCATCCGGTGACATCCGGTCGACGATGCCGAAGTAACCGGCCCGGGCACCGCCATTACCGGGCGGCCCAATTTCCGGGCCCAATTGGCGGTATTGCGTGCACCACTGCGCCAACCCGCCTCGACCACCACTACTCCGTCCGACAACGCAGCTACCAGTCGATTCCTTGCCAGAAACCGGAACTTTGCAGGTGTTGTGCCCGGTGGATATTCACTTATCACTGCACCCGAACTCGCTATCTGTTTGAGTAGTCGCGCATGCCCTGACGGATACGCTCGATCGACCCCACAGGCCAAGACAGCCAGTGTGTTTCCACCTACGCCCAATGCAGCGCGGTGCGCGGCCCCGTCGATACCGAAGGCCGCCCCGGAAATCACGGTCCATCCGTCGACAGCGAGGTCACCGGCAATCTCTGCCGTCACGTGTTCGCCGTACGCAGTAGATGCTCGCGTGCCGACAATCCCAACCGATCTCTCGGTCAGATCAACCAAATCCCCGGACCCCAACACCCACAACACAAATGGCGCCGTCTCACCCCCGGAGGCATCGAGTCCGTCGAAGGAAAGCATTCGCCACGCCGGCCAATCGGCGCAGTTCGGTGTTACGAGCCTGCCACCCATCGCCTCCATCAGGTCGAGGTCTCGTTGGGCTGTGTCGATGTGAGCGCGGGCTCGCGTCTTCTCCTCGATCGCGGGGGGCAGATCGCCGTTGCGGACCGCCCTCGCAGTTTCTTCGACCCCGAGCTCGTCGATCAACATGGACATATACGCGCTTGGGCCCTGCACGACGCGGGACAGATATGCCCAAGCGAGTAGTCGCGGATCGTGCGCAGTCATTGGAATCCCCTGTCTCGGAAGTCGAGTGCGGTGACAACTTGGTCTGGTCCGGGCATCGCCTCACCTGCCAGATCGGCGACACTCCAGGCAACCCGCAACGCTCGGTCCGCCCCACGAGCAGTGATGACACCTTTGCGCAGCGCCCGTTCCACCGGCGCCAGCGCCGCACGCGAGAGTCTGAACTTCTGTCTCAACGCCGGCCCTGGTACTTCCGCGTTGGTCCGCCACCCGTACTCACTCCACCGCTGGGCTGCAGTGTCTCGAGCCGCCGCCACGCGCGCACGAACATCGCCGGTACTTTCCCCTACTTCGTCGATCAGCGCTCCGGTTGCAACGGCCTGCATCCGGACCCTGATGTCGACTCGGTCCAAGAGCGGGCCGGACAATTTCCCCAGGTAACGGCGACGCGCCGCGGGTGCACATACACAATCCGCGTCTCGCGGCGGCGCGCATGGGCAGGGATTGGCGGCCAGGATCAGCTGGAACCGCGCCGGGTACCGCGCAACTCCGTCCCGCCGGGCGATTCGTACTTCCCCGTCTTCGAGTGGCGTGCGTAGCGCTTCGAGCACCTTCACCCCGATCTCGGCACATTCGTCGAGAAACAGCACGCCGCGATGGGCGCGGCTGACCGCACCAGGACGAGCCATCCCACTACCACCACCCACCAGCGAACTGACCGACGAACTGTGATGCGGCGCAATGAAAGGCGGCATATCGATCAACGGCCGATCCTCCGGCAACACCCCCGCCACCGAATGAATCGCCGTCACCTCCAACGACTCCCCCTCCGTCAACGGCGGAAGAATCCCCGGAAGCCTCTGCGCCAACATCGTTTTCCCGATCCCCGGCGGACCCGTCAACATCAAATGATGCGCACCCGCCGCAGCAACCTCGATCGCCCACCGAGCATCCGTCTGCCCGACAACCTCACTCAGATCCCGCACCGTCACCGCATCAGCACGCTCGAAAACATCAGGAACAGCCAGCGCCAACTCACCACGCAACCACCCGATCACCGCAGACAGATCGTCAGCTCCCAGCACTTCGATCCCCTTCACCAGGCCGGCCTCAGCCAACGCCCGAGCTGGAACCACCACAGTCCCCCACCCCGCCCGCTTCGCCGCAAGCACCGCAGGCAACACACCACGCACCGTCCGCAGACGACCGTCGAGCGCCAACTCCCCCAAAAAGACAGTCTCCCGCAACAACTTCCGCGGCAATTTCTTCGCCGCATCGAGAACCGACAACGACAGAGCCAAATCGTAAACGCTGCCCACCTTCGGCAACGTCGCCGGCGACAACGCCAAAATCACCTTGCTGTCCGGCCACTCCTCACCAGAATTGGTCACCGCGGCTCGAATCCGATCACGCGACTCGTGCAACGCAGTATCAGGCAGCCCCACCAAATGCACCGCAGGCAACCCGCGCCCGATATCCGCCTCGATCTCCACGATCTGCCCGTCCACGCCACTGACCGCAACAGAATGCGCCCGACCCAACGCCATCAGAACGCATCCACAAAATGCTCGACCGAAGGCACGCCGTCGCGGCCGATCAACACGGCCACCACATCGAAACGCACCCTCGACCACGACCGACCCGAATCAGTGAGCCACTGCATCGCCAACACCCGAATCCGACGCTGCTTCGCGAACGTCACCGACTCCGCCGGACTCCCGTACCCGACACCCGACCGAGTCTTCACCTCCACGAACACAATCCGATCACCGGACGTCGCAACAACATCCAACTCGCCGTACCGACAACGCCAATTACGCTCGACAATCTCCAAACCCGCATCAACCAGGAACTCGACAGCCACGTCCTCGCCCCGAGCACCCAACGCCATATTCCTCGCCATCACAGCCCCCACCACTCACACCCCGCGCCCGCCCCATACGAAACGCGTCCCAACCACCACCCTCGACCCACCACCACAAAACCAAGCCATCCGAAAACAACCTGTTGACAACTCAGAACCTGTGGAATTCGGCAGCGCGACACACCAACGGCGACCCGAACCCTGACAATTTTCTGAAATCCCCACAATTTGGACGAAAGTCCAGTAGAACTAGTTACAGTTTTGCTCAAACCGTCACGCACCCCGCTGAATGGAGTTCTACATGGCCCGCCGCTCACTTCGCCACGCAGTAGCAACCACTACATCCCTCGTTCTCATCGCCGCCGGCGTCACTGTTGGACTTGGAGCCTCGGTGGCGCAAGCAGCACCGGCATGCGCGCTCAACCAGTCGGTCACCGACAGTTGGGCCGGTTCCCTCGGGACGCCGTACACCGTCAGCAAGGAGGTTGTCGGCGATGGCAAGGTCGCCGCGGGTCAGACGGTCACCTACATCACCAAGGTTTCCGGTTCCGGAGCCCTCGTCAATCAGATCCGCGATTTCCACCCGGCAGGATTCCAGCTGGTCAAGGCTCGCCTGAACGTCAAATGGCTTATCGGCGACCAGAAGTGGGACGACGTCACCAAGACCGTCGTTGTCGGCAACAACTCCGTGGTGGCAAAGGGCGGCGGATGGACCACTGCGGGCGGCGGCGTCATCGCTTTGGAAACCACCTACAAAGTTCCCGATAACGCAGTTGTAGGCACGCAGCTCGACAGCGGCGCCGGCACCAACATTGTGCTGGCGGCGGGCGACTGGAACATCAATCCGATGGGCGTCTGCGTCACCATCCGGCAGCCGAACCCCGTCGAGGCGGGCGCCGGAAGCCTCGAGGACATGGGCTTCGGCTCACTCAACTCCGGATCAGGCCAGGTATTCGGCTCCCTGACCGACCCGCAGGGGTCGATGACCAATGTCATCAGCGGTGTCTTGGGCAATGTGCTCGGCAACATGAGCTGACTCAGTTCAGATTAGTAAATCGGCCGAGCTACCAGCAGATGCTGGTAGCTCGGCCCATTTCGATGTTCTGGAAGTATCTTCCGCCCTTGAAATCAACAATCACTTCCGGCGTTCCGACACTGAATGTAGAGGCTTACGACATCGAACTGCGGTCTGGATCGCCCGACGAGACAAGGCCGCGACTCCACAGATTGGTACTAATCTCCATAAAAATCGAACTACCCACTGGTTAAATCCCCGACGAACGAACACTAGTCCTATTCTAGGCGAACCGTCCAGGCGGTCACCGTCGTAGATCCACTGCTCCGCTCGCCAGATCTATTCACAATTCGTTCGAGGTAGACAGACAGCCTATTGGCGAGCATGTGCGACCTTGAAACGACAGTCAACTGGCGCGAATTTTCCCGTACCGACAACTTAAGAACTCCACGAAACATTCACTTGTATAGTTTGTCCGACAGATTACAGTTGCAATTCAACTCACCCATAACCGGAGCAGCTTCCACAGGAGAAAGTTGGTGCTCGAATGACGCAGCCACCCAACTCGCCATTTGGTCAACCTAACCAAGAGCCCCCGCCACCCGAATACTGGCTCGCTCAGCACCAAGCACCGGCGCCAGAATCGGATCAACCTTACGAACCCCATCCCGGACCCGAGACAGAGTGGCGATTCGCAGGTGTACCGCCAGTTGGATTCGTACAGGCCGACTCTCCCCTCCCTTCCAACTACATGCCAAATATCGTGGCAGCTCTACTTGCATGTTTCGGGATAATTGTCGGAAGCCTCGGTCCATGGGTGACATTTCTCAATTTCTCAAAGTCCGGTGTCGACGGCGACGGCGTCCTAACACTCGTTCTCGGCGCGGCGGCAGCAATCGCGCTGTTCACCATTCTGTCTAGAGGAGGAAAGGCCAAGTTTGGCGACCGGTGGGTCGCGCCAGCGGCAGGTGCAGTCACGGTCGTGATCGGAATAATCGACGCCATGAACGTGTCAGACGCAGAAGCAACCATTCTTCGCACCACCGTTTCTCCATCGATCGGGTGGGGTCTTTGGGTTCTCCTCCTGTCCGGCGCAGCATTGTGTGTTACCTCTTCTACTGTTGCGCAGATCGTCGGGAAGCGCTCGCGATGAGTACATGTCTGAATATCGTCTAATCGCCATCGAAAGGCTGCTCATAGGCGATTGATCGAGCGTCTACGAGCAGCCTTTGAATAAAATCCAATGCACACGGCGACTCGCAGCCACCACAAAGCCAGTCTGAGTAATGGGAGGTGTCACCCTCCGCCTTTCGTCGAGAGCAAAATCTATCTACTGTCGCCTCCGAGCGGGCGGCGTCGGTTGTAAATTCGGCAAATCACCGCATCAGCTTTCCGCCGTACCGGGCCGGCGTCGTACCGAAGGTTTCCCGAAATGCGGCGATGAACCCACTGCTGGTGCGGTAACCAACCTGCGGGGCAACGTCATTGACACCCTCACCCCGCGCGAGCATCTCGAGTGATGCGTACATGCGTGCTCGAGTTCTCCACTGCCCGAAGGTAATCCCGGTATCGGCGACAAAGGCTCGCATCAAGGTCTTGGAACTGACCCCGAGTTCGCCCGCCCACTCCCCCAGCGTCCGTGAGTCTGCCGGATCGGCAAGGATGCAGGCAGAAACCGAACTCGCCGCAGCATTGCGAGGAACCGCGAGGACGTCGTGCCGTTCGGGCGCGGCAGCAAGAATGTCGTAGAGCAACTCCTGACTCATCAACCGCCGAGCATCGTCGATGGTCCGGTCGGCGAGATGGCGCAGCAATTGAGCGGACAGAGCATCGACTTCGAGAACAAGTGGCTGAGTCCACCGCGGCCCGGCAGGGCGTAGATCCGGACGCGCATAGGCCGCAATCATGCACCCCTCCGTCAGAAGTGTCATGTCGTGGAGAACGGTGCCCGGCAACCAGACCAAGTGCTCGCTGTGCAGGTGCCACACATTGCCTCCGGCAGCGATCTGCATCGTCCCTTCACTCATCCAGGCGATCTGATGCTCGGGGTGTCGATGAGCTCCATACGCAGTCACTCCGTCGACGACGTTGGTGTAGACCTGAAAATCTTTGAATGTCCGTCCGCGACTATCGGGCAGCGCTAGCAAGGACTTTGGGCGAGTCGAGTACTCGATAGTGGACATTTTGCGTCTCTCTGGGCGTATCCGAGTCCATCCTGAAGGATGGACCGACGATCCCGCAAAGGTTAGCCTCACTTTATTGCTGACGCGACCAGTTCAGCACTTCACGCGGAACTCAGATCACTTCGCCCACCACTTCGAAGGAGCATGCACGTGCCCTCACGTAGCACCCGAATCCTCGCCGCCTTATTCACGACGGCCGCGATCATCGGGTTCTCGACCGCCTGTGGAACCTCGCAAGGCGTCGACACCGCATCAGCGACCCAGAGCAACGACGCATTCCCCGTGACGATCGAGCACGCACAGGGTTCGACGACCATCGATGCCGAACCGCGGCGGGTAGTGACACTCGGATACACCGATCACGAACCACTGCTCGCCTTGGGAGTCGAACCCGTCGGCATGGCCGAATGGTGGGGGTCCGGCATGGATGAAAGCTGGCCGTGGACGAAGGACTACTGGAAGGGGAAAACTCCGACCTACATCAACAGCGGCGGAGACTTCAACTTCGAGCAAATCGCCTCCCTCGCACCAGATCTGATCCTAGCGCTGTACGCCGACATCGACACGGAGACCTACAAGAAGCTGACCTCGATTGCGCCGACTGTCGCGCAGAGCAAGGACTACGACGCATACACAACGCCGTGGACCGACATGACACTCACCGCCGGGCGCGCCCTCGGCAAAGAACCACAAGCTCAGCAACTGATCGCGGATACCGAAAACGCGTTTGCCACCGCTCGCGCTGCACACCCGGAGTTTTCCGGGCAAACCGCAACGATCGTCAACCTCGACACTCCCGAGGGATACGTGTTCTCGTCGCACGACCCACGCGGCATCTTCCTCTCGTCACTCGGATTCACCCTCCCCCCGACGGTCGACGCATTCGTCGGCGACCAGTTCGGCGACTGGCTGCCGAACGAGCGATACGACATCCTCGAACCCGTTGATCGTTTGATCGTGATGGCCGATCCGGAGGGAGAGAAGGCCCTCCCCGGCAACACTCTCTACCAGCGGCTACCCGCTGTGAAAAACGGAAATGCGATAGTCGTGCGATACACCGCAGATCCACCCGTCGGCGCGGCGATGTCCGGCAATACCGTCCTGAGCATTCCGTACGCCATCGACCAACTGACCGCCACATTGTCGAAGTAACCAACAATTCCAGGTATCGAAAATATGTTCGAATGATGCTAGCCTCAAACCCAGGAAGCACTCACGGACATCGAGGATCACCATGGACGAGGTACCGGAGACAGCGCTAGATCTTGCACGACTCGATCTGGCTCGGCTGGTCGACGAGTTGACGGTTCTCGACCAGCGACGCGTCGACATCGGCGAGAGCTTGGTTCAACTCGAGTACCTCTACGCCAGGATGGGCGCACGGCAACAAGCAGATGCTGCTCGAAAAGCCTTCCAGGAGAAGTACGTCGGACGAATCTACGAACTCGCAGACGGTCTGCGCACCTGAAAAGAGGTTGCACACAACCACTGACGGAGCGCATGGTCATTCCTGCACGACACACCGGACCGATCGGTTCGGCTGTGAACTATGTGGGAGAAATCTGATGGAGAAGATCACCAAGAGGCTATGGAACTGGGCATCGATACTCGACGAGAACACTCGCGAGCAAGCGCTGCGTACGTCCCAGATGCCTTTTGTCCGTCCACATCTGGCACTTATGCCGGATGCGCACCTCGGTGCGGGAGCGACGGTGGGTTCGGTCATTCCGACGGAAGGCGCAATCATGCCCGCCGCCGTCGGAGTCGATATCGGCTGCGGAATGATCGCGGTCAAAACCCAGTTCAGTGCACGCGATCTTCAAGGCCGCGACCTGAGCGTTCTTCGCCACAGCATCGAACGCTCCGTTCCGCTCTCGGCGGGTGTCTACAACAAGACGCTGAGCGACACGGCGCAAATCCGCATCGCAGAACTCGAGGCAATGGCGGGCGATCGCCTGGCCTTCTACGACAAGTTCAAGAACAACTGGAGGTTTCAGCTCGGAACGCTGGGTTCTGGCAACCACTTCATCGAGGTGACGCTCGACGAGAGCGACGGCGTCTGGCTGTTCCTGCACTCGGGCAGTCGCGGTATCGGAAACAAGCTCGCACAGCATCACATCAAGATCGCCAAGGACTTGTGCGAGCGGTGGTACATCAACCTTCCCGATCCGGATCTGGCCTACCTGGTCGAGAAGACGCCCGAATTCGACTCGTACATCACCGATCTCAACTGGGCTCAGCACTTCGCTCTGCTCAACCGCGAAGAGATGATGGACCGCGTGGTGAAGGACTTCGCGCACTTCATGGGTGACGGCAAGCCCGCGATCATCGACGAAGTCGAGCGGATCAACTGCCACCACAACTTCACCCAGAAGGAGTTCCATATGGGCCGGGGTGTGTGGCTGAGCCGTAAGGGTGCGATCAAGGCAGACGAGGGCACGCCCGGGCTCATCCCCGGTTCGATGGGGACGGCGAGTTACGTCGTCGTCGGGAAGGGAAACGTGCCGTCGTTCAAGTCCAGCCCCCACGGCGCGGGTCGGGTGTACGGACGTAACCAGGCACGCAAGACCTTCACCATCGAAGATCTCGACAAGGCGATGGTCGGCATCGAATACAAGCGTTCCGCGGCGTTCCTCGACGAGATCCCGGGCGCGTACAAGGACATCGACGTCGTGATGGACGACGCGAAGGACTTGGTCGAGATTCGACACACGCTGCGTCAGATCGTGAATGTCAAGGGCAACTGACCCCGCGCAACTCCGCGAAATGCGAAGTGCCCCGCCGATATCGGCGGGGCACTTCGTTGTCAAGATCAGTCAGGAAGGCGCAGATCCGGCTTGTCCAGCTCTTCGATGTTGACGTCCTTGAACGTCACGACGCGTACGTACTTCACGAATCGCGCCGGGCGGTACATGTCCCACACCCAGGCGTCGGACATCCGCAACTCGAAGTAGATCTCCCCGTCTGAATTGTGGGGCAGCAACTCGACCGTGTTGGCCAGGTAGAAACGTCGTTCGGTCTCCACGACGTAGGAGAACTGTCCGACGATGTCCCGGTATTCACGGTAGAGCGACAGCTCCATCTCGGTTTCGTACTTCTCGAGATCCTCGGCACTCATCGGTTTAGCCAGTCCTCCCAGTTCGTCTGAACGTCCATCATCCCGTACGGCCCGCGCGTTGTTCCAACCGGACTCCCGCAGCCACCACGTTTGCGTACGTCATGCGATGCTCGGGGCACGGCCCCAGCTCGTCGAGAGCGTCCATGTGCAGTGGCGTGCTGTATCCCTTGTGAATCGCGAAGCCGTATCCGGGATGAGTGTTGTCCATCTCGGTCATCACACGATCTCGGGTCACCTTCGCGAGAACGCTCGCCGCGGCGATGCATGCAGCGGCGCCGTCACCGCCGATAACTGGTAGCGACGGAGCCGTCAGACCCGGAACCCGGAACCCGTCGGTGAGGACATAGCCCGGTTCGAGGTCGAGGCCCGCAACTGCTCGTCGCATCCCCTCGATGTTGGCAACGTGGATACCGATCTGATCGACTTCCGCAGCGGGTACCGAAATAACACTCCACGCCAACGCCAAACGCTTGATGGCCGGGAAAAGCTCCTCGCGCGCGCGTTCGGTCAACTTCTTCGAATCGTCGAGCCGCGCCAGTGGCGCTTGCGGTTTCGGCGCCAGGACACACGCGGCAATGACGAGTGGACCAGCGCACGCTCCGCGCCCGGCTTCGTCGACGCCGGCGACCGGACCGAGTCCGGTTCGCGCCAACGCAGACTCCATCGTCCGCAGACCTGCCGATCTGCGAATGACAACGCGAGGGGGCCAACTACTCACTGTCTCTGCCTACTCGAAACTACGCGAATCCATGTGTGCGGTACGACAACTCAATTGCCCTGAATATCAGGCGCATCGATGCCGCCCATTCGCGACGGGGGAAGAACGATGAATCGAGCTTGACCGATGATGTTGTCGATCGGGACGGTTCCCTGGAACTCGTCGTCGACGTGGTAGCGCGAGTCGGCGGAATTGCTGCGGTTGTCACCCATGACCCACACGTGGCCCTCGGGAACGGTGATCGGTCCGAAGCAGCGGCCCGACTTCAATTCGGTGTCACACGTTTGCGTTCCCGGAGTGAACGGGAAATCCATCTTGATGTACGGCTCGTCGAGTGGTTTGCCGTCGACCAGGACTCGGCCCTGATCGTCGCAGCATTCGACGGTTTGGCCGCCGGTGGCGATCACTCGCTTGACCAAGTCGTTCTCGTCCGGCGGAACGAGGCCGACCCACGAACCGACCTCTTGAATGCCGCGGACGACAACATTGTCGGACCGATTGGACACATATTTCGTGTTCCACGAATCGGGCCCCTTGAAGACTACGACGTCGCCGGGTTCCGGATCGCCGAAGCGGTATCCGATCTTCTCCACCACGATGCGGTCACCGGTACATCCTGCACAGCCGTGCAGTGTCGGTTCCATCGACTCGGATGGGATGAGAAAAACTCTGAAGACAAATGCCTGAAGGACGATGCTGAGTACCAGCGCTACGCCGATCAGAACAGGGAGTTCTCGCAGGAACGATCGCTGTTTCTTCTGCGGCCGATGTGAGGTCGGTTCCGCGGAACCGCTTGATCCCTCGTGATTCTCGGGTCCGGACGACAATGCCTGCTCCTTCGAAGAATCTGCCACAGAAACCAGATTAGCCCGACACCGCGCGTACGCGGTGCCGGGCTCATCGGAAAGATCAGCGCTTTTCCTTGATCTTCGCCTTCTTGCCACGAAGCTCACGGAGGTAGTACAGCTTGGCGCGACGGACGTCACCGCGGGTCAGAACCTCGATGGAGGCCAGCGTGGGGCTGTGAACCGGGAAGGTGCGCTCGACGCCGACGCCGAAGGAGACCTTACGGACGGTGAAGGTCTCGCGAACGCCGCCGCCCTGGCGACGAATAACGACGCCCTTGAAGACCTGCACGCGCTCCTTGGAGCCTTCGATAACCTTGACGTTCACGTTGAGCGTGTCGCCGGGACGGAACTCGGGGATGTCGTCGCGGAGCGACTTTTTGTCCAGGAAGTCCAGGGTGTTCATATGTCATCCTTGTATTTCGCAGGAGCAGAGGAACCGAGCGGCACGCGTTTCGGTCTCCCGAAACGGCGCTCGTCTGGTTCGTGCCCAGATCAAGTGCTGCTGCCTGGTCCAGGCAACCCGTCCATTGTGCCAGACGCGGATACCAGCGGGGAAATCGGTGGCGGCGGAGCCGCGTGAATGGTGTGGTCCAATTCCTGCTCGGCCGCCGTCATCGCATGCTCGACGCTCGGCGATCCGGCAATCAGATCCTGGACGTAGATCTTGGCCCTGATGACCGGTCGCCGCCACTTCCGCTCACGCTCGAGCGCGCGGTTCATCCGTTTCGGCTTACGCGTGTACCGCCAGCGAGCCCACGGCGCACCCGGCCGGCTCAGGCGAACCGCACCGATTACCAGCAACGGGAAAACGAACAGGCCGACGAGCCCCGTCCAGATCTTCCCCTTGAGAATCACGATGGCTGCCAAGGCGAAGTTGATCAACGCGACAAAAACGAAGACCAACTTGATCCACGGATCCCGTTCTTCACGGAACCCGGCGACGTCGAGAAGTTCGAGCGGGCGGAAACCCAACAGCACCAGACCGGTCACGGCGATTGCGACGAAAACCGCATCCACCGAGGTCCGACCTTGCTCGGACCAGTACACATCCTTCAGATAGAAGATCAGTGCGAACTCGTCGAGCACCAACGCCGCACCCATACCGAAGATCGCCGCCAGGACGGCACCGGTGGTCTGCGAACCATCGACGTAGACCGCGATCAGTGCACCACCGGAGATCATCATGGCGATCACACCGAACACGACGTGATGCACGTGCTGACCTCCGGGCGCGATGTTGCCCGGCCACCATTTCACCTGCGCACGGATCATCCGGACGCTGAGACGGATGAAGAGGAAGGCAGAGAGGAATCCGAGCAGGAAGAACAGCAATGGCAATCGGCCATGGGCGATGATCTCGCGCTCGAGCCACTCCCGCATCACTGTCCTCCCTTCACCGAATTTCAGATCCGATCATTCTTCCGATTGATACCGCCAACCGACTCGAATGAGACGATACGGACTCCGAAAACCCGGCGGACGGAATTACTTGCCGAAGCCCGCCTTGCGCAGAGCCTCAGCCATCGACCCGGCAGCAGGCGCGCCGTTGTCCGGACGCGACTCGCGTCCACCCTGACGTCCGCCACTACCTCGTTGCTGCCCCTGACGCTGACCCTGTGGCTGGCCCTGACGCTGTGGTTGCCCACCTCGCGGGCCTTCGGACTTGCGGGGTGCGCCCACCTCGTCGTCGAGACGAAGCGTCAGCCCGATGCGTTGGCGTGCCTCGTCCACTTCGAGGACCTTCACCTTGACGACGTCACCTGACTTGACGACCTCGCGTGGGTCCTTGACGAAGTTGTGTGACATCGCCGAGACGTGAACCAGACCGTCCTGATGAACTCCGATGTCGACGAAGGCACCGAAGGCTGCGACGTTGGTGACCACACCTTCGAGAGTCATACCGGGCTTGAGATGCGCGACTTTCTCGATGCCTGCGGCAAAGGTCGCGGTCTTGAATTCGGGTCGTGGATCTCGTCCCGGCTTCTCCAACTCGGAGATGATGTCGGTGACGGTCGGTAGACCGAATCGCTCGTCGACGTAGTCGGACGCCTTGACCGATCGAAGTGCCTGCGAGTTTCCGATCACGGTGCGCACGTCCCCGCCGGCACTGGCAACGATCTTGCGAACCACCGGATATGCCTCCGGGTGGACGCTCGACGCGTCGAGCGGGTCGTCGCCGTCGGTGATCCGCAAGAAGCCTGCGCACTGCTCGAAAGCCTTGGGTCCCAGTCGGGAGACGTCCTTGAGTCCCTTGCGGGACTTGAACGGACCGTTCTGGTCCCGATGGGCGACGATGCTCTCCGCTAGGGAACCTGCGATTCCGGACACCCGAGCGAGCAGCGGCACGGACGCGGTGTTGACGTCGACGCCGACCGAGTTGACGGCATCCTCGACGACGGCGTCGAGGGAACGTGAGAGCAGCGATTCAGTGATGTCGTGCTGGTACTGACCGACGCCGATGGACTTGGGATCGATCTTGACCAACTCCGCCAACGGATCCTGCAGGCGACGCGCAATGGACACCGCACCGCGAATCGAGACGTCGAGGTCGGGAAGTTCCTGCGACGCGTAGGCCGAAGCCGAGTACACCGATGCGCCTGCCTCGGAGACGACGATCTTGGTCAGGTTGGGCGCGCCGGTCTTCTTGATCAGTTCGGTAGCGAGCGTGTCGGTCTCGCGTGAGGCCGTGCCGTTGCCGATGGCGATCAGTTCGACGCCGTGCTTGGCGACCAGCCCCGCAAGCGTCGCAAGCGCCGCGTCCCACTTGTTCTGCGGCTGGTGCGGGTAAATCGTCTCGTATGCAACAACTTTGCCGGTTCCGTCGACGATGGCAACCTTAGTTCCGGTGCGAAATCCGGGGTCGAGTCCCATGGTGGGTCGGGCGCCGGCGGGGGCCGCGAGGAGTAGATCCTTGAGGTTGGTGGCGAAGACGTCGACGGCGTCCTTTTCGGCCGACTGCCGCAGACGCATTCGAGTGTCGATACCGAGCGTGACGGCGAACTTCGTCTTCCACGCCCACTTGACGGTGTCGAGAAGCCACCCGTCGGCGGCCCGACCACGGTCGGCGATCTCGAACCGCGACGCGATGCGGCCTTCGTAGACCGTGCGCTCCCCCGGCGCGAGTTCTTCGGTGTCGGCCGCCATGTTGAGCGACAGCACTTCTTCCTTCTCTCCGCGCAGGACGGCGAGGATGCGGTGCGAGGGCAATTTGGAGAACGGTTCCGAGAACTCGAAGTAGTCAGCAAACTTCGAGCCATCGGTTTCCTTGCCCTTGCGGACCGATGAGACGACCTGGCCGCGACTCCACATAAGCTCGCGCAATTCACCGACCAGATCGGCGTCCTCGGCGAAGCGCTCCACGAGGATCGACCGGGCACCGTCGAGTTGCTCGTCCGAATACTGCGCGGGATCGGTGGTGGGATCTCCGATGAGAGCGTCCGCGACAGGCTCGTGGCCGGCCTCGCGGGCGATCTGCGCCTTGGTGCGCCGCTTCGGTTTGAAGGGGAGGTAGATGTCCTCCAGCCGCGCTTTTGTCTCGGCCAGCATGATCTGACCGCGCAGTTGATCGTCGAGTTTGCCCTGAGAGTCGATCTCCGTGAGCACGGCGTCACGACGGTCGTCGAGCTCGCGGAGATACCGCAGCCGCTCGTCCAGAAGTCGCAACTGGGCGTCGTCGAGCGTGCCGGTGACTTCCTTGCGGTACCGGGCGATGAAGGGCACCGTGGCTCCGCCGTCGAGAAGGTCGACTGCTGCTGCAACCTGGCCTTCGCGGACGTCGAGTTCCTCGGCAATGCGCTGGTTCACGGTCTTGAGAATCACGAGATCCGACCCTACCGCTATCCTGAGACAAGAAGATCGGCAACAGTGCCGTGTCAGGGCTACCGGGGGAAACAGATGAGTACGCGGTACGTCCGGATTGCCGCAATGGCGGCCGCAGTTACTTTTGCGGCTTCGTGCAGCGGTGGACAGAACCCGGATGATTCGATGCAGACCCCCGCCTTCCCCGACACCAATGTTCCGGTCGCGGAGACTCTCGACGGCCGACTGGCTCAAGCTCAGGTGGCGGCGCTCGGGCGTGGTGCGGACGTCTCCATCGCCGTCCTCGATCGATCCTCGGACAAGTACCTCGATGTTGCCGGCGACCAGCAAATCGAAACTGCCTCGGTGGCAAAACTTTTCATCGCCGAGGATCTACTCCATCAGGACGCTCGCGGCGAGCGGCCCATCACGGACGACGATCGCACCCTCATGGCGGCAATGCTCGAATCCTCCGACGACACCGCAGCCAACCTTCTGTGGGACGAGGTCGGCGGTCAGGAGGTGATCACCCGGGTTGCCGAGCGTTACGCACTGACCGCGACGACGCCGCCGTGGGACGGAATGTGGTGGAACACCGAGACCACGACGCACGACCTGGTCACTTTCTACAACGGCGTCCTCGACGACTCCGACCAGCTCGGACCTGAGCGGGTCGAGCAATTCGTCGAGTACCTGCGGCAATCCACTCCCGAAGGAACCGACGGCTACGACCAGAGGTTCGGATTGCCCGAGGCCTTGTTCGGCGAGTCGGTCATCGGAGTCAAGCAAGGCTGGATGTGCTGTGTCGAGGACAAGTGGATCCATCTGTCCACCGGCATCGTCGGTGACGACAACCGATACATCATCGCGATCGGTTCGCGAGAAGACGTCCAGTACACGGACGAGGACAGCTTCTATCCCGACACCTCGTTCACCGACGCCGTCGACGACGAAAGTGCACTGCACGCACGTGACACGGTCACCGGCGTCACACAGATTCTCTTCCCGAGCGGAAGCATCGACGACTGGGCGGCGGCATCCACGACCGCGGATTCGGTGATGCCCGAAGCTTCCGGGCCCTGATTCGATCCACGCGGTCGTGTTCGTCCTCAAGCCTGCTTGTACTCGAGGACCGAACCGATGACCCGTTCCTGTTGTTCGGACGTGAGCATGGGCCACAGCGGCAGTCGAAGGATCGACGCGGAGAACTCGGCGCTACGCACACACGGCTCCGGTGTTCGTCCGTAGCGCACACCGGCCGCACTCGTATCGAGCGGAATGTAGTGGAACGGCGCCACGATTCCGTCGGCGGCAAGATGCCGAATCAAGCCGTCGCGGCTCTCTTCGGTAGGCATCTTGAGATAGAACAGGTGCGCGGTGTGCTCGCGATCTTCGGGAACCGCCATGGGAACGACACCGTTCTCGGACGCCCACTCGCCCAGACTCACGCTGTAGGCATCCCAGACGCGATGCCTGGCCGCCTGAATCGCGTCGAACTCCGAGAGTTGTGCGTCGAGGACAGCGGCATTGAGTTCACTGGGCAGATAACTCGACCCGATGTCCTGCCACGAATACTTGTCGACCTGGCCGCGCAGGAAACGCGCACGGTCGGTCCCCTTCTCACGGATGATTTCGGCGCGGGTCATCAACTGATCGTCGGAGAGCAACAGCGCGCCACCCTCACCGCAGTGAACGTTCTTGGTGTCGTGAAAACTCTGCGTACCGATAGTTCCGATGGTGCCGAGCGCCCGCCCGCGCCACTTTCCGCCGAGCCCGTGAGCGTTGTCTTCGATCAACGCGACGCCGTGGAGTTCCGCGAGGTCGAGGAGAGGTTCCATGTCGGCGGCGACTCCGCCGTAATGCATGACCAGTACAGCTTTCGTGCGTTGCGTGATCGCCGCTGCGACGCAGTCGGGATCGATATTGCCGGTACTCGGATCGATGTCGACGAAAACAACAGTGGCACCGCGCAACGCGACGGCAGTTGCCGCCGAACTGAACGCGAAGCTCGGGACGATCACCTCGTCACCTGGGCCCAATTCGAGTAGCAGCGCACCCAATTCGAGTGCGTGCGTGCACGAGGTCGTCAGCAGAGCATGCGTGGATCCGGTGATCGCCTTGAGCGCTGCAGTCGCGGACTTGGTGAAACGTCCGTCACCGTGAATGTGATCGGACTCCAGAACCGTTGCCAGATTCGACAATTCGTTCGATGCCCGATAGGGGCGGGAGAAGATGATGCGATCAGTGCTCACGACTGCGCCGATCGATCGAGGTTCCGGGCCGCGGTGAATCGACAGTCAGATACAGCGGCTTTCCGACAAGGACGTGCAGTGCCACGCCAAGGTATTCGGCGATGAGACCGAGCGAGAACAGGATCGCACCCGAACAGACCAGCAGCGCCATGATGATCGACGCCCATCCTTCCGGGTCGTTGTTGTCACCGGTCATGGCTTGGACGAAGATCACCGCAGCCATGATCACACCGGCCGACGCCAGGGTGACCCCGAGCAGACTCACCAGCCGCAGACCGCGGGTTCCGCTACACAACACCATCTTCCAGAACAACGAGAACAAACGGCGATAGTTGTACCCCGATTCCTCGCGGCCTTCCGCTCGAAGTGTCACCGGCGCCGTGGCGGTATTGCCGACGACCCACGTCAGCGCGACGTCCAGATACACGCCGTTGGCGGCGACGCCGGCCAACTGTCGGCCGATGTCACCTCGGATCAGGCGGTAACTTTCGAATCTCGTCGAATCAGGGAACGCGAATACCGTCGCCAAGACGATCTTTGCGCCGCGCGAGGTCAGGTTCCGCAAGAATCCATGCGGGCGGGTGTTCGTGGGTTTGGAATACACGAGATCGGATCGCTCCGTCAGCGCGGTGTCGAGGAAAGCCCCGATGTGCACCGGGTCGTGCTGGCCGTCTTCGTCCATCGTCACGATCCACTGGCCACGTGCAACGGCCATACCGGCGATAGTCGCCGCGTCCTGGCCGTAGTTGCGACTGAGCCACACGACACGCACCTGATCGAAACGGCGCTCCAATTCGAGTAACACGACGTCGGAACGGTCCGGACCGTTGTCGTGAACCAGCACGATCTCGTCGACGGTGAACTGCGCTCCACCGGGCGTCGAACTCGGTGCGCACAGGCCGTCCAACTCCTCGACGAGCGCCGTGATCGTCTTTTCGCCCTGATAAACGGGCACTACGACGGAAATCGAGTGCACTCGCTTCCACTCCCTTCAGGGGGCTCGACTGGCGCCGAGAGACAGGCACGATCGGGCCCACACCGTCGCGAACTTTAACACGCAGAGATGTCCGGACTTCGGATGCCGACGGCGCGTGATGCGCTCGCGTCTCCGCGCGCCCCACCTGCCCTGTTAAGGTCTGGAACTCGTGGTGGAAACTCGCACTCTCGCCCGGGCAGACGTGTACAAGTGGGGCGCCGTCACGGCGGTCGGTGTCATCGCCGGCTACCTGGCCGTGGTGCTCGCGAACGCTCGTCACTTCTACACCGACGACACCGAGTCCCAGTACGCGCCGCTGTGGGTCATGCTCGGCCGTAGCCTGCGAGAAGGACACCTACCGGTACTCGTCCCCGAGAACTGGATGGCGGGCAACTACGCGATCGAGGAAGCGGGCCTTCTCAATCCGCCACAACTTCTGATCGACCTGATCGCACCGTCCTTCGACAACCTGGCGCTTTACGCGACGATCGTGAAATTGATCTTCGCGATCATCCTTGCGCTGGGCGTCTATCGGATCTGCCTGGAGTACGGCTCGAAGCCCACGTGGGCTGCGGTCGCCGGAGTCTCGATTCCGTTCACCGGTTTCCTCCTGTTCTTCGACTCGGCCAGTTGGATGACAGCCTTCACCGGCACTGCCTGGATGGTTCAGGCGTGGGCCTCGGCAATCCGCTACGCCAGAGGCAAGAGCGGTCCGATCCCGACCTTCGTGTTCTTGTATCTCGCGATGTCGGTCCAATATGTTTTCCCCGCAGTCGAATCCGGCTTGATGATCGTCGCAGTCGCGATCGGCGAAGTTGTCTATCAGCGGCGTTGGCTGCCGTCGCTGCGGCTTCTGGCGGTGTCTGCCTGTGCCGCCCTCGCCGGTCTCGCGACGTATCTGCCGAGCCTGCTCACCGCCGACGTCACCTGGCGCGGTGCATCCGAAGTCAAGAACGACGCATTCCTTGCCGTTCCCTGGTCGGAATCGCTGAACGCGAGCCTGCCGAGCACGATGCCCGCGTTCTCCTCGTGGTGGGGATACATCCAGACCATGCCCATGGTCTACGTCGCGTGGTTCCTCATTCCGGCTCTGGCATTCATCGACTGGGGCAAGGCGCGCGCCGCGGCACGCGAATTGACCGCCGTCGGGATCTTCACGGTCGCCGTCCTCATGTGGACTGCCGGGCCGAGCACAATCGGCCCACTGCGGTGGCCCGCGCGCGTGCTTCCGATGGTGGCCATCGGACTCCTGCTTCTGGTGTGCATCCTGCTCGGGCGTTCCGCCACGACCGACAAGTTGCGCGGACGCTGCGTTGCAGCGGGAATTCTCGTGGGCCTGCTTTTGATCAGGTCTGCCTCGGCAGCTCCCGGGCTCGCGAAATGGCATGTGATCTCAGCCCTGGTCGTTGCCGCACTCGGCGCTGCGATGGTGTGGCTGGGCCGCACCAAGGGCACCGCGCTCGCATGCCTGTTGGCAATCGCCGCGGTCTCCCCCATCGCCTACGCCCAGGTTCGGGCCGCGCAACCAACCCCAATGAGCTGGGACCTGCCCGAATCCCGCTCGGAGATGAAAGAGGCCTTCCCCGACTTCGAAGGCACGACACTGCAACTGGGCGACCGTGCACTCATCGCACCCGGGGACAAAACCCTCGACGGAGCGTACGGTTCCCTGGCTTTCGGCAACTACCCCAAAGACCTCGAACTGACCTACACCAGCGGCTACACCCCCAACGGGCACTTCTACTTCGGTGATCTGCTCTGCATGCGCTGGGACATGAGCGTCTGCCCCGACGCCTTCCGACGGGCATTCACCGTCGAACCCACCACCGGCCGCACCATCGTCGACCTGATGAAGGTGGACCGCGTCGTACTGCAGAACGCCCTCTACCCCGACGCACGTAAGAACCCGGCCCCCGACGGGTGGACATGGGTCGACTACCCCGGACACGAGAACTACATCTCCGTGCTCGAACGCGTCGACGGCCCCGTCTCGACACGAAACGGCCGCATCGCCGATACCCGTGGCGTCGAAGCTGTTTCGACCGCGGAATCGAACATGTCGAGCACCCTTCGTGTCAGTTCGGAGACCGGCGGCAAGGTTGTGTTCGCACGGCTCGGCTGGCCCGGGTATCGAGCTAGCCTCGACGGTCAGCCTGTCCCGATCGACGTCGTCGCGAAGTCCTTTGTCACCGTGGACATCCCAGCCGGGACGAAGGACGTTGAACTTGTCCTCACGTGGCGACCCCCGGGATGGAAGGTCGGCGGCGCTTCGATGGTCGCCGGAATCCTCGGCCTCGGCGTGCTCGAGTGGATGTATCTGCGGACACGACGCAAGGACCGGATCAACATCGTGAAAACCGAGTCTTCATGACCGAAGACATCGCATCACCCGAGAACCCCGGCCCACTGCTGCGGGTGGTCAAGCATCAACCCATCGCGTTTGCCATTGTCGGAGTGGCCAATACGGCGATCGGATACGGGCTCTTCGTGATCTGGTCACTGATCCTCGACAACAAGGATCTGTATCAAGTGGCTGTGATCGGTGCGTACTCCATCAGCGTGCTCATCGCTTTCGTTCTGCATCGGACGTTGGTTTTCCGCGTCCGCGGACATGTGGCACGCGACCTGGGCGCGTTCATCGTCGTCAATTCCGGTGGCCTCGTGCTGAATCTGATACTCGGAACGATCGCGGTGTCGATTCTGCATGCCCCGCCGCTTCCCGCCCAGGCGGTTGTCATGTTGATCGTTGCCGGGGTGAGTTTCTTCGGTCATCGATACTTCTCGTTCCGCCGCAAACCTGCCGAGCGGCACTGACCCTTCTACGATTCGCGGGGTAGCGCTCGATCCACCGCGGCCTCGACGATCGTACGAATATCTTCCTCCCCGAACAGGTTCGGCAATGTCAGTCGATCCAGTACGAGCCAGTTCAACGACAAATAGAGCAGGCGAACGGTCATCGCATCACCCGGCACGCCCGACGCCAGATGATTGGCTACGTTCAGATCGAAGTCTTCTCGGATGCGGACGGTCAGGACCGCTCGCAGGTCCGGACGACGTATCGCCTCCAGTCGCAACTCCATGAGCGCGAGGAAACCCGTTCCAAACGAGGTGACCCGCTCGACCACGTCGAGCATGAGCGTCACCAGTCGCTCACGATCGGTGCCGTTGACGGGATCGATCAATCCCTCGAGGTCGTCCGGAATCAGTCGCTCGTAGATCCGGCCACCGGCCTGCGTGAGTAGGTCGTCGCGATTGGAGAAGTAGTTCGACGCTGTCCCGTTCGGCACGGCTGCCTGGGTGTCGACGGCTCGAAAAGTCAAGCCTCGAGCACCCTCTCGGGCCAACACCTCGATTGCCGCGTCGATCAGGGCAAGCCGTCGTTCCGGGTTCTTTCGCACTTGACATCACTCCTGACACGACCCTAAGTTAAACCACTACGAACATAGTACTACGAACGGAGCGTTTGATGCGAAAGCTTGTGTACTACGTGGGAGCTTCCCTCGACGGCTACATCGCGGGACCAGACGGCGAATTCGATTTCTTCCCGGTTTCCGAACAGATCACGGCCTGGATATGCGATCGATATCCCGAGACCGTGCCAACGCATGTGCGGCCCGCTCTCGGAATCGAGGACGCACCCAACAGAACCTTCGACACGGTCGTCATGGGCCGCGGCTCTTACGAGCCCGGGCTGAGCCTCGGCGTGACCAGCCCTTTTGCGCACCTGCGCCAGTTCGTCGTCTCCAGCACCCTCCCTGACGCCGAGGATCCCGCGGTCACCATCGTTCGCACCGATCCACGTGCGGTCGTCAGATCCCTCAAAGAGGAAGAAGGACAAGATATCTGGCTGTGCGGCGGCGGAACTATCGCCGGCGCACTACTACCGGAGATCGACGAGTTGATCGTCAAAAGGTATCCGGTTGTCGCCGGCGCGGGCATACCGATGATCAGAGGTAACTTCGAGCCGACACTGTTCACACCGACTGCAACCGAATCGCTCGACGACGGCGCAAGCATCACCTGGTTGAAGAGAAATACCTAAGGAAGTAGATCCGGTCGACGCTCGGCCGTGCGCTGCAGCGACTGCTCATGGCGCCACGCCTTGATCTTCGCGTGATCTCCGGAAAGCAGAACAGGCGGAACCTCGAGATCACGCCACACGGCGGGGCGAGTGTAACTGGGCCCTTCGAGGAGCCCGTCGGAGAACGAATCCTCTTGGTGTGAGAGCTGATTGCCGAGAACGCCGGGCATCAGTCGCACAACAGCCTCGACCATCACCAGCACGGCTGCTTCACCGCCGATCAGAACGTAATCGCCGATACTGACTTCTTCGACGCGAACTCGCTTGGCGGCGTCGTCGAAGACGCGTTGGTCGATACCTTCGTATCGGCCGCAGGCGAAGACAAGGTGCTTGGCGGTGGCCCAGCGATGTGCGGTCGCCTGAGTGAACGGGACGCCGGCGGGAGTCGGCACCACCAGGATCGTCTCGGCATCATCCGGGCCGGAAGAATCGGAGCGACCGATCACGTCGTCCAGTGCCGGACCCCAGACGGTGGGTTTCATGACCATGCCGGGTCCGCCGCCGTACGGGGAATCGTCGACGGCTTTGTGTACGTCATGGGTCCACGACCGAAGATCGTGGACGTCGACCGAGATCAAGCCACGTTCGATTGCCTTGCCCAGCAAGGCAGCACGAAGCGGTTCGAGATACTCGGGAAAGATGGTGACGACGTCGAGACGCATGACAAACGATCAGTCGTTGTCTGGGTTCGAATTATCGCTGTTCGACTTGTCACCGAAGTCCGGGTCGAGCAGTCCCTCGGGAGGCTCGATCATCACGACGCCGTCGGCGATCGACACCGAGGTGACGATGGCGGCGACAAACGGGATCAGCAATTCACCGGACGTCTCGCCGGTACGACGAATCGAAAGCAATTCGCCTGCGGCGGAATGTAATACCTCGATGACCGAACCGACCTCGGTACCGTCCGTGAGGACGACCTTCAGTCCTTCGAGTTCGTGATCGTAGAACTCGTCCGGATCATCCGAAGGCTCGAGTTCGGAACTGTCGATGACAAACAGTGTGCCGCGCAACGCATCTGCGTCGCCACGGTCACTGACGCCTTCGAGGCGCAGCAGAAGCCGCCCGGAATGATCCCGGGCGGCTTCCACTGTGTACGACTTCAGTGTGGACTCGCGCGGCTTGCGCCCACGCAGCACAGAACCTACGGCAAAACGATCTTCGGGCTCGTCTGTACGAACCTCGACTACCAATTCACCTTTGATGCCATGCGACTTCGCGACACGACCGACTACGAGTTCCACCTGTTTACTGCCGTCTACTGATCGGTGTCGACGACATCAACACGGATACCGCGGCCACCGATGCCGGAGACCAAGGTCCGCAGAGCGGTCGCCGTGCGACCACCCCGACCGATGACCTTGCCGAGATCGTCGGGGTGCACGTGCACCTCGACGGTCCGTCCCCGACGTCCGGTGATCAGCTCGACACGCACATCGTCGGGATTGGCGACGATGCCACGCACGAGATGCTCTACCGCATCAGCGACGACGGCACTCACTTGTCAGCAGCCTCGGCGTCTGCAGCGGGAGCCTCGGCGTCAGCCGCGGTGTCTTCTGCCTTGGCCTCGTCAGCCTTTGCAGCCTTCTTCTTCTTGGGGGTGATTGCTTCTGCAACCGGCTCGTTCTCGGCCTGCGCGAGTGCAGCCTGGAAGAGCTCGAGCTTGGTGGGCTTGGCTTCCTTGACGCGCAGGGTGCCTTCGGTGCCCGGCAGGCCCTTGAACTTCTGCCAGTCACCGGTGATCTTGAGGAGTGCCTCGACGGGCTCGGTGGGCTGTGCGCCCACGGACAGCCAGTACTGAGCGCGCTCGGAATCGATGTCGATCAGCGAGGGCTCTTCCTTGGGGTGGTACTTGCCGATGGTCTCGATCGCACGGCCGTCACGACGGGTGCGCGAGTCGGCGATGACAACGCGGTACTGAGCGTTGCGGATCTTGCCGAGGCGGGTGAGCTTGATTTTGACAGCCACAGCTGCAGTTCTCCTTCAGCGCGCACAACAGTGCTGCGCATGTCACGTGCAATTCAGCGACCCACACGATTTGTGAGCCCGGTTTTGCCTCTATCCTGTGACCGTCGCAGCGGTACGTAACCGGTTGCGACGAACAATGGTCCATTGTGCCAGATGGGTGGGCTCGTTCGGAAACCACCCTGTGCGCGCTTCGAGAGTGCAGGGACTCCCTAACCACTCACGGGAGTGCCGCGGAGGATCACACGCATCGGCTTCGCGAGCACATCGGGGTTTCCGCGCGGATCTTCGGAATAAACCACCAGGTCGGCGGGCGCTCCCTCTTCGATGCCCTGGGCACCCAACCAACTCCGCGCATCCCAGCCGGCTGCGCCCAACGCCTGGTGAGCTGTCAATCCGGCAACTTCGAGTTCGGCGATCTCGTCGGCGATCCGCCCGTGCCTGATCGAACCGCCGGCATCCGTTCCGGCATAGATCGGAATCCCGGCCTCGTGAGCGGCACCGATTGTCTGGTGCCGACGAGCGTGCAAATCGCGCATATGCGCCGCGTAGATCGGATATCGCGTGGCGGAGTCCGCGATCTCGGGGAAAGTAGCGATGTTGATCAGCGTCGGAACCAGGGCCGTGCCGTGCGCGACCATCGACTCGATGGTCGCGTCCGTCAATCCGGTGCCGTGCTCGATGCAGTCGATACCGGCGTTGATCAGGCCGGGCAAAGCGTCTTCGGCAAAAACGTGAGCGGTGACCTTTGCGCCTTCGGCGTGGGCGGCAGCGATGGCCTCGACCAGGATCTCGTCGCTCCACAAGGGAGCCAAATCGCCGACGGAACGATCGATCCAGTCGCCGACGAGCTTGACCCAGCCGTCACCAGCGCGTGCCTGACGCACTACTTCGGCCGGCAACTGAGATTCGTCGTCCAGGTCGACCGGCAAGCCCGGGATGTACCGCTTGGGTGCCGCGATGTGCTGACCTGCGCGAATGATTCGCGGCAAATCGAGGCGCTCGTCGATGAATCTGGTGTCGACCGGTGATCCGGCGTCGCGGAGCAACAGCACGCCCGCGTCACGTTCGGTCTTCGCCTGCTCCAGCAAGCCGTCGACGGTTTCGCCCCCGCCACCGCCGTAGCGGATACCGACGTGACAATGCGCATCCACGAGACCCGGTGTGATCCAACCCGATTCGACGATCGTCTCCGCACCGGACACCGCCTCGAAGGAAATCAGCCCGTCGACGATCCACAATTCGATCGGCTCGGCATCGGGCAGACCGATACCCCGCAGATGAAGCGCAGCCACCGACTACTTCTTGGGCAGCTTGAGCTGGGAAAGATCGATGCCTTCCAGTCCGGGCGGCAACTGATCGAGACCCTTGGGCATGTTCGACAGGTCGGGCATACCGGCCGGCATTCCGCCGGGCATACCCGGGAATCCGCCCATGCCGGGGAATCCTCCGCGCATCTTGGGCTGCGTCGGGCCCTTGCCGCCCTTCTTGCCCTTCTTGCCCTTCTTGCTGCGAACCTGCTTACGCGCGCCGGGCATGCCCATACGGCCGGCCATGGCAGCCATCATCTTGCGGGCTTCGAAGAAGCGATCCACCAACTGGTTGACGTCGGAAACCTTGACGCCCGAACCGTTCGCGATGCGCAGTCGGCGTGAGGCGTTGATGATCTTCGGATCGTCGCGCTCGGCCGGCGTCATACCGCGGATGATGGCCTGAATGCGATCGAGTTGCTTCTCGTCGACGTTGGCCAGCGCGTCCTTCATGCCGCCGGCACCCGGCAGCATGCCGAGGAGGTTGCCGATCGGGCCCATCTTGCGGACGGCCATCATCTGATCGAGGAAGTCTTCGAGGGTGAGCTGACCGGAACCGATCTTCGCTGCGGTCGCTTCGGCCTGATCGGCGTCGAAAACCTGCTCGGCCTGCTCGATGAGGCTCAGGACGTCGCCCATACCGAGGATCCGGCTGGCCATGCGATCGGGGTGGAAGACGTCGAAGTCTTCGAGCTTCTCGCCGGTGGACGCGAAGAGGATCGGCTGGCCGGTGACCTCGCGGACGCTCAGTGCGGCGCCACCGCGGGCGTCGCCGTCGAGCTTGGTGAGGACGACACCGGTGATGCCGACTCCCTCACGGAACGCGTCGGCGGTACTGACCGCGTCCTGACCGATCATGGCGTCGAGAACGAAGATGGTCTCGTCCGGGTTGACGGCGTCACGGATACCGGCGGCCTGCGCCATCAGCTCCGAGTCGATACCGAGGCGACCGGCGGTGTCGACGATCACGACGTCGTAATGCTTGTTGCGTGCTTCTTCGACGCCGGCGCGGGCGACCTCGACGGGGTCGGCTGCGGACACGCCCAGTGCGTTTTCGCCGCCGCCGATGGAGGTACCGGGGTGCGGCGCGAAGACTGCAGCGCCCGCACGCTCACCGACGATCTGAAGCTGAGTGACGGCGCCGGGACGCTGAAGGTCGCAGGCAACGAGGAGGGGCGTGTGCCCCTGGTCCTTGAGCCACTTGGCCAACTTTCCGGCCAGCGTGGTCTTACCGGAACCCTGCAGACCGGCCAACATGATGACCGTCGGCGGAGTCTTGGCGAACTGGAGTCGACGAGTTTCGCCGCCGAGAACCTCGACCAGCTCTTCGTTGACGATCTTGACGACCTGCTGAGCGGGGTTCAGTGCACCCGAGACCTCGGCGCCCTTGGCGCGTTCCTTGATCTTGGCGATGAAGCTGCGCACTACGGGAAGCGCGACGTCGGCCTCGAGCAGGGCAAGGCGGATCTCGCGGGCCGTAGCGTCGATGTCGGCGCCGGACAGACGACCCTTGCCACGCAGATCCTTGAGAGATCCGGTCAATCTGTCGGAAAGGGATTCGAACACCGAGTGCGCTCCTGAAGGTCGTGCGAGTTAGCCGTGGATATTCTCGGGCACCAGCCTAGCCGCTACGCCCGCACCGATCCCAGCCGATGCGGGCGTAACTGCCGAAACCGGTCCGTCAATCCTCTTTCTTCTTCGGTTGTGGCACCGGAACCACCGCCAGCACCGCCTCCTCGACGCGCTCTCGCGCCGCGCGGGTATCGGCCTCACCGAAGTCGAGGCAGAACGCGTCGACCACCGAGGAACCCAACGTGGCGACCTTCGCCCACCGGATGTCGGCACCACTGTGTTCGAGTGCTGCGGCCAGTCGGCAAAGCAGGCCGACGCGGTCTTCGGTACGCAATTCGAGGATCGCGTGACCGTCACCGGGCGCGTCGAACCAGATGACCCGCGGCGGTGCCTGCGAATAGAGCACCGGAACCGCCGAATCCTTGTTTGTCTGGATCGGGTCGTCCCACTGCTCTGCCCGTGCCTCCTCGTCCTTGGCGTCGAGAAGTTCGAGCAGATTCAGTTCACCGGCCGAAGCGCGGATCAATTCCTGCCTGAGCAGCACCGCCTGCGGCGGTGTGCCGAACCTCGGTGTGACGACAAACGAATTGACCGCCGAACCCGCATGCGACCCCAGCGAAGCGGAATGCACCCGCAACGACTGCAGCGCCAGAACGCCGGCAGCCCGAGACAGCAACCCGGGCGCGTCGGGCGCGATGACGGTCACGACGTAGGTGTGCGGATTCTCGGCCGGTACGAGCGAGACGTGAACCCCGCCATCCTCGGCAATGGCCAACTGCTCGGGAGCGAGTGGGTCGGGTTGTGGGAGTTCCTCCCCCGCCATCAACAAACGGCAACGACGCACGAGCTCACCGATCAGAGACGACTTCCAGTCGCCCCAGACGCCAGGCCCGGTGGCCAGCGAATCCGCCTCCGCCAACGAATGCAGGAGATCGAGAAGCGTCCCGTCCCCTTCGAGTGCGTCGACCACTCGCTGAACCGTTGCCGGATCGTCGAGGTCGCGACGGGTCGCCGTTTCCGGCAGCAGCAAGTGATAGCGCACCATCGCCGTCAACGTCGCGACGTCGGAAGGCCAGAGCCCCAAGCGATTTCCGATCGCGGTGGCCAATTCGGCACCGACGACGCTGTGGTCTCCCCCTCGCCCCTTCCCGATGTCGTGGATCAACGCACCGAGCATGAGCAGATCCGGCCGAGCGACGCGAGTGGTGAATCCGCTTGCATACGCGGCGGTTTCGACCAGGTGGCGATCCACCGTCCACGTATGGACGGCGTCGCGCGGCGGAAGATCGCGAATGGTCCCCCACTCCGGCAGGAGGCGACCCCAGAGCCCGGTCCGGTCCATCGCCTCGATCACCGGAACGGCACGCGATCCCGAACCGAGCACGACCAAGAGATCGTTGACCGCATTTTTCGGCCACGGCTCACGCAGTTCCGGGGCGTTGTCGGCCAGGCGATTGAGCGTCGACGCGGAGATCGGCATGCCGTTGGTGGCCGCCGCTGCCGCGACCCGCATCACCAGACCGGGATCCTTCTTCGGCCTCGCATCGCGCGCCAGGACAACTTCGCCGGCATGCTCGACGACGCCCTCGTCCAGTGGTCGCCGCACCGGCGCGCGACGCAGCCGCGACAAACCACGCCGGGGCAAGGAGTTTCCGGCGGTACGGATACCGACGTCCACCGAATAGCTGATGGTGCGCGCCGATTCGCTGAGAAGGCGGGCCAGATCGAATCGATCACCGATCCGCAGCGCCGCACCGATTTCGTCGGCGTCCTGCGCTCGCAGTTGATCGCGGGCGCGACCGGCAACGCGGTGAAGTTCGGTGCGCACGTCGAGCAACCGCCTGTGCGCGAGTGCCAGACCGCCGCCGGGCGAGTTGGGTCCCAGCCCTGGCATCCCGTCGGTCAATTGCGCGATGGACAAGGCGTTGAGCAGTTGCACGTCGCGCAGCCCGCCACGGCCGCTCTTGAGATCCGGTTCGGCGCGATGGGCGATCTCGCCGCTGCGCTCCCACCTCGTACGGGTCTGGGTGATCAATTCGTCGAATCGGCTGCGGATGTCCATGCGCCACTGTCGACGGACACCACTGATCAACAGGTTGCTCAGCTCCACGTCGCCGGCAATGTGGCGTGCTTCGAGCATTCCGAGTGCCGCCGTCATGTCGGTGGCCGCAACCTGAAGCGCCTGCGGAAGCGTCCGCACGCTGTGGTCGAGTTTGATGTGCGCGTCCCACAGCGGGTACCACAGGCTGTCCGCAACCTGGGCCACGACTGCTGGGTCCATGTCGTCGTGCAGCAGAATCAGATCGAGATCGGAATACGGCAACAGTTCGCGTCGGCCAAGACCACCCACGGCGACGATGGCAAACCCACAATCCGGTTTGATGCCCAGTTCGGTCCCCTTGGTGGTCAACCAGAACTCGTGCAGATCGACCAGTGCATGTCGCAGAGAAGGGGCGTCGAGCCTCCTGTTCTTGACGCCTCCGGTGAGTAGGGCCTTGCGTGCGCGGGCCAGGTCCGCAGCTTCGTCGGATCCCCCTGACGAGACCGGCCCTGGCCCCGTCGCTTTCGCGACGGAACCAGGGCCGAGGTTCTCGGACCCTTTCGGGTCAGAGTGCATCGCCACCGCGTTCCCCGGTGCGAACCCGGATGACCGACTCGACTGGCGAGACCCACACCTTGCCGTCACCGATCTTGCCGGTGCGAGCGGCCTCGACGATCACCTCGACCACCTTGTCCACGGCCGCGTCGTCGACGACGACCTCGACCCGGACCTTGGGTACGAAGTCCACGGAGTACTCCGCGCCTCGGTACACCTCGGTGTGACCCTTCTGTCGGCCGTAGCCCTGAACTTCGCTGACTGTCATACCCAGCACTCCGGCCTGCTCGAGTCCGGTCTTGACGTCCTCGAGCGTGAACGGCTTGACGATTGCTGTGATCAGCTTCATGTGCTCATCCCTTTCCAAACTCTGAAGTGCCTGAATTCACTTTAATCACGTGCTGATCACGCGAGGTCGTATGCGGTCTCTGCGTGTTCGGTCTCATCGATGCCGCGTGCCTCGTCCTCGGCCGAGATTCGCCAGCCCAGGGGCTTGAGTGCGAAGCCGATGATCGTCGTCAGAACGCCGGTGAAGACGAGTGCTGCGAGTGCGATCACGATCTGAACCACCAGTTGCTTGTAGTCGCCGCCGTAGAAGAGGCCGGTTGCGGTGCCGAAGAATCCGATACCGATCGTGCCCCACAGGCCGGAGACAAGGTGAACACCGACGACGTCGAGCGAGTCGTCGAAGCCGAAGCGGAACTTCAGGCCGACTGCGAGAGCGGACAGGATGCCGGCTACGGCGCCGAGGAAGATGGAACCGACGGGGTTGAGCGCACCGGCAGCAGGGGTGATGGCGACCAGACCGGCGACCGCACCGGAAGCTGCGCCGAGGCTGGTGGCGTGACCGTCACGAATACGCTCGGTGGCGAGCCAGGCCAGGACTGCGGCACACGTCGCGGTGGTCGTGTTGACCCAGGCGAGACCGGCGTTACCGTCGGCGGCGAATGCCGAACCGGCGTTGAAGCCGAACCAACCGAACCAGAGAAGTGCTGCGCCGAGCATCACGAAGGGCAGGTTGTGCGGACGGAAGGCGGTCTTGCCGAAGCCGAGACGCTTGCCGACGATGAGGGCGAGGACCAGACCGGCCATACCCGCGTTGATGTGAACGACTGTGCCACCGGCGAAGTCGATCGGAGCGACGTTGGCGACGGTGACTCCGTCGTCGTTGACCGTGGTGCCGAAGAGCTTTGCCGCGATGCCGTCCTCGGAGCCCGAGAGGAGTCCGCCGCCCCAGACCATGTGTGCGAGGGGGAAGTAGACGACGGTGACCCAGATACCCGAGAACAGGAGCCAGGTGCCGAACTTGACCCGCTCGGCCAGGGCACCACTGATAAGGGCGGTGGTGATGATCGCGAATGTCACCTGGAACGCGATGTCGATGACGTTGGGGTAGCCCCACGCGCCGGCGATGAAGTTGCCGTCAGCATCGGTGATGCTGTTCTTGAGGCCGAAGAACTCGAACGGGTTGGCAAAAATGCCCCCGATGTTCTCGGTGCCGTAGGACATCGACCATCCCCACAGAACGTAGATGACGCCGATGACGGCCATGGCCCCGAAGGACATCATCATCATGTTCAGGACGGACTTGGACCGAGACATCCCGCCGTAGAAGAAAGCGAGGCCGGGTGTCATCAGCAAGACCAGAGATGCAGCCATCAGCATCCATGCGGCGTTACCGGAGTTCGCCAACAAATCGTCGGTACTCACTTACTACCTCCTAGTCGCACGTGCCGGGCAGCACGTCGTTAAGGAGAAGAGTGCTGGGCTGGTGTTTCGTCCATGGCGCTGTCGCGTTTCGCAGACGTGAACCAATTGCCCAACTTTGTTGCAAACAGGTTTCGCCAGGGGGTTCTACCGACCCTGTGCGCCTTTTCGGTAGTTCGCGCTACCAAAAAGGCGCACGGGGGCGTCAGCCCAGCAGGGCGTCGACGAACGCACCCGGCTCGAAGGGCGCCAGGTCGTCGGCACCTTCACCGAGACCGACCAACTTCACCGGCACACCCAGTTCATGCTGAACCTGGAAGACAATTCCGCCCTTGGCGGTTCCGTCCAGCTTGGTCAGTACGACGCCGGTGATGTCCACGACCTCCGCGAACACTCGAGCCTGCGCCAGTCCGTTCTGGCCGACCGTCGCATCGAGAACCAGCAGAACGTCGTCGACCGACGCCTTCTTCTCGATGACCCGCTTGACCTTGCCGAGCTCGTCCATCAGACCGGTCTTGGTGTGCAAACGGCCGGCGGTGTCGATGAGGACCACGTCGACGCCGTCCGCGATGCCCCGTGAGACCGCGTCGAAGGCAATCGCAGCGGGATCGCCACCCTCCTTGCCACGAACAACTTCAGCGCCGACACGCTCGGCCCACGTCTGGAGCTGATCAGCAGCGGCCGCGCGGAACGTGTCCGCGGCACCGAGCACGACGCGACGACCGTCGGCGACGAGCACGCGAGCCAGCTTGCCGGTGGTGGTGGTCTTGCCGGTTCCGTTGACGCCGACGACGAGCAGAACAGCCGGGTGATCATCGTGCGGCAATGCGCGGATGGAGCGGTCCAGTTCGGGACGCAGCTCGGCGATCAACACCTCACGCAGAAGGGCGCGGGCGGCAGCCTCGGTCCGGACGCTGCGGGCGGCCATCTGCTCACGAAGCTTCGTGACGACCTTTTCCGTGGTCGCGGAGCCGAGGTCTGCGATGAGAAGGGTGTCCTCGACTTCTTCCCACGAGTCCTCGTCGAGATCGCCGCCACCGAGTAGGCCGAGCAAGCTCTTGCCGACTGCTGACTGCGAGCGGGAGAGGCGCCCGCGCAGTCGGTCCAGCCGACCCTCGGTCGGGTCGATCTCGTCCAACACGCGCGGTGCAGGCTCGACGGACTCGGGAACTACGACGGGCTCGGGTACGACTGCAGGTTCGGGAACGACAACAGGTTCGGGAACGACAGGTTCATCGACAACAGGTTCTGCTACTGGTGGTTCTTCTACGACCGGCTTTTCGATTACCGGCTCTTCGACAACCGGTTCCTCGACAACAGCGGGTTCTTCGACAACCGGCTCCTCGACGACGGCCGGCTTCTCTGCAACAGGTTCTTCGACGACAGGTTCTTCGACAACTGGCGGCTTCTCCGCGACCGGCGGCGTCGGAACCACCGGAGGTGGCGCCGTTGCCGTCGAGCCTTGACTGAAGTTGAACCCGCCACCGGCCTTGTAGCCGCCTGACTTGTCCTTCTCGGGGGTGCCGAGCTCCGGCTTCGTCTCGGGCGCCTTCAGCGAGACCTGCCCCTTGCGGTAGCGCAGGAATCCGGCAACGAGAACGACGAGTAGTACGGCCGCTACAGCCGCGATGATGATCCAAGCCTGGGTAGTCACCGGCCCATTGTTTCAGGCTCCGACCCGGAAAGTGAGCAGGGCTTACGTCGAGGCCATGTCTTGACCGCGAAGTCGCTGCGAAATCACGGTGGTGATGCCGTCGCCGCGCATGCTGACTCCGTACAACGCGTCGGCGATTTCCATCGTCGGTTTCTGGTGAGTGATCACGATCAACTGCGACTTCTCCCGCAATTGTTCGAAGAGTCCGATCAGCCGCCGCAGGTTGGTGTCGTCCAACGCCGCCTCGACCTCGTCCATCACGTAGAACGGGGACGGGCGTGCCCGGAAGATCGCGACCAGCATGGCCACCGCGGTCAAGGACTTCTCGCCGCCCGACAGCAACGACAACCGCTTGACCTTCTTACCGGGCGGACGCGCCTCGACTTCGATGCCTGTGGTCAGCATGTCCGACGGATCGGTGAGAACCAGTCGTCCTTCTCCCCCGGGGAACAATTTCTCGAACACGCCCACGAACTCACGCTCGACGTCGGCATAGGCCTCGGTGAACACCTGCAGAATTCGCGCGTCCACGTCTGCGACCACAGCAAGAAGGTCCTTGCGTGCGGTCTTGACGTCTTCGAGCTGAGTGGAGAGGAAGGTGTACCGCTCCTCGAGAGCTGCGAATTCCTCGAGCGCCAGCGGATTGACCTTGCCGAGGGTGGCGAGGTCTTTCTCCGCACGCTTCGCGCGCCGTTCCTGAGTCGCACGATCGTACGGAAGCGGAGCGGGGGCGGTTACCTGCTCCCCACGCTCCTTGGCCTGCTCGTACTCCTCGATTTCGAGAGCGGTCGGCGGCAGTTCGACGTCGGGTCCGTACTCGGCGATCAGATCATCGAGGCCGATACCGTACTGATCGAGGATCGACTCCTCGAGTTGTTCGATGCGCAGCGCTGCCTGAGCCTTCGCAACCTCGTCGCGATGGACGGCGTCGGTGAGTGAAGCGAGCTGTCCGGTCAGTGCCCGGACGATCTCGCGGACCTGATCCAGCTTGGCCGTGCACTCGGAGCGGGCCCGAGCCAACTCGTCGCGATGAGCAAGAGCTCCAGCGACGACGGCCTCGAGTTCGGCCGCCACGCGCTGCCCCGACTCGGCGACGGCAGCTGCAACCTCCGCAGCGTGCGCTCTGGCGCGCAGAGCCCGCTCGGCGCGAATTCGTGCCTCTCGTTCGGCAGCAGCGGCGCGGCGAAGCGAATCAGCCTTTCCGCGTACGGATTCCGCACGTTCTTCGGCGGTGCGCACGGCAAGGCGAGCATCCATTTCGACTATGCGCACTTCGGCCAGCGCTGCTGCGGCCATTTCGCGATCGGCAGCGGTCGATTCCGCACCGTGTCCCGGTGCACTGCCGTCGGTTTCGGCCACACGCAGACGTTCTTCCAGGTCCGCCAGCTTTGTCAGCGACTCACCGCGGCCCTCCTCGGCACGCACTCGCTGGGCGGTCAACCGCTCGGATTCCGCGTGGGCGACTCGTGCTGCCTGCCCCAATCTGCCCAACTGCTCGTAAATGGCGGACATGGCGGCGTCCGACTCGTTGAGCGCCGCCAAAGTCTGCTCCGCGGTCTCGCGTCGAACGGCCTGTTCGGCCAGAGCGCCGGACAGCGCCGCGTCGAGTTCCTCGGATCGGCTCTCCGTTGCCGCCAGTTCCGCTGCTGACGCGTCGATCGCCGCCTGTACCTCCAGCGTGCTGGGTTGCCGATCCGAGCCACCGATCATCCACCCCGAACCGTGCAGATCGCCGGAACGCGCCACTGCACGAATTCCCTTGTGGTCAGCAACAACTCGAATCGCGTCCTCGAGGGTCTCGACCAGGACAACGCCATCGAGTATTGCGGTCAACCCCGCACGCAACTCGTCAGGGCAGTCGATGACGTCGACGGCAGGACGACTGCCCGGTGCGATCTCGGCCTCGCGTTTGATCACCGGTTCACCGCTCACGATCAGCGACGCACGCCCACCGTCCTGATCTGCCAGCGCTGCAACAGCGGAGCGAGCCGAGTCCAGCGACTGCGCCACGACGGCGTCCGCCGCCGGCCCCATCGCGGCAGCGATGGCAGCTTCGTAGCCGGGTTCGACGTGAATCAATCCGACCAGCGAGGTGATGCCGTCGTCGCGCCGATGTTCGAGCAGCCAGCCGCCACCGTCCTTGCGCTGCAAGCCCATCGACAGTGCCTCGACGCGCGCACGGAGCGAAGCTATGCGTTGCCCGCTCGTCTTTTCTTCCTCACGAAGTTCTTCGACACGTGCGTCGATCATCTCGAGAGCTTCGACGGCGCGTTCATGATTGGTGTCGAGGCCTACTTCACCGGCGTCGAGGTCCCCGATGCTTTCCTGCACCGTGTCGAACTCGGCTTGTGCGGCATCCCCACGCAGACGAGCCTCGTCGATGGCCTCGGTCAGTCGCGAAACCTCCGCGTCGACGGATTCGACGCGGGTACGCAGAGTGTCTACCTGACCGGAGAGTCGAGCAAGTCCTTCACGGCGGTCGGCGACGGCACGAACTTCCGCCATGTGCGCCCGTTCCGCTTCTGCTGCAGCATCTTCGGTGGCTGCCAGCTGGTCCCGAGCAGCTTCCGACGCCGCTCGCGCGATTTCGACGCCTTCGAGGAGTTCGGCCTCCTCGGCCGCAAGACGTTCGGCGCGCGCTTCCATCTCGTCCGGGTCCTGGCCGCGGTTGCCGACGGGTTCGGAGTCGAGATGTCGTGCACGCTCGCGGGCGATGCGCACGGTGGCGTTGACTCGTTCGGCAAGCGCGGAGAGCTGGAACCAACTCTGCGCTGCCGCTTCCGATCCCGGAGTCAGACGAGCGAGAGCTTGCTCCTGGCGCCCGAGTTCGAGGTTGGCCTCGTCGAGCGCGGACGCCACCTCGTTGTGCTGTTCGCGGGCCGCTTTCTCGTCCTGCGCCTGGTCGTTCAGTTGGGTTCGACGGGTCACCAGGTCGTCAGCGGCCAGCCGCATCTTGGCATCACGCAGGTCAGCCTGCACCGTCTGTGCTCGCCGAGCAACCTCGGCCTGGCGTCCCAGCGGTTTGAGTTGCCGACGCAGTTCCGCGGTGAGGTCACTGAGTCGAGCGAGATTGGCCTGCATGGAATCGAGCTTGCGTACCGCTTTTTCCTTGCGGCGGCGATGTTTGAGGACTCCCGCGGCTTCTTCGATGAAGGCGCGTCGATCCTCGGGGCGGGATTCGAGGATCGCGGCGAGCCGTCCCTGCCCGACGATGACATGCATTTCGCGGCCGATACCGGAGTCGCTGAGCAGTTCCTGGACGTCCATCAGACGGCAGGACGAGCCGTTGATCTCGTACTCCCCCGCGCCGTCGCGGAACATCCGGCGCGTGATCGACACCTCGGAGTACTCGATCGGGAGCGCGCCGTCGGCGTTGTCGATGGTCAAGGTCACCTCGGCGCGGCCCAGCGGCGCGCGGCCGGAGGTGCCGGCAAAGATGACGTCTTCCATCTTGCCGCCGCGCAGAGCCTTGGCGCCCTGCTCGCCCATCACCCAGGTCAACGCATCGACGACGTTGGATTTACCCGAGCCGTTCGGCCCGACGACACAGGTGATCCCCGGCTCGAACCGAAGAGTCGTTGCCGACGCAAAGGATTTGAATCCCTTGAGTGTCAGACTCTTGAGGTGCATGGGGGGAAACTTTACCGCCAAACCGGTCAGCGTTCGACGAACCCTGTCAGGTCGCCCCTGGCGGGGTCCCAGCTGTCGACCACGAGATCCACCGTGCCCGGTGTTGTTCCCGAGCGAAGCAACTCCAACAATCTCTCGAGCTGCGTGCGTTCGCCTTCCGCCACGACGAGCACTCGACCGTCACGCTGATTCGACGCATATCCGATCAACCCGAGTTCGAGGGCGCGGGCCCTGGTCCACCACCGGAACCCGACGCCCTGAACATATCCGTGAACCCACGCCGTCAACCGCACAGGCGGTGTCTCAGTCATGACGTTCAGCCCGCCACACGTTCGAGACGGTGGACGTCGCCGAGGAAACCGGTGGTGTAGAGCGAGTTGGGGTCCCAGCCCGGGCCGGCACCGAACTTCACCGCGGATGTGAACGGCAGACCCGAGGCGATCTCACACGAAGATCCCGAATCCGGATCGACGCGAACAACTTTGCCGCCGGCATTGAATGCGACGTACAACGCGCCGTCCGGTCCGACGGTCAGATCGTCCGCCATGTTTGCCGGACCGAACCCGGGGAGCGTGATCGTTCGCACCGGCCCGCCCAGATCGTGTGCGTCGAGGACGTGGACGGCGGTCACCATGTCGAAGGTCGTCGTCACGTAGATCGTCGAACCGGAGCGTGCGAGGCCGTCGACGGTGCCGAGATCCTCACGAACGATCGAACTGGTTCCGTCACTGTCGATGACCGTGAGCCCCGGCCGCGTCAGGGTGCGAGCTGTGAGGAAACGGTTACCGTCCAGCGGCACAAGCCCGTTCGGCATCACCAGACCGTCGGCAATCGTTGTCACCGATCCGTCTGCGACGTCGACCTTACGAAGGCTGCCGTCGGCGATTCCGAACAGACCCGAGACAGTCGAGTTGCCCGTGGTGAAGTACACGGAACCGTCACGCGCGACCAGCCCGCCAGGTCCGGTGACGTCACCGACCAAAGTTGTCCGTGTTCCGTCCGGCGCCACTTTCAGCAGTGCACCCGGCCCGATCAGAGCCGACTGCGACAACACCATCGATCCGCTGCCGTCGAATTCGAGATTCTCGAGCATTCCGGCACCAGTCGTCACGACGCTCGACGTCCATTTGCCGCAACCACCGTCCGAGCCGTCGGCCGGGACCGAGGCCTGTGCCGGAGCACTCACCGCCACAACGGAACCCAGTGCGATCGCAGCGACAACACTGCCGGCGCGGGACATCAGGCTTCCGTGTCGAACGACAGCGTGACCTTGGTTCCGGCCTTGAGAGTGCGCCCGACCGTGCACACCTTGTCGACGGAACGCTCGACGAGAGTGATGAGGCGCTGCTGCGCTTCGGCATCCAACTCACTGAGGTCGAGTTCGAGAACCTCGTCGAGCTGCGGGTAGACCTCGTTTTCACGATCGGCGGCACCGGACACTCGGACCGTCGCGTCGTAGTTGTCACCGAGGCGGCGAGAGATCGGGAAGTCTGAGCTCATCCCGGTGCATGCAGCCAGTGCAATTTTGAGGAGTTCGCCGGGCGTGAAGACTCCTGGCACCGATTCGGAGCCGATGAGAACCTCTGCGCCGCGCGAACTCTTGCCGGTGTAGAGGCGGGTTCCTGTGCGTTCCACCCAAAGCTCCGTGTGAGCTGGGGCGGTTGCAGTGTTGTCTGGAGTCTGTTCAGCCATGACGCAATCTTGCCACTCCGCCGAACCGAAGGGGCGGAGACCTAGGCGATTCGCCGTGCCCTCGGGGTCGGTTGACACCGCGGGCAACTGAACGACGATCGATTCATGAACTTCTCACGCTTGATCGGCGCGCCGCATCGCGGGCACGGAAGATTCTCCTGCCCGTACGCCGACAGCGACCGGTCGAAGTAGCCCGATTCCCCGTTGACGTTCACGTACAGCGCGTCGAAGGACGTACCGCCCTGATCGAGCGCCTCGCCCATCACCGAGTGCGCCGCGGTCAACAGTTCTCGAAGTTTGGGCCTGGTGAGCGATTCGGCGATTCGGTTGCCGTGAATCTTTGCACGCCACAATGATTCGTCGGCGTAGATGTTTCCGATTCCGGAGACCACTGTCTGGTCGAGAATCGCCCGCTTGATCTCGGTGTGCTTGCCCCGCAGGACTTTCACGACGGATTCGAGATCGAACGCAGCATCCATGGGATCGCGAGCGATGTGCGCCACCGACTCGGGCAGCATCGTTCCGTCGACCTCGACGAGGGGTGAAATCGACCAGCCACCGAAGGTCCGCTGGTCGACGAATCGAAGATCAGCCCCGGAATCGAGGGCCAACCGAATGCGTAGGTGCTTTTCCCAGTCGACTGTCGGGGGTTGGACCAACATCTGTCCGCTCATCCCGAGATGAACCACCAGTCCGACACCGGCAGGCTCGAGAACCAGCCACAGATACTTGCCGCGACGCTCTGCCGAAGCGATGGTCTGCCCGGTGAGTTGGCCGATCAAGTCCTCGGAACCGAGAATGTGGCGCCTGATCGCGCGGGGATGGAGGACCTCGACGGCCTCGATCGCCGCACCTACAGCATGAGACTGTAGGCCGCGGCGAACGACTTCGACTTCGGGAAGCTCAGGCAAGAGTGAACTCAGCCGGCGAGATCAGACGGGTTGTCAGCAGCGACTGCGCTAGCAGCGGCATTCTCCGACATCGTCTTCCATGCCGAACTTGCTGCCTTCTGCTCGGCTTCCTTCTTGGAACGACCGACACCGACGCCCAAGGGCTTGCCGCTGATGAGAACTGTCGCCGTGAATTCCTTGTCGTGATCGGGTCCGGTAGCGGTGATCTCGTAGACGGGAACTCCGGCACCGTGTTCTGCGGTCAGTTCCTGCAGACTCGTCTTCCAATCCAGACCCGCGCCGAGAAGCGGTGCGCGAGTGAGTAGATCGTCGAACAGATCGAGAACAACACGTCTCGCAGTATCGATGCCGTGCTGCAGGTGTATGGCGCCGAGAATCGACTCCATACCGTCGGCGAGGATGGACGGCTTGTCACGGCCGCCCGTCATTTCCTCGCCCTTACCCAGCAGCAGGTGAGCTCCGAGTCCACCTTCACCCAGAGTCCTGGCAACCTCGGCGAGTGCATGCATGTTGACCACGCTGGCACGAATCTTCGCCAGATCACCTTCGGATTTGTCCGGGTGGGACAGATAAAGATTCTCGGTCACCGTGACGCCGAGAACGGAATCCCCGAGAAATTCGAGGCGCTCGTTCGTGGGCAGACCGCCGTTCTCGTACGCGTACGAGCGGTGCGTGAGAGCCAGGGTCAGAAGACCGGGCTCTATATCTACGCCGACAGCGGCGAGGAGCTTGTCGTGATTGCCCTCGCCGCCGGCGGCTGAAACTGTATTTTCGCTCGTCATAGTCTTTCTCCGGGGAGAACTAGACAGCAGCGGTTACCTGGCGGCCCTTGTAAGTACCGCATGACGGGCATGCGATGTGGGGAAGGGTCTGCTCGCCACAGCCACGGTTGGGGCAGGTAACGAGGGTGGGCACAGTGGTCTTCCACTGGCTACGACGCGACCGCGTGTTGGATCGCGACATTTTGCGCTTGGGGACAGCCACTTCTACTTCTCCTCGGCTTCGGTGATCACAAGATTTTCGCTGGTGTTTGATTCCACGCCAAATTTGGCCGCGAGACCAGCCCAGCGAGGATCAAGTATGTCATGCCCATGCCCAGATTCCGCAATCGCCAGGCGAATGCCACATTCTGAGCACAATCCCAGGCAATCGTCACTGCACAGAGGCTGGAGCGGAAGCGCCAGACCGACTGCATCGACGATGACCGGTTCGAGGTCGATTTCGTCGTCTTCGACCGCGTAGACCTCTCCCTCTTCCGTCGTCTCCTCGGTGGTGCTGTCCGGGTAAGCGAACAACTCCGTGAGATAGATGTCCACGGTGTCGGTGAAAGGTTCAAGGCACCGCGAGCATTCACCCTTGGTGGGTGCGTGCACGTTTCCGGTGACGAGAACGCCTTCGGACACTGCTTCGAGACGAAGATCGAGATCTATGTCCGCGCCCGCTTCGATCGCGATCAGATCGAGACCGATACGGTTCGGGGACTGAATTGTTCTCTCGACGGTACGCATCGACCCTGGACGACGACCGAGCTTGACCGTGTCCAGCAAAAATCCCGCATCACTTGACTGATGCGACGAACTACGACGATGCGTTGACAAAGAGAACTCACCTAACTGTTGAAACTGGTATGGGCAACCACTCCACAATACGGCAGCTACAACGCAAATCCCAATTCCGTCCACGAAAAAGTGGGCCGCCCCATATCGGACGACCCACCCTCGACTGTCTCGTTCGCTCTAGCGACGACGCTCCGAACGACGATCGTCGTCCTGGTAGTCGGGGACTCCCGAACCTGTTCGAAGCTGTTGACGACCACGCCCGACCGATCGAACCGTTCCGGTGAGGAACTCTTCGAACTCGGCCAACTTGGTGTCCACGTACAGGTCACACTCCGAACGCATCCTGTCGGACTCGGCATGAGCGGCGTCGATCACTCGCGCGGATTCCGCGTGAGCTGACTGGACAACCTCGGTCTGCGACACCAGACGAGCCTGCTCCGCCGTTCCCTCCGCCACCGAATGTTCGTACGAGGCCTGGCCGGACTCGATCATCCGATCGGCCTCGGCACGCGCCCGTCCGGTGACGGCCTCGTACTCACGACGGCCGTCGGTGACGGTCCGTTCCGCTTCTGCTTCGGCGTCCTCGACCAACTGATCGGCGTGCGCACGCGCTTCGGCAACCATGCGATCGGCCTGAGCCTTGGCATCGGACAGAATCCGGTCGGCGTCGTCGCGTGCGTTCTCGACAGTCGAGGTTGCCTCGGCATTGGCGCTGCTGACCGTCTTCTCGGCGTTTGCTCGCGCGTCACCGACCAATTTGTCGCGATGATCGAGGACGTCCTGAGCGTCGTCCAGCTCGCTCGGAATTGCGTCCCGGACGTCGTCGAGTAGCTCGAGTACGTCACCGCGAGGCACAACACACCCTGCGGTCATGGGAACACCGCGCGCCTCTTCGACAATTGCGACCAGTTCGTCCAGTGCCTCGAATACGCGGTACACAAGCAACCCCAATCTCTACCGGCCGAAATCGGCCCACATCGTCACCGGTCCACTCGGACCTGTGCCCGTTCCTGTCCAAGTTTGCCGGAAGAACGGCCAACGGGGTGTCGTCGTGGTCGGTGTGTCGGGGATCAGCTGTTTTCGGCTGCTCGTTCGGCGATACGCGCGAGTAGCCGAGAATGCACCTTGGCCGGGAGCATGTCGGAGACGTCGCCGCCGAAGGTCGCAACTTCCTTCACCAGAGAACTCGACAGGTAGCTGTAGGTCGGGTTCGTGGCAACGAAGAGCGTGTCGACGCCCGTGAGCTTCTGATTCATCTGAGCCATCTGCAGCTCGTAATCGAAGTCGTTCGCGCCGCGCAGACCCTTGACGATCGCGCTGAGGCCTTCTTGTTTCGCGTAGTCGACCAACAATCCGTGCCACGACGTGACGCGAACGTTGGGCAGGTGGCTCGTCGCGTCTTCGAGCATCTCGATCCGCTCGTCGATCGTGAACATGCCACGCTTGCTCTTGTTGATCAGCACGGTGACCACGACCTCGTCGAATTGCGCAGCAACTCTTCCGATTACGTCGAGGTGACCGTTGGTCACAGGGTCGAAGGATCCGGGGCAGACGGCGCCAGTCATGAGTCCAGACCGTAGCAGGTGGCCAGCTCGATGCGGGCTTCACCGTAGTTCTTGGCCTTGATCGGCTCGTAGCCCTGAGGCCACACGGTCTCCGGCGAGCGCGACGAACGTTCGAGTACGACGATCGTGCCCTCCCCCACCCATTTGTTGGCCTGCAGATCAGCGAGCATGGACACGACGGCCTCGTCGGTTACCGCATACGGCGGGTCCGCGATCACGATGTCGTATTCACGCGCGCTCGGACCCGAGACCACGGCCGCAACCGGAGCGGCGCGAACCGTCGCCCCCGGCAACGCGACAGTGCCGATGTTCGCCTTGATGACGGCAGCAGCCTTGGCATCGGATTCCACGAGAACAACGTGCTCGGCTCCCCGCGAGAGCGCCTCGAGGCCGAGAGCACCCGAACCCGCAAAGAGGTCGAGAACCGCGCACCCTTCGAGATCGATGCGCGCTTCGAGAGCACTGAACAGCGCCTCACGAACCCGATCCGACGTCGGACGGGTGCCGCTCGGCGGGACTCGCAGGCGTCGACCGCCCGCGAGTCCCGAGATGATGCGTGTCACTCTGCGGCGCTCTCCCCCGTCGAGACGACTACCAGCAGGTCTCCGCCCTCGACCTGTTGGACGGCGCTGATCGCGATCCGCGAGACGACGCCGGCGCGCGGCGAGGTGATCGCCGCTTCCATCTTCATCGCTTCGATCGTGGCCACGGTGTCGCCGGCCTCGATCTTCTGGCCTTCCTTGACCGCGAGCGTCACGACGCCCGCGAACGGCGCAGCCACGTGGCCCGGGTTGTTCTTGTCGGCCTTCTCCGCCACCGGTACGTCACTGGCAATGGAGCGATCGCGGATCGAGACCGGGCGCAGCTGGCCGTTCAGGATGCACATGACAGTGCGGTAGCCGCGCTCGTCGGGCTCGGAGATCGCTTCGAGACCGATGATCAGTTCCACGCCGGGAGCCAACTCGACCCGGTGCTCGTCGCCGCGCCGCAAACCGTAGAAGAACTGGTTTGCCGAAAGCCGCGACGTGTCACCGTACTTCTCGCGGTGTTCGAGGAATTCCTTTGTCGGGCCGGGGAACAGCAGACGGTTCAGCGTCGCCTGACGGTCCTTCGACGAGCCCTCTAGCAGCACCTCGTCCTCAGCGGACAACGTCTCTTCCGGCTTGGCCTGGCCACGTCCTTCGAGTGCCTTGCTGCGGAACGGTTCCGGCCAACCACCGGGAGGCGTACCGAGTTCACCGCGCAGGAAGCCCACCACGGAGTCGGGAATATCGAACTTCGCGGGATCTGCGGCGAACTCCTCCGAAGGCACACCGGCACCGACAAGATGGAGCGCGAGGTCGCCGACGACCTTCGACGACGGCGTCACCTTCACGAGATGCCCGAGCATGCGGTCTGCGTCGGCGTACTTGGCTTCGACCTCTTCGAACCGGTCGCCGAGACCGAGAGCAACGGCCTGCGTCCGGAGGTTGGAGAGCTGGCCTCCCGGAATCTCGTGCGTGTACACGCGACCCGTCGGCGCCGGCAATCCGGATTCGAACGGCGCGTACACCTTTCGCAGCGCCTCCCAGTACGGCTCGAGGTCGCACACGTTCTGCAGGTTCAGTCCGGTGTCGAACTCGGAGTGCGCGGCAGCGGCGACGATGGCCGAAAGCGCAGGCTGGCTGGTGGTTCCGGCCAGTGCCGCGGAAGCACCGTCGACTGCGTCGGCGCCCGCCTGCCACGCTGCGAAGTACGTGGCCAGCTGTCCACCGGGAGTGTCGTGCGTGTGAACGTGAACCGGCAGATCGAAGTTGCTGCGTAGCGCCGTCACCAGCTTGGTAGCTGCCGGAGCGCGCAGCAGGCCTGCCATGTCCTTGATCGCGAGCACGTGAGCGCCGGCATCGACGATCTCTTCGGCCAACTTCAGGTAGTAGTCGAGCGTGTACAGAGTTTCGTTCGGATCCGACAGATCACCGGTGTAGCTCAGCGCCACCTCGGCGAGGGCCGTTCCGGTCTCACGCACCGCGTCGATGGCAGGCCGCATCTGGTCGACGTTGTTGAGAGCGTCGAAGATTCGGAAGATGTCGATACCGGTGTCGGTGGCTTCCTGAACGAATGCGCGCGTGACCTTTTCGGGATACGGCGTGTAGCCCACGGTGTTTCGGCCGCGAAGAAGCATCTGAAGGCAGATGTTCGGAATCGCTTCACGGAGTGCGGCGAGCCGGTACCACGGATCCTCGTGCAGGAAGCGAAGTCCCACATCATAGGTCGCGCCGCCCCAGGCTTCGATCGAGAGCAGTTCCGGCGTCAACCGCGCAACGTGCCCGGCAACTCCGAGCAGTCCGCTGGTTCGAACTCGCGTGGCCAACAACGACTGGTGCGCGTCACGGAAGGTGGTGTCGGTGACGCCGACGGCCTTCTGCTCACGCAGTGCCTTCGCGAAACCTTCGGGTCCGAGTTCGAGCAGTCGCTGACGGCTACCGGCAGGAGGAGGCGTCGAAAGATCGATCTTGGGCAGCTTGTCCTGCGGGTACACCGCCGAGGGCCGCTCACCGTGAGGCTTGTTGACCGTCACATCCGCGAGGTAGGTCAGGATCTTCGTGCCGCGGTCTGCCGAAGAACGCAGAGTCAGCAGCTGAGGACGTTCCTCGATGAAGGAGGTCGTCACACGTCCGGCCCGGAAGTCCGGGTCGTCGAGAACCGCCTGCAGGAACGGGATGTTGGTCGAGACGCCACGAATGCGGAACTCGGTGACCGCGCGGCGAGCCCTCGCGACAGCGGCTTCGAGGTCACGACCACGGCAGGTGAGCTTGACCAGCATCGAGTCGAAGTAGGCGCCAACCTCGGCCCCGAGCGTGGCGCCGCCGTCCAGGCGGATACCGGCTCCGCCCGGGGTGCGGTACGCGGTGATGCGGCCCGTGTCCGGGCGGAATCCGTTGGCCGGATCCTCCGTGGTGATGCGGCACTGCAGCGCCGCGCCGCGAAGCTTGATCGTGTCCTGTGACAAACCAAGCTCTGCAAGCGTCGAACCGGACGCGATCTTGAGCTGCGACTGGACCAGATCCACGTCCGTCACTTCTTCGGTGACGGTGTGCTCCACCTGAATTCGCGGGTTCATCTCGATGAAGACGTGATTGCCGCGCTTGTCGAGGAGGAACTCGACGGTGCCTGCGCACGTGTACCCGATCTCCTTCGCGAACGCGACGGCGTCGGCACAGATCTTGGCGCGCAACTCTTCCGAGAGATTGGGCGCCGGAGCAAGCTCGATCACCTTCTGGTGGCGACGCTGCAGCGAGCAGTCACGCTCGAAGAGGTGGATGACGTTGCCCTGCTCGTCGGCGAGGATCTGCACTTCGATGTGCCGGGGGTCGATGACGGCCTGCTCGAGGAAGACCGTCGAATCGCCGAAGGCCGATTCCGCTTCGCGCGCTGCGGCTTCGATCGATTCCTTGAGCTGTGAGCGCTCCGCAACGCGGCGCATTCCGCGTCCACCGCCGCCTGCAACGGCCTTGACGAAGATCGGGAAGGTCATGTCCTCGGCGGCCGCGAGCAACTCGTCGATGTCCGCTGACGGCTCCGAGGACGCGAGCACGGGGAGACCGGCGGCCTTTGCCGCTGCGATGGCCCGAGCCTTGTTACCGGTCAACTCGAGGATCTCGGCGGACGGGCCGACGAACTTGATGCCTGCCTCGGCGCACGCCGCCGACAAGTCCGGGTTCTCGGAAAGGAAGCCGTAACCGGGGTAGATGGCGTCGGCTCCGGCACTCTTGGCGGCGGCGACGATTTCCTCGACTGAGAGATACGCCCGAACGGGGTGACCCTTCTCCCCGATCTGGTAGCTCTCGTCTGCCTTGAGACGGTGGATCGAGTTCCGATCCTCGTAGGGGAACACCGCGACGGTTCCGGCACCTAGTTCGTAGGCGGCGCGGAAGGCACGGATCGCAATTTCGCCGCGGTTCGCGACGAGCACTTTGGAGAACATTCGAGAAAACTACCCCGATTTCATCTTGCGTCTACATGCGGAGTCTCATATTTCGGACTGAATCGAGAAACCAACCCGGTGGTCCTCGTGCTATTCGATTTCAGCTTGTCGTCATACCCGTCACGACTTCTCGAGGTACTCGATCCGGTCGGAGTCCAGGGCAGCGGTCACCATGGAAGCGAGGGCGGGATGATCCTCTAGCGACGGATCGGAGTCGACGATTCCCTGAGCGAACTCCCTGGCGGACTCGAGGATGTCTCCGTGGGCCATGAGGGAAAGCAGTCTCAGATTCGAGGTTGTGCCCGACTGCGCCGCACCGAGAATGTCTCCTTCACGTCTGGTCGCGAGGTCGAGTTGCGCCAGTTCGAACCCGTCGTTGGTCGCTGCCACCGCCGAGAGCCGCTCGTACGCCGGTCCGCCGGGATTGCTTCCGGTGACGAGGATGCACAGTCCCTGGTGCTTGCCTCGACCGACTCGTCCACGTAGTTGGTGGAGCTGACTGACGCCGAACCGCTCGGCGTCGACGATCACCATCACCGTCGCATTCGGAACGTCCACACCGACTTCGACGACAGTCGTACAGACGAGGACGTCGACGTCACCGACGTTGAACGCGCTCATCACGACGTCTTTTTCGTCGGAAGGCAGTCGACCGTGCAGCAACCCGACTCGCAGATCAGCCAGCGGGCCACTCGACAGCTCTTCGAAGACGTCGACTGCCGACTTGGTCTCGGGCTGCTTCTCCTCGGTGAACTGGTCCTCACCGGCACCCTGCTCACCGTCGCCGATGCGTGAGCACACGACATACGCCTGACGACCAGCGGCAACGTCCTCACGGATTCGTTCCCATGCGCGATCCACCCACTGCGGCTTCTGCTTCGCGGGCACGACGCTGCTCTTGATCGGGGTTCGCCCACGCGGTAGTTCCCGCAGAGTCGAGACCTCGAGGTCGCCGAGCACCGTCATGGCGATGGTTCGCGGAATCGGCGTTGCCGTCATCACCAGCAGATGCGGACTCAGACCTTCACGCGCTCGTGATCGCAACTGATCACGTTGCTCGACGCCGAACCGGTGCTGCTCGTCGACGACAACCATGCCGAGGTTGAAGAACTCCACGTTGTCCTGGATGAGTGCATGGGTACCGATGACGATCCCGGCATCGCCGGTCACGGCTTCGAGCAGCGCTGCGCGCTTCGCAGCGACAGGCAGCGAGCCGGTCAGAAGGGCGATACGGGTGGAATGTTCGGCCGAACCGAGTTCACCGCCTGCGGCCAGCGGGCCCATCATCTTGCGCAGTGATCGCGCGTGCTGATTTGCCAGGACCTCGGTCGGTGCGAGCAACGCGCACTGATAACCGGCGTCGACGACCTGCAGCATCGCGCGCAGAGCCACGATGGTCTTGCCTGACCCGACCTCGCCCTGAAGAAGCCGGCTCATCGGGTGTGGGCGAGCGAGATCACTGGAGATCTCCTCCGCGACTGCTTGCTGTCCCTCCGTCAGAGTGAACGGGAGCATCTCCTCGAACTGGTCCGCGATCCCGCCGGCAACCGGAGCGCAGGCCGGCGCCACCCGCTCGGAATTGTCGTGACGACGCATCGCGAGAACCAACTGCAGAGACAGCGCCTCGTCGAAACGGAGACGATCTTGAGATCGTTCGATGTCCTCCTTGGTATCCGGGAGGTGAACGGTGCGCAGTGCCTCGTCCAAACCGATGAATCCGTGCTCGGCCCTGGTCTCGTCAGGCAACGGCTCCTCGATCGGATCGAGTTGGTCGAGCACTTGCCGCACGCACCGCATGATGGTCCAGCTCTCGACCTCGCGGGTTGCCGGGTACAGCGGGATCAATGCGCGGTCGAAGACGGACAGGTCGAGTTCGGCGCCGGGGTCCTGGTTTGCGCGAGCCAGACCGGCAAGGTCACCGGCCCCTTTGATGGATGCAAGCGGAACTACCGAATCCTCCTCGCCGACACGAGGTTCCGGGAGGATCAGGTAGCTCGGGTGGGTGAGAGACCACTTGCCGCGGAAGTACTTCACCGTCCCGGAGAACATCGCGCGCACGCCGGGCTTGATGACGTGCCGCACCTTCTGCGGATTGAAGAACGTGACGTCGACGGTCTGCGAATCAGTCGCGAGCGATACTCGCAACATCTGCCCCGGACGGTTCTTCATCTTCACGACCGCCGCCGACGCCACCCGCGCGATGATGGTGATGTGCTCACCTTCGGGCGGCTCCTTCTCGGCAAGTTCCTTGCCTGCCGACGCGTACCGGTGTGGGTAGTGACGCAGCAGGTCCTCGACCGTCCGAATCTCGAATGCCTCGTCGAGCGCGTCCGCGGTCTTCTTTCCCAGCAGCCGATCGAGTGGGTCGGCGAGCGTCGCCATCAGTTCCTCCAGCACAGTGTCGCGGTAAGCACATGTGTTCGTATATCAGTAGTCACCGACAGACCCGATTCGATCACTCCACACCCAACTGGAACAGGTCACCCGGCTGATCACCCTGATAGACGAGCACGTCGACGCCCGGATGGTGCGCGATGACGTGCGCCTCGAGCTGCCCGGCCAGGTCGTCCGGCGCGTCGGCGCCCATGAGTAGGGTCACGAGTTCGCCACCGGATCCGAGCGCGAGGTCGACCAGTCGCGCACTCGACTCCGCGACGTCGGGACCGATGAGCACCACCTCGTGCCCCATCAGACCGATCGCGTCACCCGGATCACACGTCCCGACGTACGTCAGCGAACGCTCGACCGCAATTCGCAATGATCCCCAGCGCGTCGCAGCCGCCGCCTCGGACATCGTGAAGCCGTCGTCGGCGACGTTGCGTTGAGCGTCGTGAACGGCAAGTGCGGCCAAGCCCTGAACCATCGACGATGTCGACAGCAGCAGAACCTGGTGAAGCGGATCGCGTGCAGCGGCACTGACTGCGACCAGTTCCTGAGCCGTCAAGGCTCCGTTCGGCAGCACCAGAACTTCACTTCGCTCCATCTGACGAATGCGGCCGAGCAGTTGCGCACGTGTCACCGGCGCGTCGTCGCACCGAAGAACCGTCGCACCCTCACTCTCGAACAACGCCGCCGCACTCTCACCGGCGACGACGGCCAGAACGCCGCGGGCACCGGCACCCGGGAATCGCCTCTCCGCCCGTGCCACCAACTGGTCGCGTTCGTCGACGAGAAAACTGCTGATGCGAATACCGTGGACCTTCCCGGCTTCGAGGCCGGCTTCCACGGCTGCACCGGCATCGCAGCAATGCACGTGCACCGACCAGCCACCGAAGCCATCGCTGACGATGACCGTCGAATCTCCGAGGACGGACAGTCGCGTGCGCAGCGCCGTCATGCGATCGTCGTCCGAGTCGTCGACGAGGTACATGACCTCGAAATCCTGTTCCGAGTGATCACCACATTCGATCGGGCTCTTGTGAGCCCAATCGTGATCGAATGCGCTGACGTCGACAACTGCGCTCGACCTCGGGTCCGGCGTCCCCAGATCCTCGCGAACCTGCGACTTCCCGGTCACCACCTCGACAAAAGCGTCGAGGATCAGAACCAGACCGAATCCCCCGGCATCGACCACCCCGGCCGACGCCAGAACGTCCAGTTGCTCCGGGGTCTTGTTCAGCGCGATCGCAGCCGCATCGGCAGCGGCGGCAACCACGGAAGCAAGATCCTCGCCGCTCGGCGTCTTGGTGTCGACGCACTCCTGCGCTGCCTCACCCGACGCGCGCAGAACCGTGACGATGGTGCCTTCCACCAGATCGGAGACAGCCCGAGAAGCCAGCCCCGTCGCCGTGGTCAGTGAGTTCGCAAAGCTACGGCCGTCGATGTGCTCGCCTTGAACGCTCTCCGCGATACCCCGGATCACCTGGGAGAGGATCACTCCGGAATTACCCCGTGCACCGGACACCGCGCCCCGAGCCAGCGCGTTGGCGACGCGGCCGGCACTGCGGACGTCGTCCTCGATCGTCTCGGCGGAATCGAGCGCGGCCCGCATCGTGAACAACAGGTTGGTGCCGGTATCCGAATCAGGGATGGGAAAGACGTTGAGGCTGTTGATCTCACCGCGACGTTTCTGGAGGCTGTCGACCGCCCGGCGGGCCCAGCGCCGCAGCAGATGTCCGTCCGCGACGGATTCCGCTTCTTCGGCGACGCGTTGCACTTCCCCCACTGACGGTTCCCCTCCACGATGGACAGACAGACGATGGAAAGACTGACGATGAAAAAGAGATCGGTGATCGGTGCAGTCGAGGGTAGTCCGACGCTTCTGCGCAACCGTCATTACCGGGCGGTTTGGCCATTCGGGCCGGAAGCGGTTACTCTTACACGGTTGCCTCGAACGGGCTACACGAAATAATGCTGCACTTTGTTTGTTGCTGATTGACTGTTTTCACGTTCGGCTGCACAGTGAGCGGTCAAGGATCGGTTCGAAGTCGAGTATATTCGGATTGTAATTCTGGCTGCCCTACCGTGTAGGGTAACCACTTCAATATTCATTTCTAACAAGGAGTTCGCGACTATGGCTGCCGTCTGCGACGTATGCGCCAAGGGGCCCGGCTTCGGTAAGTCGGTCTCGCACTCGCACCGGCGTACCAATCGTCGCTGGAACCCGAACATTCAGTCTGTTCGTACCGAGGTTGCCCCGGGTAACACCCGTAAGGTCAACGTGTGCACCTCCTGCCTGAAGGCAGGCAAGGTCGCTCGGGGCTGATTGCCCGAGCACAAACTATTGCAGGCTCTGCCCCCGTCACTTCGGTGACGGGGGCAGAGCTGTTTCTATGTGGCTGTATCTATGTGTCCCCGTGTTTCGTATGGCTGTCCGACACCCGTAATGTGCGTTGAGTGACTTCCATCGATGACCTGAGCAAAGTGACCCTCGACGAGGGCGTACTCCGCATCACCATTTCCACCGCCGCCAACGGCACCTCCCTCGACGACGAAGGACTGGTTCAGGGCGCGCAGGCGCTCGAGACAGTCGGAAACGACATCGGGAGCATCCTTCTGGTCGGCGAAGGCGCAAACTTCTGTGCCGGCGGCAACGTCCGTGCGTTCGCCGCAGCCCCTGACCGCGGCGAGTACGTCGCCGAGGTTGCCCGTGTCTTCCACGTGTTCGTTCGCGCGCTCGACGCCGCGACCGCTCCAGTGGTGGCCGGGGTCCACGGATGGGCTGCCGGCGCCGGAATGAGCCTGGTCTGCCTCGCCGACGTCGCAATCGGCGGCACCGGCACCAAGCTCCGCCCCGCGTACCCCTCCATCGGTTTCACCCCGGACGGCGGAATGTCGTGGACACTCCCCCGCATCGTCGGCGTGGCACGCGCTCGCGAGATTCTTCTCAACGATTCGGTGATCGGTGGCGACGAAGCCGTCCGGCTGGGGATCCTCACCCGACTCGTCGGCGACGACGAGGTCCAGGAAGAGGCAGCTCGCCTCGCCCGCGCTTTGGCCAACGGACCGAGTACGTCGTACTCGGGAATCAAAGCACTGCTGCGTTCGTCGCGGACGAACTCGCTCGCCGAGCAACTCGACGCCGAGGCTGCGTCCATCGCCCTCGCGGCGAACAGCCCGATCGGGCGCGAGGGTGTCGACGCATTCGTCGACAAGCGTCGCCCCGATTTCACTTCCGCAAAGCATGCCAGGTGAGTGCAGGCGCAGTTCGATCAGCCCAGATTCCAGTCGACCGGGTCGGCCCCGAGTCCGGTCAAGAGTTCGTTCGCACGACTGAACGGGCGCGAACCGAAGAAGCCGCGCGAAGCCGAAAGCGGTGACGGGTGCGCTGATTCGATGATCGGTGTGTCGCCCAGCATCGGCGCGAGAGTGGCCGCGTCACGACCCCACAAGATCGCCACCATCGGTGACGACCGCGCCACCAAAGCGCGGATAGCCTGCTCGGTCACCGGCTCCCAGCCCTTCTTACGATGAGAAGCGGCTTGACCCGGCTGCACGGTGAGTACGCGATTGAGAAGCAGCACACCTTGTTTCGACCACGGCGTCAGATCGCCGTTCGGCGGTATCGGCAACCCGAGATCCTGGTGATACTCCTTGTAGATATTACCGAGACTTCGTGGAACCGGCCGCACGTCCGGGGCAACCGAAAAGCTCAACCCGACAGCATGACCAGGCGTCGGATAGGGGTCTTGACCGACGATGAGCACCCGAACGTCGTCGAACGGATTCGTGAATGCACGCAAGACGTTCTCTCCCGCAGGCAGATACTCCCGTCCCGCAGCGATCTCTTCGCGCAAGAACTTACCCATCGCGGAGATCTGCTCCGAGACCGGTTCGAGTGCCCGCGCCCACCCTGGATCGACGATCTCTGCAAGCGGCGCCATCAGTCGAGCCTGCGCAACGCGTCGCGGTAGTACGCCGCATTGGCTGCGTACATCTTGACGTTTCCGTCGAGGTGGCCGAGCGGAACTTCGTATCCCGCACGGACCTTGGCGGGCACACCGAGTGCCATGCTGCGCGGGGGAACCTGCATCTTGTTGGCCACCACCGCACCCGCGGCGACGATCGACCCCGTCCCGATCACCGTTCCGTTGAGAACCACGGAGCCCGATGCGATCAGGCAGTGGTCCTCGATGGTCGACCCCTCGATGTGCGCGTTGTGGCCCACCACGCAACCGGAACCGATGACAGTCGCATCGATGGCGGTGCAATGGATGACAGTTCCGTCCTGGATGTTGGATCCGGTTCCCACCGAAATGGTTCCGTAGTCACCACGCAATACCGCCTGCGGCCAGATCGAGGTGCCCGCCGCGAGAGTCACGGCGCCGATCACCACCGCGTCCGGGTGAACGTATGCGTCCGGATGAATGTCCGGAACTCTGTCTCCAAGTGCATATACAGCCATGAAAGCAACCTATACCGCGGTGGTGCCGGTGGTCGAAAAGCTGTGCCATCCCCCGCCGCTCTCGCGAAGTGCACCGTCGACGCTCACGCCGGAACCGGCCGCAACCGAACCGATCACAGTCCAACCCGACGGAATTTCGACCTCAGGCCCGAAAGTTGCTGCAAATCCGTGATCTTCACCACCGGAGAGGATCCAGTCCAGCGGATCGACGTCGAGCGCCTCGGCCGCCGATGCGACATCGAGTGAGGTGGGAACCGCGGCCGAGACGATGTCGAACCGCACGTGCGAGGCCTCTGCGAGATGTCGAAGGTCCGCGATCAATCCGTCGGATACGTCCGTCATGGAATGTGCTGATTCTGCGGCGTCCCATGCCGATTGATACGGCGGATTCGGAACACGATGAGCGGCAAGCAGATCTGGAAAGCTTTCGGATTCGTCGAGCAATACGGCTTCGTCGAGCAGTAGTGCCAACCCTGCTGCCGAGCAACCGAACAACCCGGCGACCGCGATCTTGTCACCGATCTTTGCTCCCGAACGCAGAACTGCCGGACGGCCACCGAGATCGCCGAGCACGGTCACCGACACCACGACTACCGGCGACTGGACCAGGTCACCGCCGACCACGCCGGCCCCCAGATCAGTTGCCGCGTCCCAGATTCCCGCGGAGATTGCGTCGATCACGTCGACCGGAGTCGAAGGCGGGCACCCCAGAGACACGGTGAATGCCGTCGGCCGCGCTCCCATCGAGACGACGTCCGCAGCGTTCTGTGCCACTGCCTTTCGGCCGATGTCGCGTGGCGAAGACCAATCCATTCGGAAATGCCGACCTTCGACCAGCATGTCGGACGAGACAACCACACGGCCGTCTCCGGACGTCACGATCGCGGCGTCGTCGCCCGGCCCCAATTCGGTGGTGACCGGTTGGATTCGGCCGACCAGAGATCGCGCGATCACGTCGAACTCCCCCACCTGCTCGACAGTGTGCTCTGACCCGAACCCCGATGATGCGATGAGTGTCTCCAATGCCGACGCAATTCGCTCGTAAGCGGCCTGCGGTACCTTCTAGCTGTGGTCGTGAATGCTTCTGCAAGCTCACGCGTGTGTCGGCAATCCTACCGATTCACCGACGTGCCCTGCGAAGTGACGAGACCGCTGATCGACTGGACCAGGACCCGAGCGAAGAACTGAGCATGGCAGAAAACACCTCCACCGCAGACAACGCCGACATCGACCCCGATAGCGACGACGATCCGACCGAGCGCCGCAGTCCGGCGCTGATCGCCACCGCCATCGCGCTCCCGGTAGCCCTGATCGTCGGAGTGGTGATCGCGGCCGTCGTCGCGGGAAACAACCCTGAACTCTCGCCGGTAGCGCTGGGACCCGTACCGGCACCGGCAGCGGAGTCGGAGGCCTGCGTTTCCCTCCTCGGTGCGCTCCCCGACAAGATCGACGACTTCACGAAAGCCGAGTTGGTTGACCCTGCTCCGGCTGGAGCGGCAGCTTGGCAGCGCAGCGAAGGTGAGCCGATCGTGTTGCGCTGCGGGCTCGACCGTCCGACCGAGTTCGACCAGGCTGCAGCACTACAGGTTGTGAACGGTGTCCAATGGTTCCAGGTCTCGGGAACCGACGTCGGTCTGGCTGCGAGCACTTGGTTTGCCGTAGACCGCGGTGAGTACATCGGTATCACGATCCCCGACGGGACCGGCCCGACGCCGATTCAGGAGATCTCCGACACCATCACGGCGACTCTCGAACAGAAGCCCCTCGACCCGGCGCCGGTCGCGGTTCCCTGATCAGCGAAGTCCGGTACCGCGAGCGATGGCGGTGTCGACCAGTGTCGAAATCAAAGTGCGGTAATCGATTCCGGTGGCGTTCCACATCTTCGGATACATCGAGATGGAAGTGAACCCGGGCATCGTGTTGATCTCGTTGATCACCGGGCCGTCAGCCGTGACGAAGAAATCGACCCGCGAGAGTCCCTGGCAATCGAGTGCCTTGAACGCGCGGACTGCAAGCTCCCTGATCTGGTCGCTCACCGACTCGTCGAGTTTTGCGGGGATGTCGAATTCGCAGACGTCGTCGAGGTACTTGGTGTCGAAGTCGTAGAACGCGTCCGAATCGGTGTCGGAATCCGGCATCCGGATCTCAGCGACCACACTCGCCTTGACGTCGCCGTTCGGGAATTCGAGGACGCCGCATTCCACCTCACGGCCGATGATCGCGCCTTCGACGATCACCTTGGGATCGTGCAGGCGCGCATGAGCGATCGCCCCGTCCAGACCGTCCCAATTGCTCACCCGGGTGATGCCGATGGACGAACCACCACGAGCGGGCTTCACGAACACGGGAAGGCCCAACTCCGCCTTCTGCTCTTCGGTCAGCGTTGCGATTCCCGGTCGAAGCACGACCTGCACTCCGACGGGAAGTCCTTCAGCGGCAAGAAGCTTCTTCGTGAACTCTTTGTCCATGCCGGCGGCGCTGGCCAGGACTCCGGGTCCGACATACGGAACCCCGGCAAGTTCGAGCAATCCCTGAATGGTGCCGTCTTCGCCGTAAGCCCCATGCAGAACGGGGAAAACGACGTCGACCGACGCGAGCACAGCACCGGCGTCGGAGCCGTCGAAGGAGATGACCTCGCCCTCGCGGGTGGGGTCCGCGCTGAGGACCACCGACGTTCCGTCTTTGTCGACCGACGGCAACGCGCGCCCGCTGATCGCGAGGGAGCTGGGGTCGCTCGACCCGAGGACCCAGGAACCGTCGACTGTGATGCCGATCGGTACGACGTCGTACCGATCAGGGTCGAGGTTGCTCAGGACGCTTCCGGCGGAAACACAGGACACTGAATGCTCATTGCTCCGGCCACCGAAGATCACGGCCACGCGGGTACGGCTGCTGTTCACGCGTCAAACCGTACCGCCGAATCGACTTCGGCACGCGATCGGGCCGGGCCGGAAATCATCGACGTGGTCCGCTCACGCGTCGAGCGCGCGCTCGATGTCGGCCAGAAGATCGGCGGTGTCCTCGATGCCACAAGCGATTCGGACAAAACCCGCACTGACCGGATCGCCCCAGCGCGCACGACGATCCGCCGTCGTGTGGATCCCACCGAAGCTGGTGGCGGCCGTGACGAGATTGCTCGCTTCGACGAACGAGTGGAATGCTTGAGCCGAACCCAACTCGACGCTCACCAATCCGCCGAATCGTTTCATCTGACCGGATGCCGTTGTGTAGGACGGGTCACCGCGAAGGCCGGGATAACGAACGGACCGGACCGCTTTGTGTCCAGCCAACATCTCTGCCAGGGCCAGCGCGTTGTCGCACTGACGCCCGAATCGCAGGCCTGCCGTGCCGAGACTCCGGTGCGCAAGCCACGTCTCGAAGGGGCCGAGCACTGTTCCCGAAAGAAGTCGCTCACGCTCGATCAGCTGACTCACCGCCGCATCGCAAGTAGCGACGTAACCCATCAGGAGGTCACTGTGCCCGCTGAGTGCCTTGGTACCGCTGGCCACCACGACGTCGGCACCCAATTCGAGCGGGCGCTGCCCCAGCGGTGTCGCAGTCGTGTTGTCGACGATCAGCAGCGCGCCCGATCGGTGACACACGTCGGCGAGCACGCGAAGGTCGACCACGTCCAGCACCGGGTTGGACGGCGTCTCGGCGACGACGACCACGCGACCCGGTGACGCGTCGAGCAGATCCGCGAAGCTCGCGTCGCCCATCTGCAGGGTCGAGACTTCGCGAACGGTGATTCCCAACGGAGCCAGACGTTCGTTCGCGTACAACCGCACCTGGTAGTACCCGTCCGAGGGCACGACGACGGTATCCCCGGCGACGAGCACGCTGCGCAAGGTCGCTGTGATCGCAGACATCCCCGACCCCATGACGAGTGCGTGGTCCGCTCCTTCGAGCGCCGCGAGCGCCGATTCGAGTCCACGCCAACCCGGGTTCGACGCTCGAGCATAGGTATCGGACTCGGAGCCTTCGTCCACCGAAAGTTGGTACGGCGCAGCAAATATCGGACCCAGCTGCATGGGCTGACCCGCAGCGTGTTCGCGCGCAACGGCGCTCACACTGCGCGTCGAATCCCCGTAACCCTCGAAATCACTCACATTAATTTCACTCATTCCGGCTTCGTCCGGCGTCCGAGCAACTGACCGATCGCATCGCTGACGGCCATGCCTTCGTGGCACACCCGATGGACCGCGTCGGTCAACGGCATCTCCACGTCGTAGCCGGCAGCGAGTGCGCGTACCGACGTGCACGACTTCACACCCTCGGCGACCTGACCGTTGGTTGCCTTCTGTGCCGATTCCATCGACCCGCCCCGTCCGAGTCGCTCTCCGAACGTCCGGTTTCGCGACAACTCGGACGTGCAGGTCGCGACCAGGTCACCGACGCCCGCCAAGCCTGCAAGCGTCGACGCCTTGGCGCCGAGCGCGACACCGAGCCGAATCGTCTCGGCGAGACCACGGGTGATGATGCTGGCAACCGTGTTGTCGCCGAATCCACTACCGGCGGCCATGCCGCAGGCCAGCGCGATCACGTTCTTGCACGCGCCACCGATCTCGCAACCGACGACGTCGGAGTTGGTGTACGGCCTGAAATAGCCGGTAGCGCAAGCATCCTGGAGAGCGAGGGCACGCGAGGAATCCGAGCAGGCGATCACCGTGGCCGCTGGCTGCCCGCTGGCGATCTCGTGTGCAAGATTCGGGCCCGAGAGCACCGCGACGCGCCCCGGTTCCACGCCGGTCACCGACACGATGACCTGGCTCATGCGCATGAGCGTCCCGGTCTCGATTCCCTTGGCCAGACTCAGCAGAGTCGCATCGGGTCCGATCGAGCCTTTCCACTGCTCCAGGTTTCCCCGTAGCGACTGCGAGGGAACCGCCAGCACGATGAAGTCAGCACCTGCCATTGCCTCCTCGTGGTGGTGGGTCGCGCGAATCGACGAAGGCAAAGCAATGCCTGGCAGATAGTCGCTGTTCTCGTGTGTGGTGTCGATGCGCTTCGCGACCTCTTCACGCCTGGCCCACATCGTCACGTCGGTTCCGGCCTCGGCCATCACCTTGGCCAACGCTGTTCCCCACGAACCTGCGCCCAATACAGCTGCCTTACTCACACGCTCACCCCGTCTACCCGGCGAAGCGGGTCGCCGCCAGAAAAATCGTCTGCACAGAGTATCGCCTGTGGTGCACTGCGGTGGGCAGCCGCGGACACCGAGCGTGATGACTGGCAAGATCGAGGGATGGACAGCGCGGAACCCCCGTACCCACACGTCGTGGAGACACCGCATGCGCGCACGGAGATCGAACGCCCCATGCATGCGATAGTGGCCGTCAAGTCCTTGAGATCGGCCAAGTCCCGGCTCGCGGGCGAACTCGACGCGGACGCGCGTGCAGACCTCGTGTTGGCCATGCTTCACGACACCCTCGCGACCGTTGCCGCCGTCTCTGCCATCGACACCGTCACGGTGGTCACCCCAGACCCGACCGTTGCCGCTCTTGCGTATTCCGTCGGCGTGACGGTCTACGCCGATCCAGCTCCCGACATCTCGCTGACCAACGGCGCCTCACCGCGCGCGGAGGAAACCCTCAACGCAGCGTTGAGTGCAGCGGCCGCCGATATCCGAGCCAAACGCGGAGTGGTCGACCTCGTTGTGCTGCAAGCCGACTTGCCCGCGATGCGACCGAGCGAACTGACGGAGGCCGTGGCCGCCGCCCGAAGCGGTGGACGTTCAGTCGTCGTCGATCACCACGGCACCGGCACTTCCGCATTGTTTGCGTGTGGCGAGAGTGCGCTCGACCCCCGATTCGGTCCGGAATCCGCACGGGGACATGCTAATTCAGGTGCTCGTCCACTCAACGGCCAATGGCCGGGACTGCGCACCGACGTCGACACTCACGCCGACCTCGACACCGTGCGCGCACTGGGAGTAGGCCCCGCGACATTGGCTTCGTTGACCAGACTCAAGGCCACGCCGTCGAACAGTCGATGAATTTTCTTTCATCGATTGTCGGACCGCGCGATTGTGGGGGATGATCGACGAGTGAGCAATGGCGAAGCACTCGAAAACCGTATTTCCGAAGACCAGTCGGACGGAGACCACAGCTCCGGCCGGCACGAGAACGGCGCGGCCACCTCGCCGCGATCTCAGGCCGTCGCGGTCGCCACCAACATCCCGGGCGCTCCCCCTGCAGCTACCAAGGCAGAGCTACCCGAATTGCTCGTCGGACTTCCCGAGGATCGTTACCTAAACCGCGAACTCAGCTGGCTCGATTTCAATGCTCGTGTTCTCGCATTGGCTGCCGACGAGTCACTGCCGTTGCTCGAACGCGCAAAGTTCCTCGCCATCTTCGCTTCCAATCTCGACGAATTTTTCATGGTCCGGGTCGCCGGACTCAAGCGCCGCGACGAGACGGGACTGTCGGTCAGGTCCGCCGACGGCCTCTCCCCACGCGAACAATTGGCGCTCATTGCGCGTCGCACCCAGGAACTCGCCGACAAGCACGCACACGTGTTTCTCGACTCGGTCCGCCCTGCCCTGGCGGCAGAAGGCATTTCAATTGTTCGATGGGCCGACCTCAGCGCCGACGATCACGGCCGGCTATCGGCGCATTTCCACGAGCAGGTCTTCCCGGTACTGACGCCGTTGGCAGTCGATCACGCCCACCCGTTCCCCTACATCAGCGGACTGAGCCTCAACCTCGCCGTGACAGTGAAGGACTCCGTCACCCGCGGCGAACACTTCGCTCGCGTCAAGGTTCCCGACAACGTCGGCCGGTTCGTGCGAGTCAAGAGCACGACGTCTTCGTCCACCATCGATTCGTTCCTCCCGATGGAAGAACTGATTTCGGCTCATCTGGACGTGCTGTTCCCCGGAATGGAAATCGTCGAACATCACGCCTTCCGAATCACACGCAACGCTGATTTCGAGGTCGAAGAGGATCGGGACGAGGATCTGCTGCAGGCACTCGAACGTGAATTGGCGCGTCGTCGTTTCGGTTCGCCCGTTCGCCTCGAAGTTGCCGACGACATGACCGAGCACATGCTCGAACTGCTTCTGCGTGAACTCGACGTCGATCCGGCCGACGTGATCGAGGTTTCCGGGCTCCTCGACTTGTCCTGCCTCTGGCAGGTTTACGCCGTCGACCGCCCAGCACTCAAGGACGCGCCGTTCGTCCCGGCGACGCATCCGGCGTTCGGCGAGCGTGAGACACCGAAGAGTGTGTTCTCGACCCTGCGCGAGGGCGACGTGCTCGTCCACCACCCTTACGACTCGTTTTCCACCAGCGTTCAACGCTTCATCGAACAGGCCGCGGCCGACCCGCAGGTGCTCGCGATCAAGCAGACCCTGTACCGAACTTCGGGCGACTCCCCCATCGTCAACGCACTGATCGACGCCGCCGAGGCCGGCAAGCAAGTTGTTGCCCTCGTGGAGATCAAGGCGCGCTTCGACGAGCAAGCCAACATCAAGTGGGCACGCAAACTCGAGCAGGCCGGCGTTCACGTCGTCTACGGTCTCGTCGGTCTCAAGACTCACTGCAAGACCTGCCTCGTCGTCAGGCGCGAAGGTTCGACAATTCGTCGCTACTGCCACATCGGCACCGGCAACTACAACCCGAAGACCGCGCGCATGTACGAGGACGTCGGATTGCTCACCGCAGCACCGGAGATCGGTGCTGACCTCACCGACCTCTTCAACTCGCTGACCGGATACTCCCGAAAGACGAGCTACCGCAACCTTCTCGTTGCGCCGTACGGGGTTCGCCGCGGGATCATCGAGCGGATCGACAACGAGATCGCTCACAAGCTCGCAGGCCGCGATGCCGGTATCCGCTTGAAAGCCAACGCATTGGTCGACGAGCAGGTCATCGACGCGTTGTACCGCGCGTCCAAGGCCGGTATCCCCGTCGAGATCGTGGTCCGCGGAATCTGCGCGCTCAAGCCGGGTGTTCCGGGCCTCAGCGAAAACATCGAAGTACGTTCCATTCTCGGGCGGTTCCTCGAACACTCGCGAATGTTCCATTTCCGCTCGGCCGACGAATTCTGGATCGGCAGCGCAGACATGATGCACCGCAACCTCGATCGCCGCGTCGAGGTCATGGTGCAGGTCAAGGATCCGAAACTGTCGAAGCAACTCGGTGACATCTTCGATTCCGCTCTCGATCCGCGAACTCGCTGCTGGGTACTGCATCCGGGCGGCAGTTGGGTCGCTGCTCCCGAACGCGGTGAGGACGTACGTGAGCATCAACAGTCGTTGATGCGCAGCCGCACCGCCAGCGGGTCTTGACGGGCTCGGATCACACCATGAGCGACAAGCCGGTCAAAGCCAACATCTTTGCCGCAGGCGCGGTTCTGTGGCGGAAGGCTCCCCAGGATCCTTCCGCCATCGAGATCGCCGTCGTACATCGACCGAAGTACGACGACTGGTCATTCCCCAAAGGAAAGCTCGATCCAGGCGAGACCTTCTTGACCGCAGCAGTTCGCGAGGTCCGCGAAGAGACCTCGATCACCGGACGTTTCGGAAGGCACCTCGGTGGCGTGACGTACCCGATCCCGGGACATCGCAAACTCAAACGAGTCGAATACTGGTCGGCCGAAGCAGTCGACGGAGATTTCGGGCCGAATAACGAAGTAGATGTTCTCTATTGGCTTCCGGTCGCCGAGGTCGCCGATCATCTTTCCTACCCGATGGATCGAATGATTCTTCGCCGCTTCGTTTCCATTCGGCCTGATACGAAAACGGTATTACTCGTCCGCCACGCAAAGGCTGGAAGTCGTAAGCGGTACAAGGGCGACGACAATTTGCGTCCACTCGACGCCAAGGGCAAAGAGCAATCCGCCGCCTTGGTCGAACAGCTGAAAATCTTCGGAGCCGATTCGGTTTTCGCGGCTGACCGTACGCGCTGCATCGACACCGTAATGCCGTTGGCGGAGGCATTGGGTGTCGAGATTTCAACGGAACCTCTTCTGACCGAAGAAGGTTACGAGGCCGATCCCGACGCCGCTCGGGCACGTGCGCTGCAGATCGCCGCACTGGAGGGCACTCCCGTGATCTGCAGCCAAGGAGGCGTCATCCCCGATTTGATGCGCTGGTGGGCTGATACGGCCGGTGTAACACTGCCCTCTGCACGCAACCGTAAGGCGAGCACTTGGGTGCTCTCGTTCCTCGACGGCCGCCTCGTCGCCGCCGATCACCTCGACAGCCCGCTCCCCAAAGTCGCCAACTCCTGAGGGATTTGGACCAACCGGCCCCAGTTCGATTCGGTAGTTTTGCAAAGCACTGAAACACAGGAGAATTCACACTTCTCCCAGACAGCAAAAAGAGGTGCAGCCGCGGATCAGATCCGCGGCTGCACCTCTTTGTCTTACGGCATCGGGTTTTTCACCCGAACGCGACTACTTTCCGCGCTTGGCCGGAGCCTTCTTGGCCGGAGCCTTCTTGGCTGCGGTCTTTGCCGGAGCCTTCTTGGCCGGAGCCTTCTTGGCCGGAGCCTTGGCTGCGGTCTTGGCCGGAGCCTTCTTGGCGGGAGCCTTGGTGGCAACCGTCTTCTTGGCTGCGGTCTTGGCCGGAGCCTTCTTGGCGGGAGCCTTGGTGGCAACCGTCTTCTTGGCTGCGGTCTTGGCCGGAGCCTTCTTGGCGGGAGCCTTCGCGGCAACCGTCTTCTTGGCTGCGGTCTTGGCCGGAGCCTTCTTTGCCGGAGCCTTCTTGGCTGCGGTCTTCTTGGCAGCAGCCTTCTTGGCTGCAGCCTTGGTGGCCGGTGCTGCTACGCCACGCTTGACTGCCGGGCCGGTGGCCGGAAGCTTCTGTCCACCAGCGATAACAGCCTTGAACTGCGCACCCGGACGGAAAGCCGGAACCGACGTCGGCTTGACCTTGACGGTCTCGCCCGTACGCGGGTTGCGTGCAACACGTGCTGCACGACGACGCTGCTCGAAGACTCCGAAGCCGGTGATGGTCACGCTCTCGCCACGGTGGACGGCGCGGACGATGGTGTCCACGACGTGCTCCACTGCGTCGGTCGCTGTGCGCCTGTCCGAACCCAGCTTTTCAGTCAGAACATCGATGAGCTCTGCCTTGTTCATTGAAATTCCTCCGCTAATTGTGGTCCACCGTCGGACCGACTGAGAACCACGGTAAACCTGATAACGGCAAGAGTCTATGTGCCACGCCAATTCTCATTCAACGTGACTGCGAAATGGTGACCTATTTCTCTTCCCGCGCGGAGTTGCGGATTTCGGTTCAGCCCTGCGAAATTCGGGCTGGAAGGGTAGTCGGTTTCCATGAAGGCCTTGACTTTTCGAACTCGGAAATCGCTTCTACCTGCCGCAATGTCAGTCCGATGTCGTCGAGACCCTCCAGCAGACGCCACCGTGTGTAGTCGTCAATATTGAACGGCACCACCGTAGTTCCGGCGCTCACGGTCCGATTCTCGAGATCTACTGTCAATTCCAGTCCGGGCTGCTCTTCGAGCAACTTCCAGAGCAATTCGACGTCACTCTGCTCGACCTGTGCCGCTACGAGACCGGCTTTTCCGGCGTTCCCGCGGAAGATGTCGGCGAACCGGGAAGCGATGACGACCCGAAATCCGAAGTCGGAGAGAGCCCACACGGCATGCTCACGCGAAGAGCCCGTGCCGAAATCGGGACCGGCTACGAGGACACTTCCCTTGTCGTACGGAGCCAGATTGAGAATGAAGTTGGGGTCGGTGCGCCAGCCTGCAAACAGCCCGTCCTCGAATCCCGTGCGCGTCACCCGTTTCAGGTACACGGCAGGGATGATCTGATCGGTATCGACATTCGAGCGTCGCAGCGGGACGCCGATACCCTTGTGCGTGGTAAAGGATTCCATCGAAATTCTCCTCGAGATGGTAAGTGGGTCAGACCAGATCGGCCGGTGCCGAGAGCGTTCCGCGGACCGCCGTGGCAGCCGCGACGAGCGGGGAAACCAGATGGGTCCGACCGCCTTTACCCTGTCGGCCTTCGAAATTCCGGTTGGACGTCGATGCCGAACGCTCGCCGGGAGCAAGCTGGTCAGGGTTCATTCCCAAACACATCGAGCAACCGGCCTGGCGCCATTCGGCCCCTGCCGCCGTGAAGATTTCACCGAGACCTTCACTTTCGGCTTGAGCACGCACCCGCATCGAGCCGGGAACGATGAGCATCCGAACGCCCTCTGCCACATGGCGACCCTCGAGCACCTCGGCCACCGCGCGCAGATCTTCGATGCGTCCGTTGGTGCACGAACCGACGAAGACGGTGTCGACAGCAACATCCCGAAGCGCCATGCCGGCGTCGAGACCCATGTAGGTGAGCGCCTTCTCGGCAGCCTGACGCTCGCTCTCGTCGACGATCAGTTCCGGATCGGGCACACGGTCACCGAGCGGTGCACCCTGTCCCGGATTGGTTCCCCACGTGACAAAAGGCGTCAATGCGCTTGCGTCGATGTGGACCTCGTTGTCGAATTCGGCGCCCTCGTCGGTCTTGAGCAACTCCCACGCGGCGACGGCTTCGTCCCACTCTGCGCCCGACGGTGCATGCGGACGGCCCTTGATGAACTCGTAAGTGGTCTCGTCCGGTGCGATCATGCCAGCACGGGCTCCGGCCTCGATCGACATGTTGCAGATGGTCATACGAGCTTCCATCGACAGTTTGCGAATGGCCTCGCCGCGGTACTCCAGGACGTAGCCCTGGCCGCCGCCGGTGCCGATCTTGGCGATGACTGCCAGGATCAAGTCCTTGCTCGTGACGCCAGGAGGCAGCTCGCCGTCGACCGTGATCGCCATGGTCTTGAAGGGGCGCAACGACAATGTCTGCGTCGCCATCACGTGCTCGACCTCGCTGGTGCCGATTCCCATTGCGAGCGCACCGAATGCGCCGTGCGTCGACGTATGACTGTCGCCGCACACCACGGTGGTTCCCGGCTGAGTCAGGCCGAGCTGCGGTCCGACCACATGCACGATGCCCTGATCGAGATCGCCCATGCGGTGCAAGCGAACTCCGAACTCCTCGCAATTTCGGCGCAAGGTGTCGACCTGAGTCTTGGACACGGGATCGGCGATCGGCTTGTCGATGTCGATCGTCGGAACGTTGTGGTCCTCGGTGGCGATCGTCAGGTCGGGACGGCGCAACGGGCGTCCGGCCAAGCGAAGTCCGTCGAATGCCTGCGGGCTCGTCACTTCGTGAACGAGGTGGAGATCGATGTAGATGAGGTCGGGATCCTGCCCCTCCCCTTTCACGACAACGTGGTCGTCCCACACCTTCTCGGCGAGAGTGCGTGCTTTCTGTGCCATGTCTTCCACCTCTGTACGTAGCCTCGCGTCGGCGGACTACGGGCTGGCCCGCCGCGCGTGAAGTAGGTCCCCAGCCCTCGCAGCAGATGCAGACTGCCCCTAGGAAATGCACTAGCCCTTCAGCAAATGCGCTAGTCCACCAGGAAATGCGCTATCATCCCACTATGCGAGAAACTGGTATCGACCTATGAGACAGCATAGCGGCATCGGCGTCCTGGACAAAGCAATGGGCGTTCTTCATGCAGTAGCTGAGGAACCGTGCAGCCTCACCGAACTCTGTGCACGAACCGGTTTGCCGCGCGCGACCGCCCATAGACTCGCCGTCGGTCTCGAAGTCCATCGACTCCTCACACGCGACTCGGACGGTCAGTGGTGCCCAGGACCCGGACTCGCCGAACTCGCTGCCACCGCTAATGATCCACTCATTGCGGCGGCCGGACTCATCCTCCCCCGCCTTCGCGAAATCACCGGCGAAAGCGTCCAGCTGTACCGCCGGGAAGGCACCCAACGCATCTGCGTCGCGTCGATGGAACCGCCCACGGGCCTTCGCGACACAGTTCTCGTCGGGGCCAGGCTGCCGATGAATGCCGGTTCCGGCGCCAAGGTCCTTCTCGCATGGGCAGATCCACAAACCCAACGGACCGTTCTCGCCGATGCGTCGTTCGGCGAACGAGTGCTACTCGAGGTTCGCCGGCGCGGCTGGGCACAGAGTGCAGCCGAACGTGAGCCGGGTGTCGCCAGCGTCGCGGCTCCCGTCCGAGACTCGGCAGGCGCTGTCATTGCCGCGATTTCGGTCTCCGGCCCCATCGATCGGATGGGTAGACGACCGGGAGCCCGCTGGGCGGCGGACCTTCTCGCAGCTGCCGAAGCGCTCCACAAGCGTCTGTAATTCGTGACACAGTAAGGCCTTCAGATCCTCGAGCACGTAGGAGTACGACGCGACCATGGCAGGAAAGCAGCGTAGTCAGATCACGATGACCGAGGCCGAAATTTCGAGCTTCGTCGAAAAGAGCCGTACGGCAACGATGGCGACGTTGAGCGCCGACGGAATGCCTCACCTGATCGCGATGTGGTTTGCGATAGTCGACGGCGAAATCTGGTTCGAAACCAAAGCCAAGTCGCAGAAGGCGGTCAATCTTCGCCGGGACACCCGTATGTCCGTCCTGATCGAAGACGGTCTGACGTACGACACGCTGCGAGGAGTCTCGATGGAGGGCACCGGAGTGATCGTCGAAGATCCGGAAGCTCTCTTTGCCGTGGGAATCAGTGTCTGGGAGCGATACACGGGCCCGTACACAGAGGATCTCCGCCCGGCCGTCGACGCGATGCTCCACAAGCGCGTCGCGGTACGGTTCGTTCCCGATCGAACTCGTTCGTGGGATCACCGCAAGCTCGGGATGCCGGCGATGCCTCTTTCCGGTTCTACTGCACCATCGCCGTAGACCCCGAGATTCGTGAAGCGAAATTCACGAGCTTTCGAATTCGGGCCGGCGTAGTTTCACCAACAGGCCCAACAACAAGGAGTGAGCATATGAGCGATCTCGACAGCAACACCCCGTCGGAACCCGAATCCCAATCGGAGGAAACCAAACGAAAGTTCCGTGAAGCCCTCGAACGGAAGAATCATCAGAACGCCAAATCGACCGACCATCGCGACGGACAGTCCAAGGTCCACAACACGCATGGCCCGGCCGATCACAAGCGAGAGTTCCGCCGTAAGAGCGGATAGCCGATCGCGGACAACAGAGTGAGATGACGATCACCCCCAGTCGAATTCGACTGGGGGTGATCGTTTTTCGCATCGCCGGAAACATTTCCCATACATACGAAAAGACCCTCCGATCAATGATCGGAGGGTCTTTCCTTTGTAGCCCCGACGGGATTCGAACCCGCGCTACCGCCTTGAGAGGGCGGCGTCCTAGGCCGCTAGACGACGGGGCCAGGACACGCTTTTAAACGTGGTATTCATTCTTGCTCTTGGATGCTCAGCAAGCTTAGCTTGTCTGAGTCCGGCCACAAAATCGACCGGATTTCCGCTGGGGTACCAGGACTCGAACCTAGAATGGCGGTACCAGAAACCGCTGTGTTGCCAATTACACCATACCCCAAGGTCTTGCTCACCAGCCTTGCCCGATCCGCTTCGCTGTTGTGCTCGGCGGCTCGTCTCCGGCCGAAAAGAAGATTACCAGTACCCCTGCCCCAAATACCAAATCGTATGGTCACGGAAGGTTTTTGCTTCATTTTCGGCCGGAAGACAGTCCGATCTAGGCAGTTACCGCTGCCCTACCGGCGCGCAACCGAGCAATCGAGACCTCACGACCGAGCAATTCCATCGACTCGTACAGCGGAGGGCTGATGTGAGAGCCGGTGATCGCGACCCGAACCGGAGCGAAGGCCTTACGCGGTTTGAGCTCCAGATCCTCGATGAGGGCCTTCTTGAGTGCTTCCTCGATACTGGCCGCAGTCCACTCCGAGGTTGCCTCGAGCGCCGCAAGAGACGCGTCCAGGACCGGACCAGCGTCTTCCTTCAGGTTCTTTGCCGCCGCGGCCGGATCGAGAGCAAACGACGCCTCGTCGACGAACAGGAACTTCAGCAGATCCCACGCGTCGGACAGGACGACGATGCGCGTCTGCACGAGGTCCGCCGCAACAGTGAACGTGGCTTCATCGACGTCGGCGCTGATGTGGCCGTGCTCCACCAGGAACGACTTCAGGCGGGCCGCGAAGTCGGCCGGCTGGAGCAAGCGAATGTGCTCGGCATTGATCGCGTCGGCCTTTTTCTGGTCGAAGCGCGCGGGGTTGGAGTTGACCTTGGAGACGTCGAAGGCCGCAACCATCTCGTCGAGAGAGAAGACGTCGTGATCGTCGGCGATGCTCCACCCGAGCAGCGCCAAGTAGTTCAGCAGTCCCTCGGGAATGAAGCCCCGATCGCGGTGAATGAAGAGGTTGGACTCGGGATCGCGCTTGGAAAGCTTCTTGTTGCCCTGACCCATCACGAAAGGCAGGTGCCCGAACGACGGTGTGAAATCGGCGACACCGATGCGGATCAAAGCCTCGTACAACGCGAGCTGACGCGGGGTCGAGGACAGCAGGTCCTCACCGCGCAGTACGTGAGTGATCTTCATCAACGCGTCGTCGACGGGGTTGACCAGCGTGTACAGCGGAATACCGTTCCCGCGAGTCAACGCGAAGTCCGGAACGGTGCCTGCCTTGAACGTGGTCTCGCCGCGAACCAGGTCGTTCCACGTCAGGTCGTGGTCGGGCATCCGGAGGCGGACGACCGGCTTGCGACCCTCGGCGACGTAGGCAGCGCGCTGCTCGTCGCTGAGGTCGCGATCGAAGTTGTCGTATCCGAGCTTCGGGTCGCGTCCGGCCGCCTTGTGTCGCGCTTCGACCTCTTCATTGGTCGAGTAGGACTCGTAGGCCTCGCCCGCGGCCAGCAACTTGGCAACGACGTCGAGATGCAGGTCGCGACGCTCGGACTGGCGATACGGTGCGTGCGGCCCACCGACCTCCGGGCCCTCGTCCCAATTGAGCCCCAACCAGCGGAGGGCGTCGAGGATGGCCTGGTAGGACTCTTCACTGTCGCGCTGCGCATCGGTGTCTTCGATACGGAACACGAACGTGCCGCCGTGGTGTCGTGCGAATGCCCAGTTGAACAAGGCGGTGCGCACCAAACCTACGTGCGGGGTTCCGGTGGGTGACGGACAGAAACGGACGCGTACTTCGCTGTTGGTCATGGCTCACTTGGCTCGGCGATGATGGATGGTCGTACTACAGGTTAGTCCCGCAGCGCTTCCTCCATCCCGCCGATCACTTACCCGGCAGGACGTTGATACGTGTCATGTCACCGTCGTAGTAGGCGAGCAGTCGCTTGTCCATGACCTTTCGCCACAGCGGCGGCACCCACGCGCACACGATCATGACCGCGTAACCCGCTGGAAGTTGCGGCGCTTCGGCCGCACTGCGCAGGCTCTGGTACCGCAGACGCGGATTCGCGTGATGGTCACTGTGACGCTGAAGTTGATAGAGGAACAGATTGCTGACGACGTGGTCGCTGTTCCAGCTGTCCTCGGGCGAGCAGCGAACGTACGAGCCGTCAGGCCGCTTCGCACGTAGCAAGCCGTAGTGCTCGAGATAGTTGGCGGTCTCGAGGAACGTGAATCCGGCGATCGCCTGAACGGCCAGCCACGGTGCGATTTCCCACCCGAACACCGCGATCAGGCTGCCGAACAGGACAACACTCATCGCCCACGCGTTCAGGATGTTGTTCCGATAGCTCCACGTCCGTCTGCCTTGACGCTGAAGGCGAGCGCTTTCGATCCGCCATCCCGAGCGCAAGCCGCCGATGACACTGCGCGGCAAGAAGAACCAGAAGTTTTCCTTGTATCGCGAACTGGCCGGATCCTCCGGCGTCGCGACACGGACGTGGTGACCATGGTTGTGCTCGACGTAGAAATGGCCGTAAAAGGACTGTGCCAGCGCTACTTTCGCGAGCCACTTCTCGAGCTTTTCGCTCTTGTGCCCCAATTCATGCGCCGCGTTGATCCCAACACCGGCAACCACGCCGGCAGTCATCGCGAGCGCGAACTTCTCCCCCGCCGCCATCGGCGCGTTAACCCAGCACCAGGCGACGAACACGAGACCGACGTATTGGAGGGGCAGGAACAGATACGTGCACCAGCGGTAGAAACGATCCTCTTGCAATTCAGGGATCGCTTCGTCCGGCGGGCTGTTACCGTCCTCGCCCGCCAGTAGATCGATCAGGGGAATGACGATCACGATGAGCCAGGCCCCGATGGCCCAGAAGAGCCCGAGACTGAATTTGTCGACCAGGAACCACGCAGCGAACGGACTGAGAGGAACCAGCAAACCCAGTGGCCACAGGTAGCGCTTCTTGTCTCGCCACACCGGCCGCTGCCCGTTCCGCGCGTGCGCTGCCGCTGTCCGGGATGCTTCCGCGAAGGTCGTCATGTATCACCACGTTTCTGCGCAATCCACTCGATTGCCCCATCGGCTTCTATCCAGTTATCGGCCACCCTACTGCTCAGCGTTACATTTCAGGGAATTTGGTCTGTTACGAGCCGCGGCAGCAAACCGCGGGGCGAACCCTCCCAACCTCACCAAATCAGACATAACGCCAGGAGGATCATGAGTGAAGCTTCGCCTGGCTCATGAAACCCGCAGGTCAGTCCCAGGGCCTGATTACCTCGAACCGGAAGGCAATCCCAATCGGGCATCCGGCGTTAGTTACCATCTTGCAACTTTTCTTTGACAGACACCTCTCGACTCACACCACGACAGAGGCCCCATCCGGTGGGGATGGGGCCTCCGTAGTCACATGACGGACGAACCGGGTCAGATCAGTTCTTGGCGGTCACCGGGTTCGTGAGCGTGCCGATCCCCGAGACCGTGACCGACACGGAATCGCCGTCGACGATCGGGCCGACTCCGGCGGGGGTGCCGGTGAGGATGACGTCGCCGGGCAGGAGGGTCATCACCGCCGAGATCCACTCGATGATCTTCGGAATGTCGTGAAGCAGGAAGGCGGTGCTGCTGTCCTGCTTGACCTGACCGTTCACCTCGGTCTTGATGTCGACGTCGGACGCATCGAGGCTGGTTTCGATCCACGGACCGAGCGGGCAGAAGGTGTCGTGGCCCTTCGCGCGCGTCCATTGCCCGTCGTGACGCTGATGATCTCGCGCCGATACGTCGTTGGCGATCGTGTAGCCAAGGACCACGCTCAACGCCTTCGCCGCGGGTACGTCTTTGCAAGGCTGACCGATGACCACCGCGAGTTCACCCTCGAAATGCACCTCGTTGGACGTCGGAGGCAAGACGATCGGGGCGCCCGGGCCGACGATGGACGTATTGGGCTTGAGGAAGATCACCGGATCAGCCGGCGCCTCGCCGCCCATCTCCGCGATGTGATCTGCATAATTCTTGCCGATACAGATCACCTTGCTGGCGAGAATCGGAGCCAGCAGACGAACATCGGCAAGCGGCCAACTACGGCCGGTAAAGGTGGGGTTCCCGAACGGGTGCTCCGCAATTTCCTTGGCGACGAGGGCATCCTCTTCACCTTCGATACTGACGAACGCAACACCATCGGGACTGGCAATTCGACCAAGACGCATACTGGCCAGTCTATCGGGGTGTCGGAAACGACTGACGCGCGCAAGCCGTAAGGCTTACGCGCGTCAGTCTCGTGAAAGAAATCCTTACAGCGCTGCGGTGATCCGGTCGCCGATCTCGGTCGTGGAGATGGGGCCTTCGCCGCGCGTTGCCAGGTCGGCAGCGACCACAGCCTCGACGCGAGCGGCGTCGTCCTCGCGTCCGAGATGGCGAAGAAGCAGTGCGGCCGAGAGGATCGCGGCGGTGGGATCTGCGATTCCCTTGCCGGCGATGTCCGGAGCACTGCCGTGCACGGGCTCGAACATCGACGGGTTGGTACCGGAAGCGTCGATGTTTCCGCTTGCGGCCAAACCGATTCCACCGGTCACCGCACCGGCCAGGTCGGTGATGATGTCACCGAACAGGTTGTCCGTGACGATGACGTCGAACCGCGACGGGTCGGTCACCATGTAGATGGTGGCAGCGTCGATGTGGCAGTACGCGGTCTCGACGTCCGGGTACTCGGCCCCGACGGTCTCGATCGCACGCGTCCAGATTGCTCCCGCATTGGAGAGCACATTGGTCTTGTGGATCAGTGTGAGGTGCTTGGAACGTGTCTGCGCCAACGCGAATGCATAACGAACGACACGCTCGGCGCCGAACCAGGTGTTGATCGACACCTCGGTCGCGATCTCGTGATCGGTGCCGACGCGGATGGCGCCACCGTTTCCGGTGTACGGGCCTTCGGTGCCTTCACGAACCACGACGAAGTCGATCTCCGGCTGGGCCGCCAACGGCGACAGCGCACCCGGGTACAGCTGTGCGGGGCGAAGATTCACGTGATGATCGAGCTGGAAACGCATGTTCAGCAGCAGACCACGCTCGAGGATGCCGGGTGCGACGATCCGCGGATCACCGATGGCGCCCAACAGGATTGCGTCGTGCTGACGGATCTGGTCCAGCTCTTCCGCCGGGAGCAACTCGCCGGTGGCGTTGTAGCGACGGGCACCGAGATCGTATTCGGTGGTTTCCAGATCCGGAACCAACTTGCCGAGCACCTTGAGTGCTTCGGCTGTGACCTCGACACCGATTCCGTCGCCCGGAATGACCGCAAGCTTCATGGAGTCCTCATCTCAGTAGAACTGTGCGCCTTTATTAACCGCGGGCGGTTAATAAAGGCGCACAGCAAAAACAATCAGGAAAGGTCGACCTGGGCGACGCGAGCGTCGAGCTGCGAGACGATTGCCTCGACCTCGGCGTCTCCGACGACGCGATCGACGCGCAAGATGACCGTTGCGCCTTCGCCTTCGGCATCCTGGCTCAGTGCTGCGGCGAGGATGTCCACGCCCGCGTTACCGAGAACGGTGCCGAGGACACCGAGAACGCCCGGGCGATCGCTGTAGTGAACGACGATGTTGTGACCCTCGGCGCGCAGGTCGAAGCTGCGTCCGTTGATGTTGACGATCTTCTCGACCTGCTGCAGACCGGTGAGTGCGCCCGTGACCGACGTGACCGTGCCGTCCGCGGCAACTGCGCGAACCTCGACCGCGCTGCGGTGAGCAAGAGCCTCGGAGTGCTTCTCGACCGATACGGTGACGCCGCGCTGCTCGGCCAGTGCCGGAGCGTTGACGAACGTGACGGCCTCGTCGCTGCTGGCGGAGAACACGCCGCGCAGTGCGGCCAGGCCGAGGATGTCGACGGTTTCGGCAGACAGCTCGCCGGTGGCGACAACCTGCACGGTCTGCACAGCTTCGGGCGACAACGTCGCAGCGAGGAGACCGAGCTTGCGGACCAGCTCGAGCCACGGAGCAACTTCTTCTCCGACGGGGCCGCCGGAGACGTTGACAGCCTCGGGAACGAATTCGCCCGCCAGAGCGAGGAGAACACTCTTCGCCACGTCGATGCCTGCGCGGTCCTGAGCCTCGGACGTCGATGCTCCGAGGTGCGGGGTGACGACGACGTTGTCGAGCTCGAAGAGCTTGGAATCGGTGCACGGCTCGGTGCTGAACACGTCGAGACCGGCGCCGCGGACCTTGCCGGAGACCAGTGCGTCGTAGAGCGCGTCTTCGTCGATCAGACCACCGCGGGCGGCGTTGACGATGATGACGCCGTCCTTGGCCTTGGCGAGACGCTCGGCGTTGATCAGGCCGGCCGTTTCCTTGGTCTTGGGCAGGTGCACGGAGATGAAGTCGGCGCGCTCGACGAGCTCGTCGATGGTGACCAGTTCGATGCCGAGCTGCGCGGCGCGAGCTGCGGGCAAGTAGGGGTCGTACGCGATGATGGTGGTTTCGAACGCGGCGAGACGCTGCGCGAACAGCTGGCCGATGCGGCCGAGTCCGACAACGCCGACGGTCTTGCCGAGGATCTCGACGCCGTTGAACTTGCTTCGCTTCCAGGTGTTCTCACGCAGTGTCTTGTCTGCTGCGGGAATCTGGCGAGCGGTCGACATGAGCAGAGCAACTGCGTGCTCGGCTGCCGAGTGGATGTTGGAGGTCGGTGCATTGACGACCATCACGCCGCGCTCGGTGGCTGCGGGGATCTCGACGTTGTCCAGGCCGACACCGGCGCGGCCGATGATCTTCAGCTTGGTGCCTGCGGCCAGAACCTCGGCGTCGACGGTGGTGGCGGAACGGACGAGAATCGCGTCGGCCTCGGGTACCGCGGCGAGCAGCGCCGGGCGGTCGGGTCCGTCGACCCAACGCACCTCCACACCGTCACCGAGCGCCTCGACTGTGGACGGCGCGAGCTTGTCGGCGATCAGAACAACGGGACGGCCAGGCTGGCTCACGTGCAAACTCCCTGATTAGGTGGGTGTGAAGGTGGTTTAACCACCGATAGTTTAGTGCGCGCTCACTTCGAATCCACAACGCGGTAGGCGATACCACATAGTGGACACTTTCGCGGGCGAATTCTCGATGGAATATGAATCCGGACTCAGCCGGCCCGGAAAACGACTCCGGCCCAATGCCGCGCTGGTTCAACGTAATTGAACCGGCGCGACATCAGGCCAGTGGAGACGTGGAGCGTGAAACTACGAATTACGCGGTTTCGGTGATCGGACGATCGACCCAGCTCATCAGGTCGCGCAGCTTCTTGCCGGTGACCTCGATGGGGTGCTCGGCGTTGGCCTTGCGCAGGCCTTCGAGCTCGGTGTTGCCGTTCTCGACGTTGGCAACCAGACGACGGGTGAACTCGCCGGACTGGATGTCGGCCAGGATCGCCTTCATGCGCTCCTTGGTGTCGGCGTCGATGACGCGCGGGCCGGAGAGGTATCCACCGAACTCAGCGGTGTCGGACACCGAGTAGTTCATGCGGGCGATGCCACCCTCGTACATGAGGTCGACGATGAGCTTGAGCTCGTGCAGAACCTCGAAGTACGCCATCTCGGGTGCGTAGCCGGCCTCGACCATGACCTCGAAACCGGTCTTGACCAGTTCCTCGGTGCCGCCGCAGAGCACAGCCTGCTCGCCGAAGAGGTCCGTCTCGGTCTCTTCCTTGAACGTGGTCTTGATGACGCCTGCGCGGGTTCCGCCGATGCCCTTGGCGTAGGACAGAGCGAGAGCCTGGCCTTCACCCTTGGGATCCTGGTCGATGGCGATGAGCGCGGGAACGCCCTTGCCGTCGACAAACTGACGACGCACCAGGTGGCCCGGTCCCTTGGGGGCAACCATGCCGACGGTGACGAACTCCGGAGCCTTGATCAGGTCGAAGTGAATGTTCAGGCCGTGACCGAAGAACAGCGCGTCGCCGTCCTTGAGGTTCGGCTCGATGTCGTTGGTGAAAATGCTGGCCTGAGCGGTGTCAGGTGCGAGCACCATGATGACGTCGGCCCATTCGGAAACCTCGGCCGGCGTACCGACTGTCAGGCCCTGCTCCTGCGCCTTTTCGCGGGACTTGGAGCCCTCCTTGAGGCCGATGCGCACATCGACGCCCGAGTCACGCAGGCTCAGCGAATGGGCGTGGCCCTGGCTTCCGTAGCCGATCACAGCAACCTTGCGGCCCTGAATGATCGACAGATCGGCATCGTCGTCGTAGAACATCTCGACTGCCACAGTTCTCAACCTCTCCTTGGATTTTTACGTGTCTAAAAGTACTAGCGGGTGGCCGTGATCGACTTCGGCCCTCGACCGACTGCCACGACCCCGGACTGAACGATCTCCCGGATACCGTACGGATCAAGCATCCGCAGCAGTGCATCCAGCTTGGACCGAGTACCGGTCGCCTCGATGGTGACGGACTCCGGGGAGACGTCGATCACCTTGGCGCGGAACAGGTTCACCGTTTCGATGACCTGCGTGCGCACGCTTGCATCTGCGCGCACCTTGATGAGCACGAGCTCGCGAGCGACGGATGCTTCACCGTCCTGCTCGACGATCTTGATGACGTTGATCAGCTTGTTGAGCTGCTTCGTCACCTGCTCGAGAGGGAACTCGTCGACCGTGACGACGATGGTCATACGTGAGATCTCGGGGATCTCGGTTCCGCCCACCGCAAGGGATTCGATGTTGAATCCGCGGCGGGAGAAAAGTGCGGAGACGCGGGCCAGCACGCCTGGCTTGTCCTCGACGAGAACACTGAGGGTGTGACTGGTGCTCACTTCTGATCCTCCCCTGTGCCCGCGGCGGGTCCGGCTTGCTCGCGTGACATGGCTTCGTGGATGACGGCGGGCTCGGCAACTGCCTCGTCGTCGTCGAACAGCGGCCGGATGCCCCGGGCCGCCATGATTTCGTCGTTGCTCGTTCCGGCAGCGACCATCGGCCACACCTGTGCGTCGGCGGTGACGATGAAGTCGATCACGACAGGCTTGTCGTTGATGGACTGCGCCTCACGGATCGCAGCTTCGACATCTTCTTCGCGCTCGACACGAATTCCGTGGCAGCCCAATGCTTCTGCGAGCTTGACGAAGTCCGGGATGCGGATGGCACCGTGCGTTCCGAGGTTGGTGTTGGAGTAGCGCTCTTCGTAGAAGAGTGTCTGCCACTGACGCACCATGCCGAGGTTGCCGTTGTTGATGAGGGCAACCTTGATCGGGATACCTTCGAGTGCGCAGGTTGCGAGTTCCTGATTGGTCATCTGGAAGCAGCCGTCGCCGTCGATCGCCCACACCTCGGTGTCGGGCATGCCCATCTTGGCGCCCATGGCTGCGGGAACCGCGTACCCCATGGTGCCGAGCCCGCCCGAGTTGAGCCACGTGCGCGGCTTCTCGTAACCGACGAACTGCGCGGCCCACATCTGGTGCTGGCCGACGCCGGCACAGTAGATGGCATCCGGTCCGGCGAGCTTGCCGACGGTCTGGATGACGTACTCCGGGCTCAGCTGACCGTCGGTGGGACGGTCGTAGCTCAGCGGGTAGGTACGACGGATGTCGTTCAGGTACGCCCACCATTCCGAAAGTTCGAACGTGGTGCCCGTGGCCATGTCGGCACGGATAGCCTCGATGAGTTCGGTGATGACCTCTTTGCAGTCACCCACGATCGGGACGTCCGCGTACCGGTTCTTGCCGATCTCGGCCGGATCGATGTCGGCGTGGATGACCTTGGCATCGGGCGCGAAGGAATTCAGCTGACCGGTGACGCGGTCGTCGAAACGCGCGCCGAGGGTGATCAGGAGATCGCTGCGCTGCAGAGCGGCGACTGCGGCAACGGTGCCGTGCATTCCCGGCATACCGCAGTTGAGGTCGTGGCTGTCCGGGAACGCGCCGCGGGCCATCAGCGTGGTGACGACGGGGATACCGGTCAGCTCTGCCAATTCGAGCAGCTCCGGCGAGGAGTCCGACTTGATGACGCCGCCACCGACGTACAGAACCGGCGACTTGGCGTCGGCGATCAGACGTGCAGCTTCACGAACCTGCTTGCCGTGCGGCTTGGTGACCGGGCGGTAGCCCGGCAGACGCATCTCCGGCGGCCACGAGAACGTGGTCTGCGACTGCAGGATGTCCTTGGGGATATCGACCAGGACGGCGCCGGGGCGACCGCTGGCCGCGAGGTAGAAGGCTTCGGCCATGATGCGCGGGATGTCGATCGCGTCGGTGATCAGGAAGTTGTGCTTGGTGACCGGCATCGTGATGCCTGAGATGTCGGCTTCCTGGAAGCCGTCGGTACCGATCAGCGAGCGCGCCACCTGTCCGGTGATCGCGACGATCGGAACGGAGTCCATCTGCGCGTCGGCCAGTGGCGTGACCAGGTTGGTCGCACCGGGACCCGAGGTAGCCATGCAGACGCCGACCTTGCCGGTCGCCTGGGCGTAACCGGTGGCAGCGTGGCCTGCACCCTGCTCGTGGCGCACGAGCACGTGGCGGACCTTGACCGAATCGAAGAGTGGGTCGTAAACCGGGAGCACGGCACCGCCGGGAATGCCGAATACCGTGTCGACCTCGAGCTCTTCGAGGGCTCGAACCACAGACTGCGCGCCGGTTACCCGCTCAGGCGGGAGCTGGCGACGGTTGGCCGTCTGGGTTGCGGCAGCCGCGGTTGTCGGGCTCGGTGTCCCTGACTTGCGCGGCGTGGGTTGAGGCCGTGCTGTTGGTGCGCTCACTGGGAAATCCTCTGATTCTGGCTCCGGGCAACAAAAAACCCCCGTCAGCATCTGCTGAGCGAGGGTGGCGCGTCGTTATCTGGTGAGTTGAAAAATCGACTCAGGCGACGACGCGCCGGCCGATTACGAGCAACTCATTCTGTTTCACGCACTCGACAGTAGAGGCGCTAGTCGCGAACGGCAAACTTGGTGAGTCGACCGTCCCAGAATCTGAGATACATCGGCTGCAATGCGAAGATGTAGAGGTGTCAACTTCGCAGCAGCCCGTGCCACCGGCTCAATCATCCCACACGCCGAAACCACTTCGGCACGTCATCCGCATTTCGCAGCTCGCTTACATGGCGTGCGCGTTCCTCCTGTTCGCGGTCAGCTTCCCGATCTTCGGGTGGCCCGTCGCCTTCAGCTGGTTGCTGATCCTTCCGATCATCGCCGTCTATCTCGTCGCGCGACTGCGCACCACCGTCAGCCCTGACGGCCTCGAGGTCCGCTCGACGTTCTCCAAGCGCACCCTCGCCTGGGACGACGTCAAGGGTTTCCGCTTCCCGAAGCGCAGCTGGGCGCGCGCGGAACTCACCGACGGAACCGAGGTGACCCTGCCTGCGGTCAGCTTCGTCAGGCTTCCCGAGATCGCGATCGCCAGCGGCGGCCGCATCACTGATCCCTATGCATCGGCGGCAGAAGCCTTCGCCGCCAAGGAAGCCGAAGAGGAAGAAGCAGCTGCAGAAGCAGAAGCAGAATCCGAGGTCGCCGAGAACTCACAGGACCAGCCCGAAGAGAAGCGCCCGTAACACGCGAGTAGCGTTGGAAGGCCCTCGCTTCTATTTGAGTGGACCAGCAACGATCACATAAGGAACACGCCCATGCCCCCGTTGAGGTCACGCACCACCACCATCGGACGTAATGCTGCCGGAGCCCGATCCCTGTGGCGCGCCACAGGAATGACGGATTCCGACTTCGGAAAGCCGATCGTCGCCGTAGCGAACTCGTACACCCAGTTCGTACCCGGCCACGTGCATCTCAAGAACGTGGGCGAGATCGTTGCCGAG